>NZ_CP014989.1:2700000-3000000 GCF_001685415.1 Serinicoccus hydrothermalis | reverse complement strand
CTACCGGAGGCGGCTCGGGATCTCCCCGAGCTCGGTCGCCCTCGCCGTGGTGGTGCAGGAGATGGTGCCCGCGGACGCGGCGGGCGTGATGTTCACCGCCAACCCGGTGACCGGCTCACGCGACGAGGTGGTCGTCAACGCCGCCCCCGGGCTGGGCGAGGCGCTGGTCTCCGGAGAGGTCACCCCGGAGACGTCGGTCGTCGCCGGAGGCCGCGTCACCGAGCGCACCGCCGGGGAGTCCGCGGGGCCGGTCGTGCCGGACGAGACGCTGCTCGCCCTGGCGGCGCTCGGGCGCCGCGTCGCCGAGCACTTCGGCCGGCCGCAGGACATCGAGTGGGCGGTCACCGGATCGGGGTTGTCGCTGCTCCAGGCCCGCCCGATGACGGCGTTGCCGCCGCCTCCCCTGGACCTCGCCCCGGTGCAGCGACTCACCGGCCCGCAGATCCTGGAGATGCTCCCCGCCCGCCCCTACCCGCTCGACGTCAGCGCGTGGATCGCGCCCGGCCTCGGCCGGATGGTGCAGCGGATGCTGCTGGAGATCCCCGGGCTGACCGTGTCCTTCGCGGACGTCCTGCCCGAGCGCGACGGGGTGGTCGAGCGCTTCGTGCCGCCGCACCCCCGACCGACGGCGCGGGTCCTCACCGCGCCGGCACGGATCCTGCCCCGGTTGCGCTGCTTCCGGCCGGCACGGTGGTGGGACGACCCGCGCTGGGCGGCCTTCGACGCGCGGGTGCGTCGGATGAACGCCACCGACCTCGCCGGCCTGGACTGGGCCGGTCTGCTCGCCACCCACCAGGACGCCCTGGCCGCGCTGGACCTCGTCACCGACCTGCGGGTCGACCACCTGCCCCGGGCCGCGGTCGACCTCGTCGGCCTGCGGCTGGCCGCGCTCGCCCTGGGCCGCTGGTCGCCGGCCCTGACCCGCGGCATACGCAGCCGGACCGAGGCCACCAACGACGCCCTGCAGGAGCTCGCCGACCTGGCCCGGGAGGACGACGACCTCGTCGCCGCGCTGGACGCCCAGGAGCCGATGACTGCGCTGGACGACCCGCGGTTCGCCGGCTTCCGGGAGCAGCTGGATGCCGTCCTCCGGGACTTCGGGCACCGCGAGTCGGCGAGCCCGCTCTTCCTGTCCCTCCCCACCTGGCGGGACGCGCCGGAGACCGTGCTGGCTCTGGTCCGGATGCTCGTCGACCGGCCGGCCGGGTCCGAGGCTGCCGAGGGTGGCGCGGCGGCTCACGAGGCGGTCGCGGCGCAGCGGCACCTGCTGGAGCACCCGCTGCTCCGCGGGCCTCTGGGCGAGCCGGTGCGTGGACTCCTCGACGACGCGCGTGCGGGCATCGCCTTCCGCGAGGACTCTCACTTCGAGGCGACCCGGGTGCTCCCGGTGCTGCGTGCCGTGATGCTGGAGGTCGGCCGTCGGCTGGCGGGGGCGGGCGTCCTCGCGCAGCGCGACGACGTCTGGCACCTGCGCTGGGAGGAGGTGGCCGCACTCGGCGACCTCGGGGACGCCGCCGCGGACGCGGCGGCCGAGCTGCGGCATACCGTCGACCGCCGCCGGGCGCGCCGCGAGGAGCTGGCGTCGGTGCCGCTCATCGCGCCTGGCGCCTTCCGCCGCTCCCGCGGGGCACCTCCTGACGCCCTCGTGACGGGCACCCCCGCCAGCGCGGGGCGCGCGAGCGGCCCGGTGCGGGTGATCCGCAAGCCCGCCGACTTCGCCCGCCTCCGCCCCGGCGACGTCCTGGTCTGTTCCTACACGAACCCGTCCTGGACCCCGCTCTTCCAGCGCGCCGTGGCCGTGGTCGTGGACACCGGAGGCGTCGGGTCGCACGCCGCGATCGTGGCACGTGAGTATGCCGTCCCTGCCGTCATGGGCACGGGCACCGGCACCCGAGCCCTGCGGGACGGGCAGCTGGTGGTCGTCGACGGCGACGCGGGCGTCGTGACCGCCGCGCCGGCGGTCGGGCCGTGACCAGCGGCGCGGACCACCGGACCGGCCCCCGACGCCGAGGGTCCGAGCTCGAGGATGCGATCCTGACCGCGGCGCTCGACGAGCTCACCGAGGTGGGTCTCGCCGAACTGCGGATGGAGCGGGTCGCCCTCCGGGCGCAGGCCAGCAAGGCCTCGCTCTACCGCCGCTGGCCGAGCCGGCTCGAGCTGGCGATGGCGGCGGTCCGGCACGCCTTCCCCGACCTCGACGCGGCGGCCGACACCGGGAGCCTGCGCGGCGACCTGCTGGGTCTGCTGCGGGGGGTCGCCGACCAGCTCGCCGGTCCTGCTGGGCAGGCCCTCGCGGCGGTGCTCAGCGAGTCTCTCCTCGACCCGGCCCGTGCCGGGCGGGCCGGAGCTCCTCCCGGCGGCACCACGCTGCGGGCCCTGCGCCTCGTGGCAGACCGGGCGGTGTCGCGCGGCGAGATCGACCCGGCGCGCGTGACGGACCGACGGCTCGAGGCCGGGTCGGCCCTGCTGCGGCACCACTTCATCACGCACGGCGCGCCGGTCCCGGACGAGATCGTCGTGGCGATCGTGGACGAGGTGGCGCTGCCCCTGCTCACCGGTGACGGGCTCTGGTCGAGCAGACGGCCGGCGCCGGAGGAGTATGCTCGCTCCTCCTCCCCCTCCCGACGCCACGACGAGGTGAGCCGTCATGCCCGCTGCCCCCACCCATCCTCCTGATCCGCAGGCCGACCTCGCCGCCGAGCAGGCCCACCTGGCCCGCGCCCGCGACGAGCTCGCGCGCATGCGTGAGCACACACTCAGCCTGACCGCCGACGGAGGCGACGCCCTCGCCGGCGAGGCGCTGGCGCAGACACTCTGGCTGCGCGCGAAGGCGCTGCAGGACGACCCCGGCACCACGCTGTTCTTCGGTCGGCTCGACACCGCCGAGGACGCGCTCTACATCGGCCGCCGGCACGTCTCCGACGCCGACGGCGACCCGGTCGTCGTCGACTGGCGGGCCGGGGTGTCCACACCCTTCTACCGCGCCACCCCGACCGATCCGATGGGTGTCCAGCGCCGGCGCCGCTTCGGCGTCGAGGACGGCCAGATCACCGCGCTGGAGGACGAGTGGCTGGGGACCGGCGAGCCCGGGGAGAGCGGTGGCAGCGGCATCCTCGCCCGCGAGATCGAGCGACCGCGCATCGGGCCGATGCGCGACATCGTCGCCACCATCCAGCCGGAGCAGGACGAGATCGTCCGCGCCGACGTCGCCACCACGCTGTGCGTGCAAGGGGCACCGGGCACCGGCAAGACCGCCGTCGGGCTGCACCGCGCCGCCTGGCTCTTGTATGCCTACCGCGCCCGGCTCGCCCGCTCCGGCGTCCTCGTCGTCGGGCCCAACCGCGCCTTCCTGGAGCACGTCGGCGCGGTGCTGCCCTCGCTCGGGGAGATCACCGTGCGGCACACCACGGTCGAGGAGCTCGTCGCCGACGCCACCGGCGCGACGGTCCGCTCGACCGACAGCACCGAGGTCGCGCGGCTCAAGGGTGAAGCGCGCATGGCGGAGGTCCTGCGCGCCGCGCTCTGGGGGCAGGTGTCCAGCCCGACCGAGGCGCTGGTGGTGCCGCGCGGGTCCCGCCGGTGGCGGGTCCCGGCATACCAGGTGCAGGAGATGGTCGAGGAGCTGCGCACCCGCGGCGTGGGGTATGCCGCCGCCCGCGCGATGCTGCACCAGCGGCTCGCGCACGCGGTCATGGTGGCGATGGAGCGCTCCGGGGACGCGCCGGACGACCGGGTGCAGGACAGCGTCGCCCGGTCCGCGCCGGTGAAGGCCTACGTCAAGGACCTCTGGCCGCAGGTGAAGCCGGCCGCCGTGCTCGCCGCGCTGCTCACCACGGGTGAGCACCTGGCCGACGACCAGCGCGCGATGGTGTGGGAGCGGCCCCCGCGGTCGGCGGCCTCGGCCCGGTGGAGCGCGGCGGACCTCGTGCTGCTCGACGAGCTCACCGACCTGGTCGACCGCACCCCGAGCCTGGGCCACGTCGTGCTGGACGAGGCGCAGGACCTCTCGCCGATGCAGCTGCGGGCTGTGGGGCGGCGTGCCTCGACGGGCTCGCTCACCGTGCTCGGCGACCTCGCGCAGGGCACGACGCCGTGGTCGACGACGTCGTGGGAGGAGTCGTTGCACCACCTGGGCAAGGAGCTCTCGGCCGGGTCGACGCACCTCGAGGAGCTCGTCCGTGGCTTCCGTGTGCCGTCGTCGGTCATCGAGTTCGCCGCCCGGCTGCTGCCGTCGATGGCCCCCGACCTCGCGCCGCCGGAGTCGGTGCGGTCCAACCCGGGACGGCTCGACGTGGTGCGGGTCGAGGAGGCGGTGGAGGGCGCCGTGCGGGCCGTGCAGGAGGCGGCCGCGCACGAGGGGTCGGTGGGGGTCGTGGTGCCGGACACGTGGGTGGGCCGCGTCGGGGACGCGCTCTCGGGGGCAGGGGTCGGGCACGAGGTCATGGACGGCGAGCACGCCGACGACACGCTGCGACTGCGGGTCTTCCTCGTCCCCGCGACGGTCGCCAAGGGGCTGGAGTTCGACCAGGTGGTCGTGGTGGAGCCCGCGGCGATCGCCGCCGCCGAGCCGGATGAGCGGACCGGCCTGCGCCGGCTCTACGTCGTGCTCACCCGCGCGGTCAGCGGGCTGACGGTGGTGCATACCGACCCGTTGCCGGACGCCCTCGCCGTCTCTTCTGCGGGACCGACGTCGGCCTAGCACGACCTCCACCGGGAAGTGCGCCGATGACGGTCGTGCTATCCCGTGGTCGGTCCGGGCGGGGGCGGCGGCTCCTGCCCGCTGAGGCTGTCGTGCGCCACGTAGTACGTCGGCCGGCCGAGCTGCATCGTGTAGGTCCGCCCGACGTACTCCCCCAGGATCCCCAGGCACAGCAGCTGCACCCCGCCGACCGCGGTCACCACCATGAAGGTCGAGGTCCAGCCGGGCACGTTGAGGCCGACGGCATACCCCACCAGCGCGTAGACGAGCAGCCCCAGCGCGACCACGGCCCCGACGAAGCCCAGCCACGTGGCGAGCCGCAGCGGCGCGATGCTCGCCCCGGTGATGGAGTCGAGCGCGAGCCGCACCATCGAGGAGAGGGGGTACTTCGAGCGCCCGGCCGCCCGCGCGTCGCGACGGTAGGTCAGCACGCCGGAGGGGAAGCCGAGCGAGGGCACGACCAGCCGCAGCACGCGATGGTGCTCCGGCAGCGCGGTGACCGCCTCGACCGTGGCGCGCGACATCAGCCGGTAGTCGCCGGCGTTGGACGGCCCGTGGTCGGCGCCCAGCCGCCGCATCGTGTCGTAGTAGCCGCTGGCCGTGACCCGCTTGAAGCGCGTGTCGGTCGTGCGGTCGTCGCGCACGGCGTAGACCACGTCCAGCGACTCCGCGCGCGCCAGCCGCACCATGTCCGCGATGAGCTCGGGCGGGTCCTGCAGGTCAGCGTCGATCGTGACGACCAGGTCACCGCGGGCGCGCTCCAGCCCGGCGGAGATCGCGGCCTGGTGCCCGGCGTTGGCGCGCAGCCGGACGACCCGCAGCTGGGCCCAGCTATGCCGCTCGCGCGCCAGCAGCACCGGGGTCGCGTCGCTGCTGCCGTCGTCGACCGCCACGACCTCGTAGCCCAGCCTCAGCCCGTCGAGCACCGGCCGCAGCCGCTGCACCAGCAGCGGCAGGACGTCCTGCTCGTCGAACATCGGCACGACGACGCTCAGCGCGATCGGGCCGGCCTGCGGTGCGCTCATCGGGCCTCACGGGTCGCGGTCGGGTGGTCGGCCGATCCTAGCCCGGCGCGCAGCAGGACCAGCAGCACCACGGGGACCAGCGCGAGCACGTAGCGCGGTCGCGACTCGAAGATCAGCAGGTATGCCGTCAGCCCGCCGAGCGCGAGCGCCCAGGTGGTCAGGAGCGGGTCGGCGCGGGCACGCAGGAGCAGGGCCCCGGTGAGCAGGACGACCGCGACCCACAGCCCCTGCACCACCCCGGCCCGCTCGTCGTAGAGCTCGCCGGCGCCCCTGCTGGCCGCGGTCATCCCCGACAGTGACTCGGGCAGGCTGCTCGCCTGCCGGCTGTCGGCGCCCTCACCGTGCGCCCAGAAGGTCCCGTCGCCCCAGACCCACAGCGCCTTGGCGCCGAAGAAGCGCAGGTTGCCGACCAGACCGCGTCCGCCGACCTGGTCCCACGCCTGGGCCCGCAGGTCCGCCGCGCGGGTGGCGGGGTCCATCGCCGCCGTGGCCTCGACCTGGTCCTGGCGGTAGGCGCCCCACCGGCGCACCGGTGAGTCCTCGGCGGAGTCCCAGGTGCCCATCGCCAGGAAGTGCTCCGGCGGGAAGGGCGCCTCCACCTGCGCCAGCCGCTGCGCGTCCAGCCCGGTCCCCCGCGCCGAGGCCCCGTCGAGCAACGCCACGGTGCCCCACGAGACGGCGCCGAGGAGAGCCACGGCGACGACCCGTCGCCACTGCCGCGACCACAGCACGACCAGCACGAGCGCGATCGCGAGCACGACGACATACGGCTTGAGCGCGACGCCCAGCCCGAGCGAGACCGCCCCGGTCAGCGCCCACGGCCAGCTCCACCCGGCAGCGCCGCCGCACCGCACCATCGCCAAGGCCGCGACCGAGACCGCCGCGGCCGCCGGGAGGTCGGTGTAGGGCACGGCGACGTTCGGCGACAGGCCCACCAGCACCAGGGCGAGCGCCTGCACCGGCAGCACGGCCCGCGGGTGACCGAGGAGCTGGGCGGCGCGGCCGAGCGACCACAGCACCACCCCGACGCACAGCACGTGCGGCAGCAGCACCGCACCCAGCGCGGGCAGCGAGACGACCGAGCCCGCCTCGACCGCCACCTGCTCCAGCCAGAGGAGGCGCACGTTGTGCGGGTAGCGCGCGTAGTAGGTCAGCGCCTCGACGGGCAGCGGCTCCCCCGCGGCGAGCGTCGAGGCGCTGGAGAAGATCCGGCGGGCGTCCCAGCCGAAGGGGATGAGCGCCAGCGCCGCGTGCGCCCCGGCCAGCAGCGTGCCCGCCGCAGCACCGGCCCAGAGGGTCCCGGACCGCGCCCCCCCCTCCCCCCACGCCTGCGCCGAATTGGAGGAGCGACCGCCCGAGGAGCACGAGGACCAGCAGCGACACCCCCGCGGCCACGCGGACCACCACCGGTGGGAAGACCAGCCAGCCGTTCAGCGGTGTCACCAGCGCGACGACGGCCGCCACCAGCAGCCCCACAGCGAACGCCCGTTGGAGCAGCAGAGCCATCCCCCGGTCGGCACCCGTGAGCCGCCCCGACCCCTGACCTGTCATGAGGACAGCGTAGGTAGCGGCGGGCCCCGCCTCGCACCACCTGGGCGGACGGCATACGGTAGGCCGCAGCAGACTTCCCGCACACGAGGAGAACACATGCACCCCACGCACATCCCACTCCGGGTCGCCACCGGCGCGTTCATCCTGAACTCCGGCATCGGCAAGCTCAAGGCCGGTGAGGAGGAGGCCGAGCAGATGCACGGCTGGGCCTCCAGCGTCTACCCGGTGTTCAAGGACATGAAGGCGGGCGACTTCACCAAGGCCCTGGCCTACGCCGAGATCGGGCTCGGTGCTGCGCTGCTGCTGCCGACCGTGCCGTCCGCCGTCGCCGGGGCCGGCCTGGCCGCCTTCGGCGTCGGGCTCACCGGGCTCTACCTCAAGACCCCGGGCATGACCCAGGAGGACGGCATCCGACCCACGCCGGACGGCACCGGGCTGGCCAAGGACGTGTGGCTGGTCGGCGCGGGCCTGACGCTGGCCACGCAGTCGTTCCTCTCCGGCACCAAGCACGCCGCGCAGTCGGTCGCCGACGGTGTCGGCAACGCCGCCGGTGCCGTGGCCGGAGGTGTCACCGGCGCGGCCGGTGCCGCGGCCGCCGGGGTCACCGGCGCGGCCAGCTCGGTCGGCCACGGCCTCGCCGACGCCGTCGGCGTGAGCGGCAAGGGCAAGGCCAAGGGCACGCTGAAGGGTCTGTCCAAGGGCGCCCACACCGCCCGCGAGGACCTGTCCGAGGCGCTCGCCGACCTCGCGGACTCGCTGCTCGGCAAGCGCTGAGTCAGCCCAGCCACCTCTCGAGGCCGTCGCGCAGATGCGCGGCGGCCTCGAGGTATGTCGTGCGCCGTGCGGGGTCGGTGGCGGCTGCCGCCACCCGGTGCAGGTGCGGCTGGATGAAGAAGGTCTCGTGCAGCAGCCAGACCTCGCGGCGCACCAGCAGCGGCCCGAGGTCGACCGGGGCCCCGAGCCGCTCGCGCTCGCGGGCGTAGGCCTGCGCCTGGGCGCG
The DNA here is from genome assembly GCF_001685415.1 of Serinicoccus hydrothermalis. Taxonomy (NCBI): domain Bacteria; kingdom Bacillati; phylum Actinomycetota; class Actinomycetes; order Micrococcales; family Ornithinimicrobiaceae; genus Serinicoccus; species Serinicoccus hydrothermalis. The sequence continues at coordinate 2,991,725 of NZ_CP014989.1, read as the reverse complement.
GACGCGGCGCTCGTTCATCGGGGCGTACCACGGGTCGGCGTGCACCGGCCCGCCGGAGAACGCCAGGTCCCGCGCGGGGTCGCCCACGTGGGCCCACTCCCAGTCGATGAGCCGGGGGACACCGCCGTTCACGACGACGTTGCTCAGGCAGGCGTCGCCGTGGACCAGGGCGGGCTCGACCGAGCCGAACGCCGGGAGGCTCTGCTCGCTGCGGCGCAGCACCGCGGGCCAGAGCGGGTCCAGCACGGCCGCCGGGCCCGGCTCGTGCTCGCGCCACCAGTCGCGCGCGGCGTGCGCGGCCGCCACCGGGTCCGGGGCTGCCGGTGCGGGGAGTCCCTCGGTGCGACCGCCCACGTGCAGGCGGGCCAGGGCGCGGGCGAGGGCCGCGAGGAGCTCGTCGGTCCAGTCGGCGGGGGCGCGCACCTCACCCGGGACCGCCGTGCTCACGAGGTATGCCGTGGGGTCGCCCTCCGTCGGCAGCCGCACCGCCACGGGGCGGGCGGCGAGGTCGGCGTCCGCGGGCACCCGGGTGAGCAGGTCCAGCTCGGCGTCCAGGCCGAGCGGCAGCTCGTGCACCGGCCGGTGCGGCACGCGCACGGCCAGACCTGGCTCGACCTCCCACACCGCGCACGACTCGCCCCGCCCCAGGAGGCGCACCTGCGGGCGGCCTGGCGGCACGGCATACCCGGCGGTGGTGAACCACCCGGGGTGGGCGGCGGCCAGGTCGGCGACCCCCTCGGCGTCCAGCTGGGTCGGCAGCACCGCCCGATCGTCGCACGGCACGCCGTCCCGTCCGTGGGTCACCACCCCGGCGCCGGTGGGGCGTGCCGCCCGCGGACGTCGAAGGCGGCTCGGGCCCTCAACCGTGCGTCTCGTCGGACGGGCACCACGCGGGCGCATCTCGCACGATGCGCCCGCGGAGTCGCGTGCTGCCCGTCGGGGCGCACGCGGGCGTCGCCCTGGCTCGTGCCAGAGTGGCCGGGTGACGCACCCCGCCGAGGCCCTGCTCGACCGCTGGCTCGCCGACGCCGCCCTGCTCGCGCCCGAGGCGGGCCGCGACCTGTGGCTGGCGGAAGGGTCGCTGCTGCTGCGCGGGTGGTCCGAGCCCCAGCGCCGCTACCACACGACCGAGCACCTCACCGAGGTCCTGGCGGCGATCGACGAGCTCGCGGCCGCCGGCGAGGTCGACCCCGACGAGGCGCTGCTGGCGCGCACCGTGGGGTGGTACCACGACCTCGCCTACGACCCCCGCGCCAGGCCCGGCAGCAACGAGCACCGCAGCGCCACCTTGGCCCGCGACCACCTGCACCGCCTCGGCGTGGACGACGGCACGGTCGACGCCGTCGAGGCCGGCGTGGTCATGACGCTGGACCACGAGGGTCCCGGCGAGGGTGGTGCCGCCACGGACGCCGTCCACGACGCCGACCTCTGGATCCTCTCGGCGCCGCCCCCGCGGTATGCCGCCTACCGCGCCCAGGTCCGCGAGGAGTACGCCCACGTGCCCGAGGACGCGTTCCGCGCCGGCCGCCTCGGGGTCATGGGGCCGCTGGCCGGGCGCGAGCGGCTCTACCGGACCGGGCACGCGCACGAGCACTGGGACGCCCGCGCCCGGGCCAACCTGCAGGCCGAGCTGGCGGAGCTGCGGCGGCCCTGAGCGCCCACGCCGCTTCGGTGGGGCTGCGGCGGGCCTGAGCGCCCACGCCGCTTCGGTGGGGCTGCGACGGGCCTGAGCGCCCACACCGCTGCGTTTGGCTGCGGCCAGGTGGCGAGCAGGGTCGTCACCTCATCTGTCCTACGTGTCACACGCGCCCCGCACTGCGGAGACGTTGCCAGACGCCGGGGATATCACCCCGGCTCGCGTGACTTTCCCCGCAGCGGGATGCGTATGGGGCGAGCGTGACCAGGTGAGGTCGACGGCCCGGCCGGACACCACCGGTCCCGCACGCCACACGCGCCCCGCACTGCGGAGACGTGTCCCGACGCCGGGGATATCACCCCGGCTCGCGTGACTTTCCCAGCAGCGGGATGCGTATGGGGCGAGCGTGACCCAGGTGAGGTCGACGGCCCGGCCGGACACCACCGGTCCCGCACGCCACACGCGCCCCGCACCGCGGAGACGTGTCCCGACGCCGGGGAAATCACCCCGGCTCGCGCGACTTTCCCCGCAGCCGGGTGCCCGAGGGGTCCGTGTGACTCATGTGGCACAGCTCCCGCCGGTGGCGGTGCCTCACCCACGGACGCCGAGCCCGTCGGCGGTGCGACCCGCGGGCACCCCGAGCACGACCTGCGTAGGCCCACCCCCGAGGCCCGACCTGCGGAGCCCCACCCCCGCGAGGCACGGCCTGCGCAGCCCCACCCCGCCCGGAGGCACGATCTGCGGAGCCCTACCCCCGGGCCCACCACCACTCGGCGAGCGGCCACCAGGCAGCCTGGCCCGCGACACCCCGCGCCTCGGCCAGACTCAGCCAGCGCGCCTCGAGCACCTCGACCCCGTCCGGCCGCAGCGGGACCGGGGAGGGCAGCGTGGCGGCATACACCTGCACGTAGTTGTCGCCGTCGTCCCAGGTGCCGCGGCCGTGCCCGGCCGCGATCGTGATGCGCTGGTAGCCCACGGGCACCAGCACCTCCGGGTCGAGCCGCAGCCCGATCTCCTCGGCGACCTCGCGCACGGCCGTCGCCCGCACCGATCCGTCGGTGGTCTCCCGCTTGCCCCCGGGGGCGCCCCAGCCCTCCCGCGAGGCGTTGCGCACGAGGACCATGCGCGGCTGCGGCTCCGTCGAGGCGATGAGCACCACCGCGGCCCCGGCGCCGCGCCGCTCGTGCGGCGAGCCGACGACCTCGAGCACGTGCGGTCCCGGCACGACCTGGGGCAGCCCGTCGACGACGCGCGCCAGCGGCCGCTCGCCCCGCCGCTTGCGGAAGCGCAGGCCGCTCGCCCGCAGCCGCCGTGCCAGCTCTCCCCCGCTCACCTCGACCGCGCCCGCGGCGACGACGTCGGCATACCGCTCCTGGGGGATGTCGTAGTGGTCGCCCTCGAAGGAGCGCCGGGGTATGCCCGCCCGCCCGGCGAAGGCGTGCAGCTCCTCCAGCGAGGTGTCGCTCGCGAGGTGGGACCAGAGCCTCTCGTGCGCCCGCCACAGTGGCGGGTCGACGAGGACGGTCATGCCCGTGACCCTACCTGTGGACAACTTCTGCGGCAGACCGGCGAGTGCGCCTAGCGTCGGGGGCACGAGGTGGCCGCCCGGCCACCATCACGAGGGAGGGAACCCCATGAGCAACACGTTCGCCGTCGACACGGCACGGATCGCCGCCGCCTCCGGCGACATCGAGCGGATCGCCACGAGCATCGAGGGCGAGGTGCGCTCGATGATGGCCAAGCTCAACGCGCTGCAGGACTGCTGGCGGGGGTCGGCGGCCGGCAGCTTCCACGCCGTCACCCAGGACTGGAGCGCCACCCAGGAGAAGGTGCGCACCTCGCTGCAGCAGATCTCCACCACGCTGCGCACGGCCGGCCAGGACTACGAGCTGGTCGAGCAGACCAACCGCACCCGCTTCACCCCGCAGTGATCCCTGCGGGGCACGGTTGTCCGGGTCGAGCGACCTACCCCTGAGTGACGGCACCGCCGCGCGCCCTGGCAGGCGTCGCGGGCGACGGGGTCCCCAGCCCCGGCCGTCGCGAGCTCCCCGGCACAGGCCGACGGGCGGCCCCTCCGCAGTGGAGGGACCGCCCGTCGGTGGTGGTTCGCCCGCGAGGAACGCGGGCGCGCCTAGCGTCTGATCACGGGATCGATCAGAAGTCCATGCCACCCATGCCGCCGTCGGCGCCAGCGGGCATGGCCGGGGTCTTCTCCGGCTTGTCGGCGATGACCGCCTCGGTGGTGAGGAAGAGCGCGGCGATGGAGGCGGCGTTCTGCAGGGCAGAACGGGTCACCTTCACCGGGTCGGCGACGCCGAACCCGAGCATGTCGCCGTACTCACCGGTCGCGGCGTTGAGGCCCTCGCCCGGGGTGAGGCCGCGGACCTTCTCCGCCACGACGCCGCCCTCGAGACCGGCGTTGACCGCGATCTGCTTGAGCGGGGCCTCGATGGCCACCTTGACGATGTTGGCGCCGGTGGCCTCGTCACCGCTGACGGACAGGCCGTCGAAGGCGCGGGTCGCCTGGATGAGGGCGACGCCACCACCGGCGACGATGCCCTCCTCGACGGCGGCCTTCGCGTTGCGGACGGCGTCCTCGATGCGGTGCTTGCGCTCCTTGAGCTCGACCTCGGTCGCCGCGCCCGCCTTGATGACGGCCACGCCGCCGGCCAGCTTGGCCAGCCGCTCCTGCAGCTTCTCGCGGTCGTAGTCGGAGTCGGAGTTGTCGATCTCGGTGCGGATCTGGGAGACCCGGCCGGCGATCTGCTCGGCGTCGCCGCCGCCCTCGACGATGGTGGTCTCGTCCTTGGTGACGACGACCTTGCGGGCGGTGCCCAGCATGTCGAGCTCGGCGTTCTCCAGCTTGAGGCCGACCTCCTCGGAGATGACCTGGCCACCGGTGAGGATGGCGATGTCGGCCAGCATGGCCTTGCGCCGGTCACCGAAGCCCGGGGCCTTGACGGCGACGGACTTGAAGTTGCCGCGGATCTTGTTGACGACCAGGGTCGCCAGACCCTCGCCCTCGACGTCCTCGGCGATGATCATCAGCGGCTTGCCGGACTGCATGACCTTCTCCAGGAGCGGCAGCAGGTCCTTGACCGAGGAGATCTTGGAGTTGACGACGAGCACGTAGGCGTCCTCGAGGACGGCCTCCATGCGCTCGGTGTCGGTGACGAAGTAGGGGCTGATGTAGCCCTTGTCGAAGCGCATACCCTCGGTGAGCTCCAGCTCCAGCCCGAAGGTGTTGGACTCCTCGACGGTGATGACACCCTCGTTGCCGACCTTGTCCATGGCCTCGGCGATCATGCCGCCGATCTCGGTGTCGGCCGCGGAGATGCTCGCGGACTGCGCGATCTGCTCCTTGGTCTCCACCGGCTTGGCCATGGCCAGCAGGTCGTCGTTGACCGCCTGCACGGCGACCTCGATGCCCCGCTTGAGGGCCATGGGGTTGGCGCCCGCGGCGACGTTGCGCAGGCCCTCCTTGACCATGGCCTGGGCCAGCACGGTCGCCGTCGTCGTGCCGTCACCGGCGACGTCGTCGGTCTTCTTGGCGACCTCCTTGACCAGCTCGGCGCCGATCTTCTCGTAGGGGTCCTCGAGCTCGATCTCCTTGGCGATGCTCACACCGTCGTTGGTGATCGTGGGGGCGCCCCACTTCTTCTCGAGCACGACGTTGCGGCCCTTGGGGCCGAGGGTCACCTTCACGGCGTCGGCAAGGGTGTTCATACCCTTCTCGAGCCCGCGGCGAGCCTCCTCGTCGAAAGCAATGGTCTTGGCCATCTGAGCTGCTTCCTCCACATGCGGATGGACGGGTGACCGGGTGCCGCCCGCGACGGACGAGCCGGAGGCGCGGGGATCAGGTCTCCCCGGCTCCCGACCCTCGGCAGGCCGGTCGGATTATCACTCTCGTCATGAGAGTGCTAGGTCCATGATGAGCACTCGGGGCCTCCGAGTGCAAATGCCGCGCCCCCCGGGGTATGCCCCGCGCCGCCTCAGTGCCGCAGCTCGAGCGCGCGCACGGCGGCCAGCCGCAGCGTGTCCTCGGTGAGGCCCAGGCCGCGACCGGCGTTGGCCAGCGAGTCCACCCCGGCGATGCCGGTGCCCAGCACCTCGGTGAAGCGCTCGGCCATGGTCGCCAGCTGCTCGGCCTGCGTCTCGACGAAGGTGCGGTCGACGACGTGCCCGTGCCCGGGGACCCAGCTGTCGGCGAGCACACCGCTGGGCCGCTCCAGCAGCGAGCGCAGCGTCGGCGCCCACTCCATCGGGAAGGCGTCCTCCATCGCCGGGTCGGCGCCCTCCTCGACGAGGTCGCCGACGAAGACGACCCCGGCGTCGGGCACCCCGACCGCCAGGTCGTGGTCGGTGTGGCCGCGGCCGGCATACTGCAGCTCCACGGTGCGGCCGCCCAGGTCGAGCTCGGTGTCCTGCTCGACGAGGTAGAACGGCAGCACGATCTCGGTCTCCTCGACCTGCTCGGCCAGGTGCTCGCGGTCGGTCGCGCGCAGGTGGTCGACGACCTGCTGCCGCTGGTGCTCGCCGGTGCGGCGCAGCCCCTCGGCGGCGCCGGGGTGGGCGTAGATCTGGGAGTCGCGGAAGGCCGCGTTGCCGAAGCAGTGGTCGTAGTGCGCGTGGGTGTTGACGACGACGAGCTCGGTGCCGGTGATCTCGCGGACCGCCTCGAGCAGCTCGCGGCCATGCGCGTGGAAGCTGCGGGTGTCGATGACGAGGGAACGCTCCTCGCCCACGACCAGACCGCAGTTGAGCTTGAGCTCGTCGTGCCGACGGACGTGGACCCCCGGAGCCACTTCTCGCCAGGTCGCCTCACTCATGCCGGTCCAGTCTACGGGCTGCGCGGGGGTGCCCACCCCGTCCCGACCGCCGGCGTGCTGACGCGCGGCGGCAGTTCAGCAGGCGAGGCGGACCCGGGCTTGCCAGGGTGGGCAGCGTCAACGCCGACACGACCTCGCCCAGCGGAGGCCCCATGACGTTCCCGACCCGGATCCTGCTCGCGACGGACGGCTCGCCCAGCGCGGCCCTGGCCCGTGACCGCGTCATCGACCTGGTGCGGCACACCGAGGCCGAGGTGCACGTGGTGCACGTCGCCCTCGTCTCGCCATGGACCAACCCCAGCCCCCTCAGCCCGTCCCTGCGCGAACGCATCGAGGCCGAGGCGAGACCGGTGCTGGCCGACACGGTCTCCCAGCTCGAGGGCGCGCACGTCGGGGTCGGCGGCAGCCACCTGCGGACCGGCCGTGCCACCGACGAGATCCTGCGACTGCGCGACGAGATCGACGCCGACCTCATCGTCATCGGCAGCCGCGGGCAGAACGCCTTCGTGCGCGTGCTGCTCGGCAACGATGCCGAGGGGATCGTCCGCCACGCACCCTGCGCGGTGCTCGTCGTCCGCACCGAGGAGGGCGCGCGATGACGGCCGACGTCATGCTCCCGCTCGCGGACAGCGGCGGACAGGGTATGCCCGACTTCACCGTCCGCGCGCTCGACCTGTCGGTGATCATCGGCTACCTCGTGCTCAGCCGGATCATCCCGCTCGTCGTGGGGTCGCGGATGCAGAAGAAGGCGCACGCCGAGGCGAAGGCCAGCGGCGGCAAGGACAGCGACGCCTCCGAGGACTACTTCCTCGGCGGCCGCAACTTCATCTGGCCCTTCGTCGGGCTCTCGCTCGTCGCGACGAACATGTCCGGCGCCACCTTCGTCGGGCTCGCCGGCGGTGCCTACGAGCAGGGCATCTCGATCTTCGCCTACGAGTGGATGTCGGCGGTCATCCTCGTCGTCTTCATCTTCTTCATCCTGCCGTTCTACCTGCGCTCCAAGGTGTTCACGCTGCCGGAGTTCCTCGAGCAGCGCTACGACCGGCGGGCGCGCATGGCCTTCGCGGGCTTCAACCTCTTCGCCAACATGTTCATCGACATGGCGGCCGCCCTCTTCGCCGGGGCCGTCGTGGTCAAGGTCCTCTACCCCGACATCCCCATGATCGTCTCGGTCGCGGTGCTCGCGATCCTGGCCGCGATCTACACCGTCATCGGCGGCCTGGGCGCGGTCATGGTCAGCGACTCGATCCAGGCCACGATCACCCTGCTCGGCGGGGTCATCGTGCTCATCGCGACCTTCAACGCGATCGAGTCGTGGGACTCCATGGCGCAGGTCGCCGGCGACGAGAAGATGAGCCTCATCCTGCCGGCGGACCACCCCGACCTGCCCTGGCCGGGGCTGCTCACCGGCGTCCTCGTCGTCGGGCTCTACTACTGGACCACCAACCAGCTCGTGGTGCAGCGCACCCTCGGGGCCAGGTCGCTGGACCACGGCCGCTGGGGCTCGCTGCTGGCCGGCTTCATCAAGCTGGCCTTCCTCTTCCTCTTCATCTTCCCGGGGGTGATGGCGCTCTCGCTCTACCCGAACCTGGAGAACCCGGACACGGTCTTCCCGACGCTGGTCTTCGACCTGCTGCCGGTCGGCCTGCGTGGGCTCATCCTCGCCGCGGTCATCGCCGCGATCACCTCGACGGTCGACTCGATCCTCAACTCGGCCTCGACCATCGTCACGATGGACTTCGTCAAGACGCTGCGGCCGGACACCTCGCAGCGGGGCCTGGTCTTCAGCGGGCGGGTCGCGACCGTCGTGGCGCTCGTCGTCGCGATCCTGTGGGCACCGTTCATCGCCCAGTTCGACACGCTCTACAACTACCTGCAGTCGGTGCTGTCCTTCCTCGTGCCACCGGTGGTCGCGGTCTTCCTCGTGGGGATCGCCTCCAAGCGGATCAGCGCCACCGCGGCCTTCCTCACCCTGGTGATCATGCAGCCGCTCGGGCTGCTGATGTTCATCTTCACGCAGGTGCTGCCGGAGGAGCCGTCCATCCAGTTCCTCTACGCCGCGGGCATCAGCACGGGGCTCTCGGTCCTGCTGCTCGTCGTCGTCAGCCTGCTCGGGCCCTCGCCGGACGAGTCGAAGACGGCCGAGCTCACCTGGAAGTCGGAGTACTGGACCGAGGAGTCGCAGGCGCTGCGGGGCACGGCGGCCTGGGCGAACTACCGGGTGCTCTCGGTCGTCCTGCTCCTCGCCACCGCCGTCATCGTCGTCGTCTGGGCCTGACCCGGACCTCCGGTCCGGCGGCTCAGCTGAGCCCCGTGATCGTGCCGTCCTCCGCGATGTCCATGCCGAGCGCCGCGGGGACCTTGGGCAGTCCCGGCATCCGCATGATGTCGCCGGTGAGGGCGACGACGAAGCCGGCGCCGGCGTTGACGACGAGCTCGCGCACGGTGATGGTGAAGCCGCGCGGCGCCCCGAGCAGCGTCGGGTCGTCGGAGAAGGAGGACTGGGTCTTGGCCATGCAGACCGGCAGCTCGCCGTAGCCCGCCTCCGTCAGCTCGGAGAGCTGGGTGCGGGCGGTGGGCGCGAAGTCCACCCCGTCGGCGCGGTAGATCTGCGTGGCGATCGTCTCGATCTTCTCCCGCAGACCGGTGCCCTCGGCATACAGCGGGGCGTAGTCGCTGCCCCGCTCGCACAGCTCGACGACCGCTCGGGCGAGGTCCTCCCCACCCTCGCCGCCCCGGGTGAAGACTTCCGAGAGCGCCACGTCGACGCCGAGCTGGCCGCAGCGCTCGCGCACCAGGTCGAGCTCGGCGTCGGTGTCGCTCGGGAAGCGATTGAGGGCGACGACGACGGGCACGCCGAACTTCGCGAGGTTCTCCAGGTGCTGCTCGAGGTTGACCAGCCCCGCGCCGAGCGCCTCGACGTCCTCGGTGCCGAGCTCGGACTTCTGCGCCCCGCCGTTGAGCTTGAGCGCGCGGACGGTCGCGACGATGACCGCGGCGTCGGGGCGCAGGCCGCCCGCCGGGGCGACGATGTCGAAGAACTTCTCGGCGCCCAGGTCGGCCCCGAAGCCGGCCTCGGTGACGACGTAGTCGGCGAGCTTGAGCGCGGTGCGCGTGGCGAGCACCGAGTTGTTGCCGTGCGCGATGTTGGCGAACGGACCGCCGTGGATGATCGCCGGGGTGTTCTCCAGCGTCTGCACGAGGTTGGGCTTGATGGCGTCCTTCATGAGCATCGCCATGGCCCCGGCCGCCTCCAGCTGCCCGGCGGTGACCGGCTCCTTGTCGACGGTGTAGCCCACGACGATGCGGCCGAAGCGCTCCTTGAGGTCCTCGAGGCCGGTCGCCAGGCACAGGGCCGCCATGATCTCGCTGGCCACGGTGATCTCGAAACCGGACTCCCGCACCACCCCGTCACCCTTCTTGCCCATGCCGATGACGATGTTGCGCAGGGCGCGGTCGTTCATGTCGAGCACGCGCTTCCAGGTGATGCGCTTGGGGTCCAGGCGCAGCGGGTTGCCCTGGTGCAGCGAGTTGTCCAGCAGCGCGGCGAGCAGGTTGTGCGCCGAGGTGATGGCGTGGAAGTCACCGGTGAAGTGCAGGTTGATGTCGTCCATCGGGACGACCTGGGCATACCCGCCCCCGGCCGCGCCGCCCTTCATGCCGAAGCAGGGGCCGAGCGAGGGCTCCCGCAGGGTGGTGATGGCCTGCGCGCCGATCCGGTTGAGGGCCATCGAGAGGCCGACGTTGGTCGTGGTCTTGCCCTCTCCAGCCGCGGTCGGGTTGATCGCGGTGACGAGGACGAGCTTGCCGTCCGGCCGGTCCGCGAGGCGGTCGAGCACCTGCAGCGAGATCTTGGCCTTGTCGTGCCCGTAGGGCTCGTACTCCTCCTCGCTCAGCCCGAGCCGCTCCGCGATGTCGGCGATGCGCTCCAGCGTGGCCCCCTGCGCGATCTCAACGTCGGTCAACATCCCTGCCTGCCTCCTTGCAGCCGGTGATCGTCAGCACAAACTACAAGGCCCACCGCCCTGGTGGGCAGTGGGCCTGAGGTATGTCTCGCAGGTCAGCTCTCGATGCCGAGCCGGCGCATCGAGCGCGCCCGCTGCCGCCGCGAACGGTCCCGTCGCAGGCGCTTGATGAGCAGGGGCTTGTAGGCCAGCGCCGCCTCGTCGTCGATGAGCTGGTTGAGCAGCTGGTAGTAGCGCGTCGAGCTCAGGTCGAACAGGTCCTTGATGCCCTGCTCCTTGGAGCCGGCGTAGGTCCAGTGACGGTTCTCGAAGTCGAGGATCTCCTGGTCCCGCTCGGACAGCCCGGGGGGCGGTTCCACCTGCTGCACGCTCCTGGCAGCGCCCATGGATGAAGTCCTCTCGTCACAACGCTCGATCTGGCCGGATCAGCCACCAGTCTAGGGCACCCGACTTACAGCCGTGTCATTTCCCCGGCGCGCGTCCCGAGCACGCATCAGCCGCGGGCGACGGCGCGAGGCGGTGGGCATACCCTGGCGTCGTGACCCCCACCCCCCTGCGCGACCTCGTGCACCCCAGCTGGGCTGACGCCCTGGCGCCCGCCGAGGAGACCGTCGCCGAGCTGGGCGAGTTCCTGCGCGGGGAGGTGGCGGCCGGCCGCGGTTATCTGCCCGGCGGTGACCACGTGCTGCGCGTCTTCACCCGGCCGCTCGACGACGTGCGCGTGCTCATCGTGGGGCAGGACCCCTACCCCACGCCCGGGCACGCCATCGGCCTCAGCTTCTCCGTGGCGCCCGACGTCTCCCCCGTGCCGCGCAGCCTGCAGAACATCTACACCGAGCTGGTCGACGACCTGGGTGTGCCCCGCCCCACCAGCGGCGACCTGTCGCCGTGGGCGGACGCCGGGGTCATGCTGCTCAACCGGGTGCTCACCGTGCGCCCGGGCACGCCGGCCAGCCACCGCGGCCAGGGCTGGGAGCAGGTCACCGACCTCGCGATCGACGCGCTCGTGCGCCGCGGCGGGCCGCTCGTGGCGATCCTGTGGGGCCGGGACGCGCGCAACCTCGCTCCCCGGCTCGGGGACGTCCCCCGGGTCGAGAGCGCCCACCCGTCACCGCTCTCGGCGCGGGGCGGCTTCTTCGGCAGCCGGCCGTTCAGCCGGGCCGACGAGCTGCTCCGCCAGCAGGGCGGCGAGGCGATCGACTGGAGGCTGCCGTGAGCGGGTCCGCACCGTCCGAGCACCCGCTGCGGCTGGTCCACGGCGACTCCGGCCCGAGCGTGCACGGGCAGGCCGGGAGCATCCGCCCCGTCCCGCGCGCCTGGAGCAGCTACGTCGCGATCGGCGACTCCTTCACCGAGGGCATGAGCGACCCCGACCCGGACACGCCGGGCGCCTACGTCGGCTGGGCCGACCGGCTCGCCGCCCTGCTCTCGGCGCACGTCGACGACTTCTCCTACGCCAACCTCGCGGTGCGGGGCCGCAAGCTCGCTGACGTGGCTGGCCCACAGCTCGACGCCGCGCTCGCGCTGCAGCCCGACCTGCTGAGCATCGTCGGCGGCGGCAACGACATCCTGCGCCCCAAGGCCGACATCGACGGCCTCGCCGCGCAGCTCGACGCGGCCGTCGCCCGGGCGCGTGCCACCGGCGCCGACGTGCTCATGGCGACCCCCACCGACCCGGCCGGGGCGCCGATCATCGGGCGGACGCGGGGGCGGGCGGCGGCATACATCGCGCACATCTGGTCCATCGCGCAGCGGCACGGGTGCTACGTGCTCAACCAGTGGGCGTGCGACTTCCTCAAGGACTGGCGGATGTGGGCGCAGGACCGGATCCACATGACGCCCGAGGGGCACCGCCGGATCGCGCTGACCGCCTACGTCGCGCTCGGGCACACCGCGGACGAGGCCGACTGGCGGGCGCCGCTGCCGCCGCAGGCACCGGCCGGGACGGTCGAGACGCTGCGCGGGCACGCGCGGTGGGCGCGGGAGTATGCCGGTCCCTGGGTGCAGCGGCGGCTCACCGGACGGTCCTCGGGGGACCACGTGCTGGCCAAGCGGCCCGAGCTGCGGCCTCTCGGGGAGTGAGGTCGGCCCCGGAGCGGGCTGGTGTTGTGCCGACGCAGCTGCGCGTCTAGGTTGTGATTCATGACGCAGATGCGTGTTTCTGAGGCGGCCGAGCTGCTGGGGGTGTCGACCGACACGGTCCGGCGCGCGATCGAGACCGGCCGGTTGCCGAGCCGCAAGGACGGCAGCGGTCGCGCCGTCGTCGAGGGGGCGGACGTCGCCGCGCTGGCGCAGGAGCAGGCGCACCCGGCCGAGGTCGGCGCGGTGGGCGCCTCCTCGCCCCGCAACCAGCTGCGCGGGGTCGTGACCCGCATCGTCAGCGACAGCGTGATGTCGCAGGTCGACATCCAGGCCGGACCGTTCCGGCTGGTCTCGCTGCTGTCCACGGAGGCGGTGCGCGAGATGGACCTGCAGGTCGGGTCGGTCGCGATCGCGACGGTCAAGGCGACCAACGTCAGCGTCGGGGTGCCTGCGTGAACGGGTCGGCCGGGCGCCGCGCCGCAGCCCTCGCGCTCCTGCCGGCGCTCGCGCTCGCCGGCTGTGCGGCCGGCGAGGACAGCGCCGGCGAGCCCGCGGAGACGCTGACCCTGACCGTGCTCGCCGCGGCCTCACTGACCGACGTGCTCGAGCCGGTCGCCGACGGCTTCGAGGGCGACCACCCGGGGGTCGACGTCGAGCTGAGCTTCGCGGCGAGCTCGACCGTCGTGCAGCAGGTCAACGAGGGAGCCGGCGCCGACGTCGTCGCGCTGGCGGGCGAGGCCTCGCTGGAGCCGCTGGCCGCCGAGCACCGGCACGGCGACGTCGTGCTCTTCGCCACCAACCAGCTGGAGATCGCGGTGCCCGTCGACAACACGGCGGGCATCGAGGACCTCGACGACCTCACGGGGTCCGACCTCACCGTGGTCGCCTGCGCCGAGCAGGTGCCGTGCGGCCAGGCGGCCGCCACCCTGCTCGAGGAGCAGGGCCTCGACGTCCAGATCGCCTCCTACGAGCCGGACGTCCGGGCGACGCTCACCAAGGTCGAGCTGGGCGAGGCCGACGCCGGCCTGGTCTACCGCACCGACGTGACCTCCGCGGAGGACCGGGTCGCGGGCGTCGAGATCCCCGCGGAGCGCAACGTCGTCAACCGCTATCCCGCCGTCGCCGTCTCCGAGCAGGAGCTGGCGCAGGACTTCGTCGACGACCTCCTGTCCGACACCGTCCAGCGGACCCTCACCGACGCCGGCTTCGGCGCCGCGCCCACCGACCCGTGACGGCGACGACCACCCGCCGCCCGCCGACCGGACCCGCCGCCGCCCCGGCGCGCCGCCGCGGGGCCTGGTCGCTGCGCATACCCGCCGGTCTCGGGCTGGCGTTCATCGTCCTCCCGCTGCTGGCGCTGCTCCTGCGCACCGACTGGGCCGACCTGACCACCCACCTGTCGGCGCCGGTCGTCGGGCAGTCGCTGCGGCTGTCGGCCGTGACCACGAGCGCCACGATGGTGCTCGTGTGGCTGCTGGGGACGCCGCTGGCCTGGCTGCTGGCCCGGTCGGAGAGCCGTCTCACCGCCTGGGCGCGCGCGCTCGTCACGGTGCCGCTGGTGCTGCCGCCGGTCGTCGGCGGCGTGGCGCTGCTGCTCGCGTGGGGGCGGCGCGGGGTGCTGGGCGGGCCGCTGGAGGCGTGGTTCGGGATCACCGTGCCGTTCACGACGGTCGCGGTCGTCATGGCCGAGCTCTTCGTCGCGCTCCCGTTCTACGTCGTCGCCGTCGAGGGCGCGATGCGGGGCTTGGACCGCCGCTACGACCAGGTCGCGGCCACCCTCGGCGCCGGTCCGCTGCGGACCTTCCTCACCGTGGTCGTCCCGATGGTCCTGCCCGGCATCGCGGCCGGCTCGGCCCTGGCGTGGGCCCGCGCGCTCGGCGAGTTCGGGGCCACCATCACCTTCGCCGGGAGCTTCCCGGGTCGGACCCAGACGGCACCGCTCGGGGTGTATGCCGCGCTCGAGCAGGACCCGCAGGCGGCCATCGCGCTGTCGGTCGTCATGCTCACGATCAGCGTCGTGGTCCTGGGCGCGCTGCGCACCCGGTGGCTGCGGTGAGCGGCGCGCCGGCCGCGACCACGGGCATACCGGCGGCGGTGCTCGACGCCCACGTGGTGGTGGACCGTGGCGAGTTCGTCCTCGACGCCGAGCTGCGGGCGCCGCTGGGCGTGACCGCGCTGCTCGGGCCCAACGGGTCGGGCAAGACGACCGCGCTGCTGGGGCTCGCGGGACTGGTGGGACTCGCGCGGGGCCACGTCCGGCTCGGTGAGGAGCAGTGGGAGGGCGACGCGCGCGGCCGGGCGCCGGAGCAGCGCAGCGTCGGCCTCGTGCTCGCCGAGCCGATGCTCTTCCCGCACCTCACCCTGCTCGACAACGTCGCCTTCGGCCCCCGGGCCCGGGGTATGCCCCGTGCCCGGGCCCGCGAGCGCGCCCGGGAGGAGCTGGGTCGGGTCGGCCTCGCCGACCTGGCGCGACGGCGGCCGGGCGAGGTGTCGAGCGGGCAGGCGCAGCGCGCGGCACTGGCCCGGGCCCTGGCCACGGACCCCGAGCTGCTGCTGCTCGACGAGCCGCTGTCCGCGCTGGACCCCGAGACGCGCTCCCGGACCCGGGCCGACCTGTCCCACCGGCTGCGGGACTACCCCGGCGTCACCGTGCTCACCACGCACGACCCGCTCGACGCGCTGACCCTCGCCGACCAGCTCGTCTTCCTCGAGGGCGGCCGGGTCACCCAGACCGGCACGCCGGGCGAGGTCGTCGGGCGGCCGCGGACGGCATACGTCGCCTCGCTCGTGGGGCTCAACCTGCTCTCCGGGATCCTGGTGCAGAAGGATCCGGGCTGGGCGGTGCGCCTCGCGAGCTCGGAGCTGGCGCTCGCCGACCCCCCGGCCGGCGCCGGTGAGGGCGACGAGGTCTGGGCGACGGTCAACCCCGAGGCCGTGGCGCTGTTCACCGACCGCCCGGAGACCTCGGCCCGCAACCTGTGGCGGCTGACCGTCGACTCGGTGACGGTCACCGGCCAGCGAGCACGCATCCACCTCTCCGGCGAGGTGTCCCTGGTCGCCGAGGTGACCCTCGGCGCCGTCGCCGCCCTCGGCATCACCACCGGCCAGCAGCTCTGGGCCGCGGTCAAGGCGACCGAGATCCACACTTACCCCGCCTGACTCACACCTCCCTCTCTTTCCCGACCGGCCGCACGGTTTGCGTTGACCGACCGCACACTTTGCGCATACCGGCCGCGCGGACAGGCAAACCGTGCGGCCGGTCGAAGCAAACCGTGCGGCCGGTCGAAGCAAACCGTGCGGCCAGTCGAAGCAAACCGTGCGGCCAGTCGCAACAAATCGCGCGGCCGGTCGACGCAAAGCGTGCGGCCGGTCGGTTAGGGGGTGACGTGGCGTCCACGGTTAGCGTGCGAGGTATGCCGCCCGCCGTCAGTGCGACAACCACTTCTTCCGCGACGCCTACCTCCCCTGCGACCCGCTCGACCCCCCGTTCCCGCGCGACGTCGTCCGTGTCCCGCGTGCTGCCCACGGAGGAGGCGGCGGACCTCCTCGCGCTGGTCCGGGAGCTCGCCGACGAGCAGCTCCTCCCGCAGGTCGACGAGGCCGAGGCGGCCGCCCGGTTCCCGCGCGAGGTCTTCACGATGTTGGGCCGCTCCGGGCTGCTCTCCCTGCCCTACCCCGAGGACTTCGGCGGCGGCGCGCAGCCCTACGAGGTCTACCTCCAGGCGGTCGAGGAGATCGCCCGCGGCTGGATGTCGATCGCGGTCGGCGTCTCGGTCCACTCCCTCACCGCCTTCCCCATGGCGACCTTCGGCACCCCCGAGCAGCAGGAGCGGTGGCTCCACGGCATGCTCTCCGGCGACCAGCTCGGCGCCTACGGCCTGTCCGAGCCGCAGGCCGGCTCCGACGTCGCCTCGATCCGCACCCGTGCCGTCCGCGACGGCGACGACTACGTCCTCACCGGCACCAAGTCC
The DNA here is from genome assembly GCF_001685415.1 of Serinicoccus hydrothermalis. Classification (NCBI taxonomy): domain Bacteria; kingdom Bacillati; phylum Actinomycetota; class Actinomycetes; order Micrococcales; family Ornithinimicrobiaceae; genus Serinicoccus; species Serinicoccus hydrothermalis. The sequence goes on along the minus strand of NZ_CP014989.1, from coordinate 2,975,242 downwards.
TGGATCAGCCACGCCGGGCACGCCGACTACTACACGATCTTCGCGCGCACCTCCGACGACGGCGGCCGCGGGCTGTCCTGCTTCCACGTCCCGGCCGGGACCGCTGGCCTGGGCTTCGCCGAGCCGGAGCGCAAGATGGGCCTGCACTGCGACACGGTCCGCGAGGTCCTCCTCGACAACGTGCGCGTGCCCGCCTCGCACCGCATCGGCGAGGAGGGGCAGGGTATGCCGATCGCGCTCGCCGCCCTCGACGCCGGCCGGCTGGGGATCGCCGCGGCGGCCACCGGGCTCGCGCAGCGGGCGCTGGAGGTGGCGACGGCATACGCCCAGGAGCGCGAGCAGTTCGGCCGCCCGGTGGCCGACAACCAGGGACTGGCCTTCCTGCTCGCCGACATGGCCGCCGCCGTCGGCTCCGCCCGGGCGAGCTACCTGCACGCGGCACGGCTCAAGGACGCCGGGCAGCCGCACAGCCAGGAGTGCTCGATCGCCAAGCTCGTCGCCACCGACGCCGCGATGCGGGTCACCACCGACGCGGTGCAGGTGCTCGGCGGCTACGGCTACACCACGGACTTCCCGGTCGAGCGCCTCATGCGCGAGGCCAAGGTGACCCAGATCTTCGAGGGCACCAACCAGATCCAGCGGGTCGTCATCTCCCGGCACCTGCTCACGCAGCCCGAAAGGACCTGACATGCAGATCACCGACAGCACCGTCGCCCTCGTCACCGGAGCCGCCAGCGGCCTCGGTGAGCAGAGCGCCCGCCGACTGCTCGACGCGGGCGCCAGGGTCCTGCTCGTCGACCTGCCCGGCGGCCGTGGGGAAGATCTGGCCGAGGAGCTCTCCGGGGAGCACGGCGGGGACCGCGTCGCCTTCGCGCCCGCGGACGTCCGCGACGCCGACCAGGTCGCCGCTGCCGTCCGGGCCGCGACCGACCTCGGCGAACTGCGGATCGTCGTCAACTGCGCCGGCGTCGCCACCCCGGGCCGGATCCTGTCGCGCCGCGGCGTGCACGACCTCGAGGCATACCGCACCGTCGTCGAGATCAACCTCATCGGCACCTTCAACGTCCTGCGCCTCGCGGCCGAGGCGATGGCCGCCAACGAGCCGGACGTCGCCGAGCACGGCGACCGGGGCGTCGTCGTCATGACGGCCAGCGTCGCCGCCTTCGACGGCCAGATCGGGCAGGCGGCCTACGCCAGCTCCAAGGCCGGCGTCGCGGGCCTCACCCTGCCCGCCGCCCGCGACCTCGCGGACAAGGGCATCCGCGTCATGACCATCGCGCCCGGCGTCTTCGAGACGCCGATGATGGCCGGCCTCGGCGACGAGGTGAAGGACTCGCTCGAGGCGATGGTCCCGCACCCCTCGCGGCTCGGGAAGCCGGAGGAGTATGCCGCGCTCGTCGCCCACATCGTGGAGAACCCCATGCTCAACGGCGAGGTCATCCGCCTCGACGGCGCGCTGCGCATGCCCCCGCGCTGAGCCGGCCTGGCCGCCTGCCTCGCGACGCACGGACCGGGCACCTAGGGTCGAGGGATGAGCTACCCCCTCACCAAGACCATGGCGGCGCTGACCGCCGGGTATGCCGTCTTCGCCGCCGTCCGCCCGGGTCACCTGTCCTCCGCGCTCGACGAGAGCGGTGCGGCGGCGCAGGCCACCGACCGGCTGGCGTGGACCTACACCGTGCGCGACCTCAGCACCAGCGCCCTCGCCTTCGTGCCGGGTCTGGCGCCGGTGGCCGGACTGCTGCGGATCACCGGTGATCTGGGGGACGCCGCCATCCTCGGCGCCACCGGGCCGGAGTCCGGGCGGGCCAAGCTCGCCGGCGTCCCGCTGACCTGGGCCGCGCTCAACGCGGCAGCGCTGGTCATCGACCGGCGCTGACGCGCGAACGGCATACCCTCAGCTCTCCCGGCGGGACTCCCGCCAGGTCTTCCACGCCTCGGTCGACCAGAGCGCCCAGGCGACGAGCACCGGCTGGAAGAAGAGCCGGGTGAGCCGTGCCTGGTCGGTGTCGAGGCCGAAGCCGTCCTTGCCCTCGACGTACTGGGCGATGTTGCCCGGGAAGATCGCGACGAAGAAGGCGCCGGCGGCCCACCCGACCGGCACCTTCCACCGCGGCAGCGCGACCAGCGCCGCCCCGAGCCCGACCTCGGCGATGCCGGACAGCACGACGACGAGGTCCGGGTCGAGCGGCACCCAGGAGGGCACCTGCGCCTGGAACTCCTCGCGCGCCACCGTCAGGTGCGAGGTCCCGGTGAAGATCAAGGTCCCGCCGAGCGCGATCCGGCCGACGGTCCGCGCGATGCTCCCGAAGCTCATGCGCCGAGCCTAGGTCGGGGCACCGACAGACGCCTGCCCGGGTCGCTCAGGGCAGGAAGATCCCGTTGCCCGGCCCGAGCGGCAGGTCGAGGAAGTACCAGACCGCGACCAGCCCGGCCCAGGACAGCCAGAACGGGATGACGAAGACGATGAGCCGGGAGATGACCGTGCCCAGGCCGGCGTCCGGCTCGTAGCGCCGCAGCAGCCCCAGGATGACGATCATGTAGGGGTTGAGCGGGGTGATGATCTGGGTGGCCGAGTCACCGACGCGGAAGGCCGCCTGGGTGAAGGCCGGCTCCAGCCCGATGAGGGCGAACATCGGCACGAAGACCGCGCCCATGATCGTCCACATCGAGGACCCCGAGACGATGAAGAGGTTGAGGCAGGAGGCGAGCAGGATGAAGCCGATGACAGCCGGGAAGCCGGTCATCCCGGTCGCCTCCAGCCCCGAGGCCCCGCGCACCGCGATCCACGAGCCGATACCGGTCCAGCTGAAGAGCGCGATGAACTGACCCAGGATGAAGGCCAGCACGAGAAAGCTCATCATGTCGTTGAGCGCCGAGCCCATCATCCGCACGACGTCGTTCATCCCCGTCACCGTGCCTACGACGGCGCCGTAGACCACGCCCATCGTCGCGAAGTAGGCGAAGACGATGAAGACGATCGAGTCCAGCAGCGGCGAGGACGGCAGGAAGCCACCCTCCTCGTTGCGCCACGGCGAGGCGGGCACGAGCACCGCCACGAGCAGGATCGCGGTGAGTATGCCCGCGGCCGCCAGCGAGCGCCACAGCCCCTGCTCCTCCTTGGCGCTGAGCTCGGCCGAGATCTCCTCCCCGGGCTCCAGGTCGTCCGGGTCCTCGGCCTCGACGGCCTCGCTGCGTCGCCCGGAGCGCGCGGAGCGCTCGTCCGGGGTCGCCTCGCCCGCTCCGCCGGCGCCGTCCTCGCCCTCCTGCACCTGCTCGCGGGTGACGCCCTGCTTCTCCATCCGCGGCTCGAGTATCCGGTCGATGATGAAGCCGCAGACGATGCCCAGCAGCAGCGCGGCGACGATGTTGAAGTAGTAGTTGGAGATGGGGTTGACCGGGCTGGTCTCGATGCCCGGCAGCGCCTCCATGACCCCGGTCGTGATGCCGGCGAAGAGCGCGTCCAGCGAGGTCGGCACCAGCGCGGTCGAGTAGCCCGCGCCCACCGCCGCGAAGCCGCCGAGCAGGCCCGCCACGGGGTGCCGCCCCGCGGCCCGGAAGACGAGCGCGGCCAGCGGCGGGATGACGACGAAGGCCGAGTCGGCCATGACCGAGCCGGTCACGCCGACCAGGCCGACGACATACGGCAGCATCCAGCGCGGCGCCGAGCCGAAGGTCTTGCGCACGACCGCCGCGAGCATCCCCGTCTTCTCCGCGATGCCGACCGCGAGCAGGATCGTGATGACCGTCTTCAGCGGCGGGAACTCGACGTAGTTGGTCCCCAGGTTGCTGGTGAACCACGCCATGCCCTCGCCGGTGAAGAGCCCGCGGATCTCGATCGGCCCGTCCTCGGTGCCGGGCACGGTCACCGATACGTCGGCGAGCGCCATCGCGGTGGAGACCGCCCCGGTGAGCAGGAAGAGGATGACGAAGAGGGTGAACGGCTCGGGGAGCTTGTTGCCCCACCGCTCGATCGTGGTGAGCAGCCGGTCGCCGAGGCCGCGGCGCTCCTGGGTGGTGGCGGTCATGGGTTCCCTCCGGTATGTCGTCGGCCGGGTGGCGCGGCGAGGATCAGTCGAAGTAGGTGGCCGGGTCGAGGGCGCCTCCGGCCGCCTCGAACTCCTCCCGCGCGGCCCGCGCGAGCTCGTCGTCGGCGAGGAAGTCCCACGCCGTGTGGGCGAGCCCGACCGCGCCGTCCACGGCGGCCTTCTCGGCCGCCTCGGTGGCCGCGGCGGCGGCGAACTCCTCGGTGTGCAGCGCGGCGTCCGGGCCGGCGATGGCGATCATCGGGTGGATGCCCGGGACCCGGACGCTGACGTTGCCGAAGTCGGTGGAGCCCGCGAGCACGTCCGGCACGGTCCCGGCGGGCAGCACCGGCCGGCCCCGCTCCCCCAGGCTCCTGACCCAGCGCCCGCCGAGCGCCGCGTTGCCGCGCACCGGCAGGGAGGGCGGGTAGTGGTCCCACTCCAGCTCCACTGCGGTGTCGGTCATCATCGCCGCACCGTGCAGGATGCGCTCGACGCGGCCGGAGAGGTCGACGAGCGTCTCCGGGTAGGCGGAGCGGACGTAGAGCTGCATCGTCGCGCTGCCGGTGATGATGGAGGGGCGGGTGCCGCCCTCGGTGATGACGGCGTGCACCCGGTCCGAGGGCGGCATCTGCTGGCGCAGCAGGCCGATGCCCTGGTAGGCGAGCGCCGCGGCGTCGAGGGCGTTGCGGCCCTGGAACGGCTGGGCCGAGGCGTGCGCGGGGTGGCCGGTCCAGGTCGCGCGCAGCAGCCGGCGGCCGATGAAGAGGGTGTCGACGACGTCATACCCGAACGGGTGCGTCATGACGGCGGCGTCCAGCCCCTCCCAGGCGCCGCCGGCGGCCATGACCTCCTTGCCGGTGTGCCCCTCCTCCGCCGGGGTGCCGAGGAAGACGACGCGCCCCTCGACCCCGCTGCTGCCGTCGGCGACGAGGCCGGCGAGCGCGACGAAGGCGCCGACCCCGGTCGCGGCGATGACGTTGTGCCCGCAGGCGTGGCCGATGCCGGGCAGCGCGTCGTACTCGCTGAGCACGGCCACGGTCCGGTGCCGCTCCGGGTCGAAGCCGGGCGTGGCGACCTCGGCGCGCAGCGCGGTCTCGACCCCGTGGGCACCCACCTCGACGGGTATGCCCGTGCGCTCGGTGACGAGCTCGGCGAGCAGGGCGGCCGAGCGGTGCTCCTCGTAGGCCAGCTCGGGGTCGACGTGAAGCTTCCGGACGACGCCGACGAGGTCCTCGCGGCTCTCCTCGACGAGCTCGGTGAGCCGGTCGAGGTCGGCCTGCGGGGCGCCGTCGAAGGGGCTCTCCGGGGGCTCGGCGGCGGCGACCGTGGCGCGGGTCTGCCGCTCGAGCTCGTCGAGGAAGGCGGTCGAGATCGGGGGTGTCTCCTGCTGCATCTGCGACACCCTACTCCGGCTGTAAGCGCTGTAGAACGATTTCGCGGGCAGGGAGTCGACGGGCTGGATCTCGACGCCCAGGACCAGGCAGGCCTTGTCACATGCCACGTCGATTGGGTTCCATGTCTTTCATGGCGGATAAGGCGCGGAGACGGGGAGAGATCCAGCGATCGATCTTCGAGGCACTGCTGGAAGAGTCCGAGGGAATGCCGGTTGGCGAGGTGCTGGCGCGGGCTGAGGAGATCTTGCCGGCCAATCCTTCGGAAGATCAGGACTATGAAGGCAAGCCAGGTGTCCGTCGATATCCGAAGGTGCAGCGCTTCGCCACGATCGCCACCGTCAAGGCGGGCTGGTTGACGAAGGACAACGGCACATGGCGTCTGACCGCAGCCGGCAGGGAGGCGTTCGAGCGACTGCCTGATCCGACGGCCTTCGAGAAGGAAGCTCGCCTCCGGTATCAAGAATGGCGGGCTCAACAGCCGAGCGCTCAGTTCGACTCGGCGGACGACGCGGAGGATGCCGAAGCCGCTCAGCTCGAGAAGAGCGACGAGAAGCGCCGTGCATGGTTGGTGCGCGGGGCGAACGTCGACGGCGTGAACGTGCTGCGGCAGTGGTTCGATGACGGTTTCTGCTCCGTGGGCTGGACCGAGCTGGGTGACATCCCGGCGGGCGTGAAGCGCGCAGATATCGCCGAGGCGGTGCAGAGGGGCTATCCCGATGCCAGTGTGGGAACGCGCCGAGTGATGGTCGGCAACCTGCACCGGTTCCTCAACGAGATCTCGGTCGATGACCTCGTCGTGACTGTCGACGGAGCTGATGTCGTCGTGGGTGAGATCCTCGGTGATGCGATCTACACCGGCGAGCCACTCGTGACGCGGCGAAGGCCGGTGAGCTGGATCAATGCCGACTCACCCTTCGTCAGATCAAGGTTGTCCTCTGACGCTGCCGACGGCCTGCGCGGTCAACTCACCGTCAGTGAGCTCACGTCTCACCTTGATGAGTTCGCCACCCTCGGCGGATTCGAAGACGCCGTCGACCTCCCAGCGCTGGACGTCGCCCTGGACGCCCCCACACAGGCATTGGCGGATTCTCTGCTCCTTCCCCTCGACTGGCTCCACGACACCGTCGACCTGCTCAACGAGAAACGGCAGGTCGTGCTCTACGGACCGCCGGGAACAGGGAAGACCTACCTGGCGATGGAGTTGTGCAAGTCTCTCGTGGAGTCCGCAGGTGGCGAGTACGAGGTCGTCCAGTTCCACCCGTCCTACTCTTATGAGGACTTCTTCGAAGGCCTGCGCCCTAGACTCGACAAGGACAGCGGCGGGAGCATCGCCTTCGACCTCATCCCTGGCCCGCTTCGCCGCATGGCCCAGCGAGCCGCCGACGATCCGAGATCTCCCTTCGTCCTGATCATCGACGAGATCAACCGCGCCAACCTCGCCAAGGTCTTCGGTGAGCTGTACTTCCTGCTGGAGTATCGCGGTACTTCGGTAGCACTCCAGTACTCGGAGGAGCCGTTCTCCTTGCCGCGAAACCTCTTCATCATCGGCACGATGAACACAGCAGACCGCTCTATCGCCCTGGTCGACGCCGCCATGAGACGGCGGTTCTACTTCCAGAGGTTGTTCCCGACCGAGCAGCCCATCAAGGGCATACTCGGAGCATGGCTCGACCGTAAGGGCTTGCCCAATGAGCCCGCGGTATTGCTCGAGGCGCTGAACAACGCGATCGGAGATCCAGACTTCGCCATCGGCCCGTCTTACCTGATGACCACACGGGTCGGCCATGAGGCTGGCCTCGAACGGATCTGGCGCACGGCGATCCTCCCTCTCCTCGAGGAACACTTCTTCGGTGAGGGGCGCGACATCAACGCCGAGTTCGGACTCGCTGGCCTGCGACGCCGCACAGCAGCCCACCCTGCTGAGGTGCCCAGTGAGAGCGAAGAAGCCGACATCCCTCCCGATGCCCAGCTCGACCCCGAGGCATGACACGTCTCGAACTGGAGGCCTGGGGTGCTACCCAAGCGACAGGCCTTGACCAGAGCGATGTCCGAGCGCTCGCCGCGTCGCGTGCCGTCGACGTGTCACCGGGGTGGCAGGCGGGAACGTGGACCGTGCGCGCCAGTTCCTTCGTCGGTGTCCTGCGCGCCGGTGAGACCGAGATCCGCATCCGCCCGAGGATCCCCGTCGCACGCCTTCTGTACTTGCTTGGCTACGCACAGAACCCGAGGGTGTGGACAGAGGATCCTGTCGACCTGGACGACCAACCCGACCTGTGGCCCGCCATGGCGCAGGTCTTCGTCCGCCAGGCAGAGAAAGCCACGGAACGCGGCATCCTTCAGGGGTATCGCACCGAGGAGTCCGCTCTGCCAGTGCTGCGCGGAAGACTTCGTGCTGCGGATCAACTGCGCACACGCGCCGGGATCGCGACCCCTCTCGAACTCCGGTATGACGAGTACGACGTCGACGTACCCGAGAACCAGATCCTGCGTGCAGCAGCGGAGCGACTCCTCAAGTCTCCGGACCACCCGCCGGTCATCGTTCGGCGCCTACGGCATCTGATCAGCAGACTTCACGACGTGGGCCGTCTGGTCCCTGGTCAGCGGCTGCCCCACGTCACCCAGAGCAGGCTCAACCAGCACTACCAGCCAGCGCTGACGCTCGCACGCATGGTGCTGGCCACTCGATCGATCGACATCGCCAACGCCGGCGTGCGCGCCACGGGGTTCCTCGTCAACATGAACACCGCCTTCGAAGACTTCGTCACCACTGCCCTGACACAGGCTTTGCAGACTTCCGGCGGTCGCTGCGCACCGCAGGACCAGAGTCACCCTATGGACGAAGACGGCGCCATCAGGCTGCGCCCCGACCTCGTGTGGTACGCCCCGAGTGGGGCTGTTCGAGCCGTGGTCGACGCCAAGTACAAAGCCGAGTCACCCGCTGGGTTCCCCTACGCGGACCTCTATCAGTTGCTGGCGTACTGCACCGCCACCGCCCTGAGGATCGGTCACCTGGTCTACGCGGAGGGCGACGCGGACCAGTCCCCCGTGATGGTCCGCAATTCCGACATCGTGATCCGGCGCCATGTACTCCAACTGCACCGTCCGGTCCCAGAGCTTCAGGCGCAGGTGGCAACGCTGGCCCGTGACATCGCCCACCAGGGCGACTTTTCGGCGAGGTGAAGCCGCCTGCGTAGAGCGTCACTGCACGGCCCGAAATAGCCCTCTACCGACGCGTCACCCGGCACCCACGTGCCAGCGGCGCAGCCGGTCGAGCTCGCCGGGCGGCACGCCGAGCAGGGTCACCCGGCGCCCGTCGCGGTGGACGGCCTGGACCCGCCAAGCGCGTCTCCCCGGCTGGTCGGTCCGCAGGTCGAGGATGTCGGCCCGGGTCAGCCGCTCCACCTCCTTGCCGGAGGTCACCAGCAGCGCGTCCTGCTCCAGCCGGGTGCCGCTGTGCTCGCGCCGGCTCGCCCAGACCAGGAAGACGCCATACCCGAGCCAGAGCAGGGCCAGCAGCACCTCGACGACCCGCCAGGGCCAGGTGAGGGCGAGCGCCAGGACGGCGCTGAGGATCACGGCGATCCCGATCGAGGCGCGCAGCGTCGGCAGCCAGCGGGGCTGCATGAGCCACTCGCGGGGTGGACCGAGCTCGCTCACCCGGCGCGCTCGACCTCGCTGCGCAGCTTGAGCACGGTGGTGCCGTCGTCCTGCTCGATCACGTAGGCGGGGCCGTCCTCGCTGCCGTCGCGCGTGATCGTGCTGCCCTTGGTGGTGCGGCTGACCTTGTCGTGGTGCACCTCGGTGACCTTGCCCTCGGCGTGCGAGTCGCCCCACTCCCAGCGCACCGTCGTGCCTTTCCTGATCGCCATGACCACTCCTGTCCTCGGGGCTCCCAGTGTGCTCCCGGAGCGGCGTCAGCGCCCCTTGAGCGCGCGCCGCACCTGCCGCACGTCGGTGGCCGGGACGCCGGGCAGCTCGACGGCCTCGCCGGTGGTGAGCATGGCCACGGCGCCGCCCCGGCGCGCGTCCTCGTCGATGTTCCTGACCAGGGCGGCGGGGACCTCGGTGGCCCGCAGACCGTTGTGCACGACCAGCCCGTCCTTGGACGCGGTCGTGCTGCCGCCGGTGCGCAGGTAGGCGAGCACGACCACCACGAGCACCGCGAGGCGCAGCACCAGGCCGAGCACGTCGTTCTGCACGGCGACCTCGCCGCCGACGTAGCGCGCAATGGTGAACCCGATGACGAGGACGAAGGCGAGCAGCAGCACCCAGGAGAGCGCCTTGGGGCGGTGGCGGGTCCAGGTCATCGGGTATGCCCCTCTCCCGCCAGCAGGTGGCGCGCGAGGAAGGCCACCGCCTCGTCCAGGATCGGCCCGATCGGCCGGCCCACGAAGCAGTGGTCGGCGTCGTCGACGATCGTCAGCTCGGTCTCGACACCGGCCGCCACGAGCGCGTCATGGATCTGGTGCGCGTCGTCGACGGAGACGACCTGGTCGACGCTGCCGTGCACGACCAGCGTCGGCGGCGCCCCCGGCCCGATCTGCGACACCGGCAGCAGCGCGGGCACGATCGCCGGGTCTGCGACCCGCTCCCCCTGCGCGGCGAGGAAGTCGTGGAACTGCTCGTTGGGGGTGTACCACGACACCAGCGCGTCGGGCACCGGCTGCGGCCCGTCGACGCCCACCTGCCCGACGAGCTCGACGCCGTCGACGACCTCGCCGCGGGCGGCCCGCACCGGGGCGTAGGAGGCGAGGCACGCGAGGTGACCCCCCGCCGACTCGCCCCACAACCCGAGGCGCGAGGCGTCGACGCCGAGGGTGTCGGCATACCGGACGAGGTAGCGCACCGCCGCGTGCACGTCGTGGACGCACGCCGGGAAGTGCGCCTCGCCGAGGTGCCGGTAGTCGACCGTCGCGACGGCCATGCCCGCGGCGACGACCTTCTCGAAGAGCGACTGCTGCGGCCACCACAGCGGGAGGTAGCGGCGGTCGCCCTCGTTCCACCCGCCGCCGTGGATCCACACGACGAGCGGTGGCCGCTCGACGCCCTCGGGGACGTGCACGTCGAGGGTGAGGTAGCGGTGGCCGTAGAGGATCGCGTAGGTCAGGCCGGTCCAGCTGCGCGCACCCGCGACGTGTTGTCCGGTGAGGGGCGGCAGGTGGGTCGGCGGCGGGCTGAAGCCCTCGTCGTCCTCCGGGCGGAGGTCGCGGATGTCCATGCGGACAGGGTATGCGCGTGGCCGCGCACCCTCGGCCGTTCCTCGTCGCCGAGGCGGGTCACCGGCTCACCAGCAGAGGCAGAAGGGGTGGCCGGCGGGGTCGGCATACACCTGGAAGCCGTGCTCGGCGTCGCGGTCGTCGGCCGCCTGGAGCAGCGTCGCGCCGACGGCCATGGCCTCGTCGTGCGCGGGACCGAGCGCCGGGACGACGAGGTCGAGGTGGACCTGCTGGGGCAGGCCGTCGGGCCACTGCGGCGGCTGGTGGTCGGGCGCGAGCTGGACGCAGACCGGCTCGTCGTCGCCCACCCGGACCGACCACCAATCGTCGTCCTCGTGGTCGACCGTGCCGCCCAGCAGGGTGGCCCAGAACGTGGCCTCGGTCTCCGGGTCCGCCGCGTCGAAGACGACGACCCGCGCGCGGATGTCCATGACGACAGTCTGCGACTCGCGTCACGAGTCGTCCACCAGCCGGCCCCGGGGCGGAGGTCCGCCCCGGGGACCGGGTCAGCATCAGACGACGGTCGTCGACTCCTCGAGCTTGAGGGCCACTCCGAGGGCGAAGAAGGTGGGTGCCCACTCGCCGACGAAGAGACCCCACCGGTCAGCCTGCGCCTTGCTGTCGTCAGCCGCGCCGCGGGACACGAAGTGGCTGACGAAGGACAGCCCGATCGAGGCCAAGCCGGCGGCGTAGCAGTGATCGGAGCGGAGGCCGACGGAGGAAAGGGTGCTGATCATGGTGCGTCTCCTTGGGTAGGGGGCGCGGGGTTGGGAGAGACCATCGTCACCCGTGGCCGCCCTTCTCGCAGCGCGAGTCAGCGGCAGCGGAGGCCAGCGCCTCACTCGCCGTCGAGCCGCTGCGAACCGCCCACCACCAGGGTGAGCTCGACGTCGACGCCGGCCAGACGGGCCGCGTCCAGCGCCTCCCGCAGCTGGTCGGTGCCAGGCCGCGGCGGGTCACCGATGACGACGATCTGCAGGGTGGACCCCTGCAGAGAGATCTGGGAGACCTGCCACCCGGCCTCCTCGGCCCAGGCGTCCGCCACCGGCTCGGCCGCCGCGACGAGGCGCTGTTCCTGGATGACCTTGAAGGAGCCGATGCCCAGGGGCACCGCCACGAGGACGAGAGAGACCGCGACCGCCACCAGCGAGCGGCCCCCAAGCCGGGCGACCGCCACCCCTGCCTCCATGGCCGCTTGGCGCACCCCGGCCAGGAGCATCACCAGCGTTCCCGTCGCGATGATCGCGGCGACGTTGGTGCCGAAGAGGAGGAGCGCCCCGACAGCCTCCCCGGGCGCCCCCGACTCCAGCGTCAGCCCGACGACGGCCAGCGGCGGCACGAGGGAGATAGCGATGGCGACGCCCGGCAGCGTGTCCGAGACGTCGGACCGGACGAGCGCGAAGGCGCCGACCATGCCCGTGGCGATCGCCGCGAGGAGGTCGATGAGGCGGGGGCTCACCCGTCCGGAGACCTGGCTGTTGGTCGCGGCCACGACGTCGGTCAGGACGACGAGGCCCACGAGATAGCCGATGACCACGACGGCGAGGGAGGCCCCGAGGACGGTGAGGATGTTGACCACCAGCTGCCGGCGGTCGGCCAGCACGACCGCCACCGCGGTCCCCAGGATGGGGGTCATGAGGGGCGCGACGATCATGGCGCCGATGACGGTCGCGGTGGAGTCGGCCACCACCCCGGCCGAGGCGATGATGCCGGCCAGGACGAGCAGCACCCAGAAGGCCGTGAGGTTGCGGAACCGGTCCCCCAGGGTCAGGAAGAGCCGTCCGGTGATGCGGTCGATGTCCTCGGCCGTGACGGCCAACGCCTGTCTCATGGCCGAAGTCTGGGCCGGTCCGGCGCGGCCGTCCACCCCTCGGGGTGAGGCGTACCGACTCGTCGGGGACGCGAGGCGGCGCTCACCCGGTTGGCGCTCGATGGGTGGGCGACCGGGTCAACGCCCGCCGCGCCGGATCTGCTCGAGCCGGTCGAGGTCCCTGCCCCTCACCCCCGGCAGACCGACCACGTCGCCGTCCCGCAGCCGGACCCGGGTCGGCCCCAGGACGCGGTCACCGGCGGCCTGGGTCGCCGCGACCTCGCTCCACGGGATGCGCCGCTGGCGCAGCTGTCGCACGACGATCCCCTCGCCGTCGACGACCGTGCGACTCCGCGCCACGATCAACCAGCAGGAGGCCACCACCATGTTGCAGACGGTGGAGACCCGCGTGCCCCAATGGACGTCCGTCGCGACGGCGACGACGAAGAACACCACCGCGACCACGAGCAACCCCCACAGGAGGCGCGTCCACCCACGGCTCAGCTGACGCCATACCTGCACCTCGTCACTGACCTCGCTCACCGTCCCGCTCCCCTCCTCCGGTCCACCGACGGGGCCCGACAACCTGGTCGGCGGTGGCACATCGAGCAGACGCTACCGTCCGGCTGTCATGAAGAGACGCATTTCTTGGACAAAACTTTACCCGTCAACTACTTGTCCCGCCCTCCGGGTGAAGCCACACTTTTCTGGTCGTCGTGCGGCTGCCTCGAAGACCGCTGCCCTGCCGGGCAGGTGCGCCGCCACCCCGTCCGGGGTCCACCGCCCCAGGGCAGAGATGAGGACGAGATGGCCCCCTCCCGCCGAACCCTGCCGCAGGCTGCCGGCCTGGCACCGATCGTCCTGCCCGCTCATCACCGCAACGGGCACGGCGGCGTGAAGGAGAGCCCCAGCCCCACCCCGTCGCCCACCGACCCGGGGCCGACCGGCGACCTCTCCTTCAGCGGCTACAACTGGCTGCGCCGCACCTGGCCGGGTGCACCGCACTACAACGGCCAGTGGTCCGGCGACAACGTCGTGCACAACGGCGACGGGACGGTGACGTTGCGGCTCACCAACCCGGGTGGGTCGCCGGTGGCGGCCGAGCTGCTGTCGACGCGCACCGGTTGGGGCTACGGCAGCTACTCGCTCGACTTCCGGGCCGACTTCGACGTGGTGTCGCAGTCGGTGGTGTGGGGCAACCTCTTCACCTACGACTCGACCCAGCCGTGGGACGCGAGCCACAACGAGATCGACGCCGGCGAGATCTCGGCCTGGGGAGTCCCGGGCATCGCCCCGCGGCTGACGGCCGGCTACTGGCTGCCGGGACCGACCAACGTGCTCAGCCACAACGAGTCCCTGCCCACGGGCCCGCGGGTCTTCCGGTCGACGATGACGTGGGGGTCGGGCTCGGTGTCCTTCGCGACGTATGCCGGTGCCACCGCAGCGACCACGCTCATCGCCTCCTCCCGCATGGACAGCTCGGCCCTGCCGGTCCCGGCCGCCGAGCGCGTGCACGTCAACCTGTGGGTGACCTCGGCCGACGAGGACGACGAGACCGCGACTGCGCCCTGCGAGGTCACCGTCACCAGCTTCGGGTTCACCCCGGCCTGAGCGCTGGCCGGCCCGTCCGGGCGCGGTGGCGCTCGGTAGGTGCTCGAAGAGCTGGGTCCGTGTGCGGTGGTGGCCCTTGAGGGGCCACGACCGCACACAGGCCAAGGACGACGACGCTCCGAGGTGTGTGAACGGTCCTCGACCGGGCGGGCCGGCGGGGCGGGCCGGACGGGATCACGACCGGTGCCGGCCGTCACTCAGCCTGCGGCCGAGCTGTCCGCCCTGAACGCCTCGCGGGTGAGCCGGCGGTGGGCGGCGACAACGTCGTGGAGCTGCCGGTAGGCCCGCTCCTCCAGGCTCCTGAACTCCTCTGCGTCCAGACCCAGGCTGTCGGCATGGACGGTCAACGAGCGCCACAGCCCGGACTTGCCGCTGATGCCCGACTGGACCAGCTCGAGCTCCAGCAGGGGCGTCAGGGGTGAGCGCCGCCGGAGGCGGCCGTTCGTCTTGAGCCTCCCGACGAGCTCCCCGGTGCGGGCCAGCAGCAGCTTGGCGCCGCTGCGCTGCAGGCCCAAGGACCCGATGACCTCCACGAGCCGGCTGCGGTCCTCGCTCACCTCCTGCAGCAGCTGGGCGATCTCCCCGGCGACCGGCAGGTCACCGTAGTTCTGGTGCATCATCGTGAGCCGCTGCACCATCCCCGTGGCACCCGTCAGGTGATCCTCCAGGTAGATCTGCAGCAGCTCCCGCTCGGGCAGGTCCTCCGCCCGCTGTCCTGACGACCTCATGGCCGCCCCTCCTGTCGCACCGGGCCCCGCGGGCTGAGCCCACGCGCACGGCCGGACCGACTCTCTCCCCGCTGTGTCCTCACCCCTCGACCCTAGGCAGCCGTCCGGGTCTGGCAACCCGAGCCGCCACCGTCAGGGGTGTATGCCGTGCCGTCCCGGAGGGTGCGGCTTGCAGCGCGTGGACAGAATGGACCGGATGCGACGAGGACGACAGGGACAGCGGGAGTGACGGCGGAGAGCGGCCTCGGCGCCCGGCACCCGCGGACGGTCATGGTCGCCGTCGCGGTGATCCTCATGACGCTCGGCTGCGGCCTCGGGTGGTGGACGTCCGTGGAGGGTGGCCCCCTGCCCGTGGACCTCTGGTGGAACAGCGTGGTCACCGATGTGCGACTGCCGCTGTTGCTCGACGCAGCGCTCGTGCTGGACCGGCTGGGCGCCGGGGTCGTCGGGGTCTACGTCATACCCCTCGGCGCGGCCGTGGCCCTGGCCGTCTCCGGCCGACGCTGGTCCGCGGCATACCTCCTCGTCGCGCTGATCGTGAGCGCCCTCCTGGTGCAGGCCCTCAAGCACGCCTTCGACAGGACACGGCCCGACGGCCTGCTCGTCACCGTCGACGAGGGGTCCTTCCCCTCGGGCCACACCGCCAACGCGGCCACCCTCGCCGTCGTGGCGGTGCTGCTGTTCCCGGCGCTCTGGGTGCGGGTCGTGGGCGTCGTCGCCGTGGCGCTCATGGCCTGGAGCCGCGCCTACCTGCACGTCCACTGGCTGTCCGACACCCTGGGCGGCGTCCTGATCGGGAGCGCCGTGGCGCTCCTGCTCGCGGCCGCCTTCTGGGGGCCGGTCGAGCGGGAGCGCCGTCTCCGCGTCACTCCTTGTGCAGGACGTCCTGGACCCGGGCGGCCCCCTTCTCGACGGGGTTGGGCGCGTCCGTGGTCCCGAACAGGCGGGCGTCGGGTCGGGTCGGCTCCGGCATCGGGGCGCTGGTCGTCGGCCCGTCGTGGTAGCTGAAGGTGCCGTTCCCGTCCGGTGTCGGCCCCTGCGCCCACGGCCCGTCGGCGGCGGCCGCCCCGTCGGAGAAGTTGAGGTACTGGTAGGACACGTCGGTGTGCTCCTTCTTCTGCGGGAAGTTGCTGGGCACCGGCAGCTGCTCCAGCCCGTCCTCCTTGAGCTGCTCGATCGCCCGCAGCCACTGGTTCTGGTGCATGGTGTCCCGCGCCAGCAGGAAGCCGAGCATGTCCCGCACCCCCTTGTCCTCGGTCATGTGGTAGAGCCGGGCGACCTGGACGCGGCCCTGCATCTCGGCGTTGGCGTTGGCGTGGAAGTCGGCCAGGAGGTTGCCGCTCGCGGTGACGTATGCCGCCGACCACGGGTTGCCGTTGGAGTCCACCGGGCGGGCGCCGGCGCCCGCGACGATCGCGTGCTGCACGTCGGTGCCCCCGACGATCGCGGCCACGGCGGGGTCGTCCTGGACGGCGTCACCGGTGACGCCCAGGGGTGCGTCCTCGAGCAGCTGGGCGATCATCGTGGCCAGCATCTCGACGTGCCCGAACTCCTCGGCACCGATCCCGAACAGCAGGTCGCGGTACTTGCCCGGGATGTGGGCGTTCCACGACTGGAAGCCGTACTGCATGGCCACGGTGATCTCGCCGTACTGGCCCCCGAGCACCTCCTGCAGCTTCCGGGCGAACACGGCGTCCGGCTTGTCGGGGGTGGACGAGAACTGGAGCTCTTGACGGTGGAAGAACATGGGCGTCTCCTTCGAGGGGAGCCGCCCGGCTCGGGCGCAGACGGCATCGGGATGCCGAAGCGCTCTGCTTGACCTCGGCTCGGACGCCGAGAGGCGCCACTGCTGCCAACCTAGGGCGCCCCCGGGGGACGGCAACTCCAACGGCCACCACGGTTCCTCGTCACCGAGGACACGCCGGCTCTGGCCGACCGCTCGGCGGAGGCGGCGCTCAGCCCTTGGAGCCGGTGGTGGCGATGCCCTCGACGAAGTGCCGCTGGCCGACGAAGAACAGGATGATCATCGGCAGCGTCGTGATGACGCTGGCGGTCACGATGATCTCCCAGTGCCACTCCCCGCCGAAGCCGTAGCGGTCCAGCAGCGCCTTCAGGCCGCGGGGGACGGTGAAGTTGGCGGAGTCGCGCAGGTAGATCAGGGGACGCATGAGGTCGGTCCAGGTCGCCTGGAACTCGAAGAGCAGGGTCACGATGAGGGCCGGCTTGCACAGGGGCAGCGCGATCCGGGTGAACATCGTCCAGTGCCCCGCGCCGTCGACCTTGGCCGCGTCGAAGAGCTCGCGCGGCAGGCCGAGGAAGAACTGCCGCAGCAGGAAGATGTAGAACGCGCTGCCGAAGAGATTGCCGGCCCACAACGGCGTCAGGGTGTCGACCTGCCCGAGGGAGTTCCAGATGAGGAAGACCGGGATCATCGTCACCGCCCCGGGGAGCATCATCGACCCCAGGACGAGGGCGAAGAGGGCGTTGCGGCCCGGGAAGCGGTAGTAGGCGAAGCCCCACGCGACCATCGAGCTGCTGATGGTGACCGCCACGGCCGCCAGCACGGTGACGAGCACCGTGTTGCCCAGCCAGAGGAGCATGGGCGCTTCCTGCCAGACGTTGATGTAGTTCTCGAAGGTCGGGGTCCGCGGGATCAGCCTGTTGTCGAAGACCTCGCCGCGCGGCTTGAACGAGGCGCTGACCAGCCAGACGAAGGGGTAGAGGAAGAGCACGCTCAGGGCGAGGAGCACCGTCGTGACCACGACGGTGCCCACCCCTGGCAGCCGGCGACGCCGCCGCTCGGCGGCCTGCTTCTCGGTGCCCTGCTGCTCGGTCCCCTGCCGCTCGGCGACGGCGCTCACCGCTGGTCACCCTCGTAGAAGACGAACCGTCGGGAGACGGTGACCTGGATCGCGGTGATGACCATGATGACGACGAAGAGCACCCAGGCCATGGCCGAGGCATACCCCATGTTGAGCGACTCGAAGGCCTGCCGGAACAGGTGGATGACGTAGAACAGCGCGGCGTCGTTGGAGTAGGTGGTGTTGCCGACGCCGAAGAACGCCGTGTAGGCCTCGGTGAAGGACTGCAGGGCCGCGATGGTGTTGACGATGAACACGAAGAAGAGCGCACCCGAGATCATCGGGACGGTGACGTGCCAGGTGCGTCGCCACGAGCCCGCACCGTCCACCCGCGCCGCGTCGTGCAGCTCCTGCGGCACGTTGCGCAGCGCCGCGAGCAGGATGATGACCGAGCCGCCGACGCTGAGCAGGCTCATCATGACCAGACCGGGCTTGATCCAGTCGGGGTCCGTGGTCCAGTTCGGCCCCTCGATGCCGACCCAGCCCAGGACCGTGTTGACCAGGCCGTTCTGCCCGTTGAAGAGCAGCAGCAGCAGGACCCCGGTCGCGACGGGAGGAGTCATGTTGGGCAGGAAGAAGACGGTGCGGAAGAAGCCGGAGGCGCGCTTGGCCCGGTTGAGCAGCAGGGCCAGCCCGAGCGAGACCGCGACGTAGGCCGGGACCTGGATCACCGTGTAGACGACGGTGTTCCACAGCGACAGCCGGACCTTGGGGTCCTCGAGCATGCGCTCGTAGTTGTCCAGCCCGATCCACTGCGCGTCGGTGAGGACGTCGTAGTCGGTCAGCGACAGGTACCCCGAGTAGAGCACGGGCCACGCCGTGAAGACGGTGAACCCGACCAGCCAGGGGCTGAGGAACAGCAGCGCGGGGCGGAGCTCACGCCACCGGTAGTGCTGCTGCCGTCGTCGCCGGCTCCGGTCGGTGTCCGCGACCGTGGGGTCGGCCAGCCGGGTCAGCGCCGGGTCCTGGGTCTGGCTCGCCACTCAGCCCTCCTGCTCGTCCCAGGTCGACCAGGCCTCGTCCAGTGCCTCCTGCGCCTCCTCCTGTGCCTGCTCGAGCGCCTCGGCCGGCTCCTGCTGGCCGTTGAGCACCCGGTTGACCGCGTCCATCCACGCCTGCTTGAACTCGGCGTCGGCGGGGTTGGCCGGCAGCGCGAAGGTGTGCTCGTTGGCCTCGTAGAGCGCCTCCACCGCGGCATCCCAGGGGCCCTCACCGGACGGGGTCACCAGCTCCTTACGGATCCGCTCGTCCGCCTCGGCGTTGCCGGTGAGCAGGCCGGTGAACTGCAGACCGTCCTCCTCGCGCAGCCGGACCCGCTCCTGCGCGGCCGCCATCCACGACTCCGTCCGGACCATCTCGGCGGCGAACCGGCAGGCTCCCACCGGGTTGTCGCTGCCGCTGGGGATGGCCCAGGCCGACCCGGAGGCGTATGCCAGCGGCTCGCCGTCTCCGTCCCGGACGGTGTCGAAGGCCATGGGTGCGTCGGGCGAGACCTCGTTGAGCACGTTGACGTACCACTGCTCCATCGGCATCGCCCCGAGGGTGCCGGAGGCGAACTGGTTGCCCGAGCCGAAGAAGTCGGCGGAGTCGCGGAACGCCTTGACCTCGCCGAAGCCGCCCTGGGCGTCGTAGATGCCGACCGCCCACTCCAGCGCCT
Organism: Serinicoccus hydrothermalis; assembly: GCF_001685415.1. Lineage (NCBI taxonomy): Bacteria > Bacillati > Actinomycetota > Actinomycetes > Micrococcales > Ornithinimicrobiaceae > Serinicoccus > Serinicoccus hydrothermalis. Next base: position 2,955,937 of record NZ_CP014989.1, on the reverse strand, counting down.
CCAGCACCGCCGGGTCGTCGAGCTGGGCGGTGCGGCCGTCCTCGGACAGCAGGTCGGCCCCACCGGCCTTCGCCCACAGCGGCAGGAACTCCGGCAGCTTGCTGTCGTAGCCGATGACCTCGATGCTGCCGCCCTCGCTCTCATGCAGCTGTTCGTTCGCCTCCGCGACCGCCTCGCGGTCCGAGCCGTTGACGTCCTCGACGCTCAGCCCCGCCTCGTCCAGGAGCTCCTGGTTGGCCATCGTGAGCTGCACCGTGTTGAACTCCGGTATGCCGTAGACCTCGCCGTCGAAGGTGACCTGGGACAGGGCGCTCTCGACGAACACCGACGTGTCGACCTCCTCGGTCTCGACGCAGTCCGTGAGCGGCATGATGGCGCCGCGGGAGGCCAGCGTGCCGACCTGGGTGCGGTCGACCCTGATGAGCCCCGGCTCCTCGCCCGCAGCCACCGAGGACAGGAACTGCTGCATGTCCAGACCGCCCTCGGTGAGCTGCACGTCGACCTCGGGGACGGCCTCCTCCGCCAGGTCGTAGCGCACCTGGCCGATCTCGTCGTCGAGGCCGAAGCCCATGATGCTCAGGACACCGGAGGCCGTCTCCTCGGCGAAGTCGGTACCCCCCTCCGGCGCCTGCGTCTGCCCGGTGGCGCACGCCCCCAGCGCGAGGGTGGCCACGACTGCTGCTGCCCCTGACGTCCTCATCATCGGTGTCCTCTCGGTCGGGTGCTGTCAGCAGAATGTCAACAGCACTTCTCCGGAGCGGCAATCGGAAGTGACACCTCCCGGGACGCGGCTGTGGCAGGATAGCCGTGATGGAGGACCTCCTCGAGGCGGAGCGCTGTCTCCAGGCCGCCCAGAGCGCCGGTGACGTCGAGGCCCTGGACCAGCTGCGGCATACCGACGTCGTCGCGATGGGCCCGGACGGGTCGACCTTCACCAAGGAAGCTGACCTCGAGACCCACCGGTCGGGGGCCCTGCGCATCGTGTCCCTCGTCGAGCGCTCGGTCGACGTTCAGCAGGACGGACCGACCGGGGTGACCCGCACCGTCGCCGACATCGAGGCGGTGCAGGACGGCGTGCCGGCAGCCGTGCGGTTCCGCTACACCCGGCTGTGGGTGTGGGCAGACGGCCGCTGGCAGGTGCTCGCCGCGGCCTTCGGGCCGGCCGACGGCGAGGCCGGCGAACCGGCGGGCGAGGCGCGGTAGTCAGGCGCGGTAGTCAGGCGCGAGCGCCTGCGCCCCCGACCTCGCGGGCGACCCGGCGTACCGCGTCGACGCTCAGCTCGACGTCGTCCTCCGTGGTCGACCAGTTGCTGACCGAGATCCGCAGCACCCGTTGCCCGTGCCACGTGGAGCCGGTCATCCAGGTGGTGCCGTCCGCGAGGAGCCGCCGGACCACCTCGTCGGTGCGCTCGTCCGAGCCGAACGTCGCGCAGACCTGGGTGAACACCACGTCGTTGAGCACGGTGACGCCGGGTATGGCGCGGAGGGCCTCGGCGAAGGTGGAGGCGTGGTGGCACAGCCGCTCGACCAGCTCGGCGACCCCGTCGCGACCGAGGCACCGGAGCACCGCCCACACCGGGACCGCGCGGCCACGCCGGGACAGCTCGGGCACCTTGTCCAGCGGCTGACACACCTCGTCGCGCAGCAGGTAGGCACCCTGGACCCCCATGGCCGCCTGGAGCGCCGCGGGGTCGCGCACGATGCACAGGCCGCTGTCGTAAGGCACGTTGAGGGTCTTGTGGGCGTCGGTCGCCCACGAGTCGGCGCTCTCGTGTCCGCGCACGAGATGCCGGTATGCCGGTGACGCGGCGGCCCAGAGCCCGAAGGCGCCGTCGACGTGCACCCAGGCGCCGTGCCGGTGCGCGGCGGCGACCGTCTCCTCGAAAGGGTCACTCGCGCCGGAGTGGATGTTGCCGGCCTGCAGGGACACCAGGACCGGTCCGTGCCCTCCCTCGGCCAGGGCCTGCTCGAGCGCGTCGGGCCGCACCCGTCCCTGGTCGTCGACGGCCACCGTCTCGGGGGCACCGAGGCCGAGGTAACGCAGCGCGACGTCGACGGTGTCGTGCCGCTCGGCGCCGACGAGCACCCGGACGGGCGGGCCGCCGGCCAGCCCGTGGCGCGCGACGTCCCACCCCGCCCGGCGGAGCACCGCCTCGCGCCCGGCGGCGAGCCCGGTGAAGTTGGCCATGGTGGCGCCGGTCGTGAAGCCGACGGCGCTCTCCGTGGGGAGGCCCAGCAGGTCGAGCAGCCAGGCACTGGCGATGTCCTCGACCGCGCTGTGGGCCGGCGTGACCGTGCGCAGCCCGGTGTTCTGGTCCCAGGCGCTGACCAACCAGTCCGCCGCCATCGCGGCCGGGTGCGTGCCGCCGACGACGAACCCGAAGAAGCGGCCCGAGGCCGTGGCGGTCAGCCCGGCGTCGCTGGCCTCCGCGAGGAGCGCGACGGCCTCCTCCGGCGGGCAGCCTCGCTGCGGCAGGTCGGGCCCGAGCGCGGTGATGAGCTCCTCGATGGACGCCTGCGGGGGCACCGGCCGGTCCCCCAGCGAGCCCAGCCAGTGGAGGGCGTGCTCGTGCGCGACCTCCAGCGCCCGGGAGTAGGAGCTCATCTCCGGAGTGTGCTCCTGCCGCGATCCTCCCGACAAGCAGGTGGTCAGGCCTGGTCGTGCTGGTCCAGCAGCTGTCGGATCGCCCGGGTGATGCTGGGGTCTGTGGCGTGATGGGTGGTCAGCCAGCCCAGGACGGCCCGGGCGGCGTCCGCGTTGTGCTCGTAGCCCGGGACCATCCGGGCCAGCGGGAGGTCGGTGCGCAGGTCGGCCTGCTCGATCCGGCGGGTCGACTCGAAGCGGTCGGGGTGGTCGAGCCGCGAGGCGGGGTCGAGGCGCACGAGCGCGAGGACGCGGTCCACGGCATACACCTGGATGAAGCGCATCGCGGTCAGGCGCTCGCCTCGCAGCTCGCGGTGGAGCCCGACGTAGAGGTTGGTGAGCGCCTCGTTGACGTGGAAGTCGACGGTGTCGAGGGCGGTCGGGCTCGGCGGCGGCTCGCTCGTCAGGAGGTCGCGGCCGTCGCGGGACCAGACCACCCGGGCGCCGACGACGGCCAGGGCGGCGAGCTCGTCGGGGGTGAAGACGGCGTACTCGACGAAGAGCCCGTCCTCGAACAGCGCCTTGCGGCCGTTCGGGTCGTTGACGAAGCTGAACGCGACGTGGCCGCCGAAGCCGGCGAGCCAGCCCGGGTCCTGCAGGTAGCGCTGCTTGGCCGTGGCGCTGTCGACGACGACGAAGACGTCGATGTCGGAGTGCTCGTCGAAGCGGTGGGTCTCCTGCCCCGCCGACCCCAGGCCGAGGACGGCCAGGACGTCGTCGTCGTGTGCCAGGTGGGCTGCGAAGTCGTCCAGCCGCAGCAGGGTGGGGTGCAGGGGTGGGGCGGGAGGCGTCGCTCGCGACATGGTGTCGTCCTTTCGGTGAAGGTCGACGTGTCAGCCCGTATGGGGTGCTCCCCACCGGGGTCGCGACAGTGTCAGCGTAGTGCTGCCCCCCGTTTCAGCGCACGACCTCCCTCCGCCCCGGCCAGGTGTTGCACCAACGGCGCGGACCCGCGAGGGTGACGTCTGTGCCACCCGACATACGCCTCCATCCGCAAGCGGCCCACCTCGCGCGCGGAGCGCTACGCCATGGGCAAGGCGCTGCGCAAGGAGGTCCCGCGCAAAAGCCTGGGTGACTGGACTCCCCGGGCGGGGCGGCCGGACCCGGTGGCGCTCATCCAGGAGTCGCACGAGGGGCGGCGCAGCGAGCTGGTCCCGGTGCGCGTGGGTCGGATGGTCACCAACCCCTACGGCTTCCTGCGGGGCACCGCCGTGGTCATGGCCGACGACGTCGCGCATCTGCCGGCGACCGGGATCATGCCGGTGATCAGCGGCGACGCGCACTTCGGCAACTTCGGGTTCTACGCCTCCCCCGAGGGCGAGCTGGTCATCGACCTCAACGACTTCGACGAGGCCCACCCCGGGTGCTGGGAGTGGGACCTGCGCCGCCTGGTCGCCAGCATCCACGTCGCCGGGCGCGCGAACGGCCTGTCCGAGCAGCAGTGCGAGGCCGCCGTGCGCGCCTGCGTCGCGGCATACCGCGGCGAGCTGAGGTTCCTGGCCGAGCAGCCGCTCCTCATGCGCTCCTACAACCGGCTCGACGTGAACCGCCTGCACGAGACCGCGACCGAGAAGACCCTGCGCAAGGAGATCCATCGGTCGGCCAAGCGCGCCCGCAAGCGCACGAGTGATCGCGCGCTCCCGAAGTTCACGACCGAGCAGGCCGGACGCCGGGTGATCGTCGAGGACCCGCCCACGATCACCCGGGTCAGCGACCAGGAGCGGGACGCCCTGGCCGAGGCGCTCGACGGCTACCTCCTGCCCCTCGCCCCGCACTGGCGCCGGGTGGTCGGCGGCTACACCCTGGTCGACATCGCCCACAAGGTGGTCGGGGTCGGCAGCGTGGGGCTGCGCGCCTACGTCGCGCTGCTGGAGGGCAGCACCCCCGACGACGTGCTGTTCCTCCAGCTCAAGCAGGCCCGCCGCTCGGTCATCGCCCGCCACGTGCACGGCGACTCCGCCCTGCACGAGCACCAGGGCCAGCGGGTGGTCGAGTACCAGCAGGCGCTGCAGACGGTCAGCGACCCGCTGCTGGGGTGGGCGACCGTCGGCGACGACTACACCTACTACGTCCGACAATTCCGCAAAAGCAAGGGCACCATCCCCCTGGACGCGATCGACGCGCCGGCCCTGGCCGACTACGCCGGCATCGTCGGTCACCTGCTCGCCAAAGGCCACGCCCGCACCAGCGGAGCATCGATGATCGCGGGGTATGTCGGCGGCTCGGACAAGGTGGACGTCGCCCTGAGCAGGTTCGCCCGGCTGTATGCCGACCAGACCGAGGCCGACCACGAGCAGCTGCTGGCCGCGGTCACCCGCGGCGAGCTCCCCGTCCCGGAGGGTGCGCTGGACGGCGCGAGCTCCGCCTTCCGCCCCTGAGCGGTCTCTCGCCTACGCTCGATGGATGAGTGTCGTGCCCCGGCAGACCGTGTCCTTCGACCACCAGTTCGCCCGAGAGCTGGGGGAGCTCGCCGTGCCGTGGCAGGCCGACGACACCCCGGACCCCCGGCTCCTGCTCCTCAACGAGTCGCTGGCTGCCGAGCTGGACCTCGAGCCGTCCTGGCTGCGCAGTCCCGAGGGTCTGCGCCTGCTGACGGGTCACCTCGTCCCCGACGGCGCCACCCCGGTGGCGCAGGCCTACGCCGGGCACCAGTTCGGCGGCTACTCCCCCCGCCTGGGCGACGGCCGCGCCCTCCTGCTCGGCGAGGTCGACGACACGGCGGGGCGGAAGGTCGACATCGCCCTCAAGGGCTCCGGTCGCACGCCCTTCGCCCGGGGCGGTGACGGACTGGCAGCGGTCGGTCCGATGCTGCGCGAGTACGTCATCAGCGAGGCGATGCACGCCCTGGGCATCCCGACCACCCGGTCGCTGGCCGTGGTGGGCACCGGCCGCCCGGTGCAGCGGGAGACGCTGCTGCCCGGCGCGGTGCTCACGCGGGTGGCTTCCAGCCATCTGCGCGTCGGCACCTTCCAGTACGCCCGCGCCACCGGCGACATCGATCTCCTGCGCCGCCTGGCCGACCACGCGATCAGCCGTCACCACCCCGACGCCGCCGCGGCCGAGAACCGCTACCTCGCGCTGTTCGAGGCGGTCGTCGCCGGCCAGGCGCAGCTCGTCGCGCGGTGGATGCTGGTCGGGTTCGTCCACGGGGTGATGAACACGGACAACATGACGATCTGTGGCGAGACCATCGACTACGGACCGTGCGCGTTCATGGAGGCTGTCGACCCGGCGACGGTCTACAGCTCGATCGACACCGGCGGACGGTATGCCTACGGCAACCAGCCCGACGTCGCCCAGTGGAACCTCGCCCGCCTCGCCGAGGCGCTGCTCCCCCTCTTGCACACCGAGGAGGAGCAGGCGGTCGAGCTGGCGATGGGCTCCCTCGGCACGTTCTCCGCGCAGTTCGCGTCGGCCTGGTCGAGCGGCATGAGGGCCAAGCTCGGCCTGGCGGACACGGTGAGCGCCGAGGTCGTCGAGCCTCTGGTCGCCGAGCTGCTGAGCCTGCTGCAGGACAACCACGTCGACCACACCTCCTTCTACCGCCGCCTCGGTGACGCGGTCCGCGGCGACGCCGAGCCGGCCCGCAGCCTCTTCGTCGATCTGGCGGGTTTCGACGCGTGGGTCGGGCGGTGGCTCGCCCTCGGTCCGCACGCCGAGCTGATGGATCGGGTCAACCCCGTCTACATCCCCCGCAACCACCTGGTCGAGGAAGCTCTCGCAGCCGGCAGCGACGGCGACCTCGGGCCGGTGGTCCGGCTCCTGCACGCCGTCACCGACCCCTACCGGGAGCGCCCCGGCCTCGAGCGGTATGCCGAGCCTGCGCCGGCCGACTTCGGTCTATACCGGACGTACTGCGGCACCTGACTCACCGCATACCGGGCACCGAGGATCAAGCTCGGCTATCGGCGGATGGAGCGCATCACTGTTCCCAGGAAGCGCCCGGTCGGTATGTCCCGACGCTCCACTCGTGGCCCTCTGGGTCGACGACCCGCGCACGTCGGGTCCCCCACTCGGTCTCCTCGGGAGCGAACACCTGGGTGCCACCCGCCTGCAGCGCTCGGGCATACCACTCGTCGACCTGGCTCGGCTCGGAGAGCCAGAAGTACAGGCCGCCGCCCGTGCTGCGACCCAGGAGACGGGGGACGTCATAGTCGTCATCAGCACTGGCGACCATCAGCACCACGTCTCCCCAGCGCACCTCCGCGTGGGGCACCGCACCGCCGTCGCCGTCCTGGCGCGCGACGACGCTGAACCTCACCTGCCCCAGCCATCTCAGCCCGGCCTGGGCGTCCGAGTAGCTGAGATAGGCGTGCAGTGCTGGATCACCGTCCACGAGCCCGATCGTGGCGCTGCCGCACGCCACCGTCAGTGCCTGATCAGGTCGACACCGGCCCGTGGGTCCAGGAAGGACTGCGGCGCTGAGTGCTGCCGGTCCCCCCGGTCACCCCTGCAGCAGCGACTGCGCCCCGTCGACCCACACCTCGGTGCCGCTGAGGTGGCCGGCCGCGTCCGAGGCGAGGAAGGTCACGAGCTCGGCCACCTGCTGCGCCGAGCCAGGAGTCCCCTGAGTGAGTGGGATCTCGCCCTGCGGGAACTCGACCGGGATCTTCACGTCCTCGTTCGCCGCCCGCGTGTTGTCGTCGATCTCGGTGTCGATCGCCCCGGGGCACACCACGTTGAGGCGGATGCCGCGCGGCCCGAGCTCGACGGCCAGCAGCTTGGTCATGGCGACCTGGCCTGCCTTGCTGGCGGAGTATGCCGTGGCGCCGGAGTTGGAGAACATCCGCGTGCCGTTGACAAGGGCCGCCGTCATCCTTGCGGTGATGGCGGCCCTACTCGTGTTGGTGGAGTCGTGATCAGGTGGTGCGGTCTAGCCTCCAGTGGCGGGTCTCCGGGGCAAGGAGACCGGTGAGCAGGGTGATGGCGGTGATGCCCATGAGGTACCAGATGAAGACGTCCTGGAGGTTGTTGCTGGCGAACCAGGTGTTCAGGTAGGGAGCGGTGCCGCCGAAGATGGCCGTGGCAAGGGAGAGCGGGGCTGCGACGCCAGCGGCGCGGACTGCGGTGGGGAACACCTCGGCCCACACGGCTCCGTTGACTGCGAAGAGGCACGCGAGCAGCAGGAGCGCGATGGTCATAGCGAGGAAGAGTCCGCCGAAGCTGCCGTCGATCATGCGGTTGAGGGGGAACGAGAGGGCGAGGAACCCGGCCCCGAAGGCGATGATCATGGGCCGGCGGCCCACTCGGTCACCGAGCAGGCCCATGAGCGGGAGCGCGGCGAGGAAGACGACCTGTGCAAGGAGAGCCGCGGCCAGGGCACTGTCGGGGTCCTGCCCGCGTGCGACCTGGGCGTAGGTCGGGGCAAAGATCAGCCAGGTGTAGAACATGATGGATCCGCCTGCGGACAGGCCCATCACGATGGCTACACCGGACAGGTGCGGGCGGAGCCGCTCCGAGATCGGCTTCCGGGGACCGGGCGCGGGGGCAGCGTCCGTCTCGACCTTGGCGGTTTCCTGGATCTGGCGGCGCAGCCATAGGGCGTAGAGACCGAGGATGCCGCCAAGGCCGAACGCGACTCGCCACCCCCAGGACTCGATCTGTGCCTCGGTGAGCAGGCTCGTCACTGCCAGGCCGGTCAGGGTGGCGAGGATGGTGCCGATGATGACGCTGACCCATGAGGAGCTGCCCCACAGGGCGCGCCGGCCCTCGGGGGCGCGTTCGACCAGGTAGGTGACGGCTGTGCCCATCTCGCCTCCGTGCGCGAGGCCCTGGACGAGACGGGCCAGGAGCAGAATGACCGAGGCGAGTACGCCGACTGCCCCGTAGGTGGGTGAGACGGCGATCACCAGGCTGCCGATGGCGACGATGGCCATGGCCAGGGTGAGCGCGGTTTTGCGGCCGCGTCGGTCGGCGTACCTGCCGAAGAGCCATCCACCCAGGGGGCGTGTGATGAAGCCGACCGCGAAGACGGCCAGGGTAGCGAGCAGCGCGGAGACGGAGTCGTCGGAGCGGAAGAACTGGCTGGCGAAGTAGGGGGCGAAGATGGTGTAGATCGTCCAGTCGTACCACTCGAGGGTGTTGCCGGCGTTGACGGCGATAAGGTCGCGGGCCCGGTGTCCCTGGGTGTCGACCAGGGTGGTGCCGGGGCCGACGGCGCTGTCGGAGTTGCTGGTCATGTCGGTTCCTGTTCGGTGTGTGGGGGCGTGTCAGGCCGGGGCGCCCTCGAGGCCCATGGCAGCGGCCTCGTCGGCTCCGGGTACGCGCATCTCGAAGGTCTCTGTCACGGTGGTGTAGTCGTAGTAGCCAAGGCGCGCTAGCGGCCTGATGCGTGGGATGTCGAGCTTGCCCTCGGGGGTGACGACCTCGTCCTCAACGTGGATGCGCTCGACCCGGCCGAAGACGATGTCGATGGAGCCGACGGGTGTGTTGCCTGGGAGGCGGTGTGTGGAGAGGTAGCGGACCTCAAAGTGGCAGGGGCTGTCAGCGACCATCGGCGCGGGAGCCAAGTCGGCGCTGGCTCGCCGGACTCCGGCGCGCTCGAACTCACTCTCCCCGGCCGGCAGCGCCATCGCGCTGATGTTCACCGCCTCCCGAAGGTCCCAGGTCGCCATGTTCCAGACGAACCAACCGGTCTCCTCTGCGTTGAGGACGGTGTCCTTGCGGCGACCGTCCGGGTAGTGGTTCGCCGAGAACATCACCATGGGGGGGTCGAACGTGAGGTTCTGCCACTGGCTGTAGGGCGCGAGGTTCTCGACGCCCTCGCTGCTGATCGTCGAGAGCCAGCCAATCGGGCGCGGGACCGTGCAGCTCTTGAACGGGGAGTAGGGCAGAGGGCTCTTTTCGCGGGTGGGGTCGTACTTCATCATCTCTCCAGCCGATCGCGGACGGGGCGACGCCCCGTGGGATGACCGGTATACAACCAACATATTGGTTGCTTGGCAAGAGGCTGCGGCAGATTCGGTGCCTTGTCGTCCTACACTGCGGCACGAGGCGAGAGGAGCCACATGGGCAGCGGTGCCAAGGCAGAAGAGGCCTACCAGGCGCTGGAAGAACTGATCGTCTTCCAGCGCCTCGAGCCAGGCACGCTCGTGTCTGAGACCCAGCTCACCGAGCTCACCGGCCTAGGACGCACCCCGGTCCGGGAGGCCTTGCAGCGCCTGGCGCGGCACCGCATGGTGCACATCTACCCCAACCGGGGTGTGCTCATCCCGGCCACCTCGGTCGAGGAACAGCTGCGCCTGCTCGAGCTACGGCTCAGCCTCGAAAAGCTCGCGGTGTGCCTCGCCTGCGAACGCGCAACCGCGTCAGACCGCCGTCATATGGAGGAGATGGCCTCCACTCTCGAGCGCGACGACTTCACCATGGACGAGTACGCCGGGACCGTCCGGGACACCCACGGTCTGATCGTGCGCGCCTCGCATAACAACTACCTCGCGGACGCGATCGCACCTTTGCAGGGACTCTCCAGACGGTTCTGGTTCGCCCACGTCAAAGACCACGCAGCCGAGATCCACGCCGGCGCCCGGCTGCACCGCGCGATCTTGACCGCCATCGTCACGACAGACCCGAAGGCCGCCGAGCAGGCCGTAGAGAATCTCAACAGGTACCTCGTCGACTTCGCCTACGCAACGATCCGACCCTCGGTCGAGACGACTGACCGCTCGGCCCGTCCAGGAGCCAACTGAGATGCCCGTTGACCATCCAGTGAACCACCCTGACTGCGAAGCGGCCTAACAGGCAGCGCTCTTCTGTGGCCGCCGCTCGTTCGACCTTGGGGTTGACCCCGGGTATGCCTTCACCACAGTAGGCCGGAGTCACGTGCAGAAGCGACGGCGGCGGTGCGGGAGGAGACGCCGAGCTTGGTGTAGATGTGCACGAGGTGTGATTTCACTGTCGCGTCGCTGATATGCAGTCGTGCCGCGATGTCGTTGTTCGTCGCGCCGTTTGCGACGAGTCGCAGCACTTCGGTCTCGCGGGCGCTGAGGTTGGGTTGCGGGGAACGCATCCGGGCGAGCAGTCGTCCCGCGATCGCGGGGGCGAGGGCGGTCTCGCCTGCGGCTGCGGCGCGGATTGCAGCGATGAGCTCCTCGAGTGGGGCGTCTTTGAGGAGGTAGCCGCTGGCTCCGGCTTCGACGGCGCCGAGGATGTCGCTGTCGGTGTCGTAGTTCGTGAGCACCAGCACGGCAGGCGGATGGTGGAGTGCGCGGATGCGGCGGGTCGCGTCGGCTCCGGTCTGGTCGGTGCCGAACTGCAAGTCCATGAGCACCACGTCCGGTATCAGATCGCTCGCGAGGGCGACGACATCGTCAGGGGTTGCCGCTTCCCCGATCACGTCGAGGTCGGGGTCGCCTGAGAGCATCGCCCGCAAGCCCGTGCGGACGACGGGGTGGTCATCGGCAAGCACGATCCGGATCACGATGCCGCCTCGCTTCCGGGGAGGAGCGGCAGTCGCGCGGTGACCGTGGTGCCCTGTTGGGGGGCCGAGGCGATGGTGAGGGTGCCGTCGAGTTGTTCGAGGCGCTCACGCATGGCGTGCAACCCGAAGGAGTCGGCCTCGTGCGAGTCGGCGACCGCGGAGGACACCTCAAAGCCGCGGCCGTCATCGCGTACCACCAGAGATACCGTGGCGTTGCCTCGGGTGAGTTCGGCGGTGATGCGGGTGGCATTCGCGTGGCGGATCGTGTTCGAAAGCGCGCCCTGAAAGATCCGCAACAGCGCGATCTGGGTTCCCATCGGCAAGTCGAGTTCCTCGGCACTCACCTCGACAGGGATGGACGCGCGGTCGGACTGTTCCTGACCGAGGCGGTGCAGGGCGGGGGCGAGTCCGTCGCCGAGGCGGGTCGGGGTGAGCTCGCGGATGATCTGCCTCGTGTCCGCGAGGCTGTCGGCCGCGGTCTCGCGGGCGAGCCGCACGTACCCGGCACCGGGTTCGGGGGTGTCGCGTTCAGCGGCACGCAACAGCATCTGGATCGAGGACAGGCCCTGGGCGACGGTGTCATGAATTTCACGAGCGAGTCGGGCGCGCTCCGCCAGTGCGCCCTGTTCGCGTTCGGTCTGGGCGAGGTGTTGCCGAGTGCGGATCAGCTCGGCAACGAGCCGTTCGCGCTCTTCGGCTTCACGCCGAAGCGCACGGTAGGCGAGCCCGATCAGTAGGGCGACGCCGGCGCCCACCAGTGGGCCGATCACCCCGCCGACGCTGAACCCTAGATGGAGGCCGAGGGCGAGGATCGCGAACGCGGTCGTGACCACGATCGCCGCGACCCCTCCACGTCCGGGCAGGACGTGGAGGTAGAGGAAGAACAGCGGGAAGACGAGGTAGGCCCCCTCGGGGCTCAGCCACGTCAGCACCGCCCACAACAGCGTGAGCGCGGCGATCCAGCCGACGGCGTCACCGCGCCGGGACACTCCTGACTCGCCTTGTGCCCGCGCCGCCCATGCACCCGCGAGATACACCGCGACGAACGCGATCCCCATGACCAGCGTCCATGTCGCAGCCGGCGAGGAGACGACGTATGCGCGCACAACCGTGAAGCCCGCGAGCCCGATCAGGAGGGTGTGCAGGCCGAACCGGAGACCGGTGAACACCGGGGCGAGGGTCGAATGCGACATGACGCTCCAAGCCTATGCGAGCGGTGTTGCCCGGCCATCAACCGAAAGTATGACCGTGAATCCCACGGTTTGGGCGATGCCCGGCCCTGCCTGCGCGAAGGAGAGTTGGAGGGTAGCTCGGGCAGAGTGCGCGAGCGGAAAGGCATCATCGTGTTCGTCGCGTGGAGAGAGTTGCGGTTCGCCCGCGGCCGATTTCTCCTCATCGGGGCCGTCGTCGCCCTGATCACCCTGCTCGTCGGCTTCCTCTCCGGCCTCACCGGGGGTCTGGCCGCACAGAACATCTCCTCCGTGCTGCAGTTGCCCGGGGACCGGCTCGTGCTGCAGCAGCCCGAGAGCAGCGACCCTAGCTACGCAACCTCCTCCCTCGACGAGAACACGGTCACGGCATGGGAACAGGCGGACGGGGTCGAGTCGGTGACACCCATCGGGATCGTCCAATCGCGGGCCTCGGCCAGCGGCACCGACGACCCGACCGGGGTTGCGCTCTACGGGCTGCCGCAGCGTGCTTCGGGTGCCCAGTCGAACCCGCTGTTCGCCCTCGCCCCGGTTCACGACGACCAGGTCGGTGTCTCCTCCGGGGCCGCCGATGGTCTCGGCGTCGAGACTGGTGACACGATCTCGATCACCGGCACTGATTTCACCGTCAGCGTCGTCGGCGATGATCTTTGGTACAGCCACACCCCGGTCATCGTCTTGACCCCGGAGGCGTGGAGCGAGGCAAGTCAGCGCGTCGGCGGCACCGGCGAAGCGACGGTGCTCGCCGTCACCGGCAACGCAGACTGGGAGGCCATAGGTGCAGCAACCGGCACGGTCGCCGAAACACCGCTGGCGAGCTTGACCGCCCTGGAAGCGTTCCGATCCGAGATCGGGTCGCTCGGGCTGATGATCGCGATGCTGTTCGGGATCTCCGCCCTCGTCGTAGGCGCGTTCTTCACGGTCTGGACGATGCAGCGTGCCAGCGACATGGCCGTGCTCAAAGCCCTCGGTGCGACCACCGGGTCGCTCGTGCGCGACTCACTCGGCCAGGCGTCCATCGTTCTGGTCGCCGGGATCGGTGTCGGCCTCGCCGCCGTGATCGGGCTCGGCACCCTCGCGGGGCAGGCGCTCCCGTTCATCATCAGCCCGATCACCACTGTCGCCCCAGCCGTCGTGATGGCGGTCCTCGGCCTCGCAGGAGGCGCGTTCGCGCTGCGCTCCGTCACCAAAGCCGACCCCCTCACCGCCCTTGGGAGCAACCGATGATTCAACTACAGAACGTCACCCTCACCTTCCCCGACGGGGAGAACCGCATCACCGCCGTTGACAACGTCACCCTCCGCGGGACCAACGGCACCGTCACCGGCATCACCGGCCCCTCCGGGTCGGGCAAGTCCAGCATCCTCGCCGTCGCCGCGACCCTTCTTCGCCCCGACTCTGGCGGAGTTCTCATCGGCAACAGCAGCGACATGACCGACGCCGCCCAGCTCTCGAAGCACGAGGCCACGCAACTGCGCCGTGAGCGCATCGGCATCGTGTTCCAGCAGTCCAACCTGCTGCCCGCGCTCACGGCGCGCGAGCAGTTGCAGGTCATGGCCAGGCTCGGCGGCGGCACCAGCCGGAACCAGCGAGCGAAGATCGACGCCCGTGCCGACGAACTCCTCGACGCCGTCGGCCTCACCGAGCACGCAGGCAAGCGCACGCACCAGCTCTCCGGCGGGGAACGGCAACGGGTCGCGATCGCCCGCGGCCTCGTCCACGAACCCGAAGTCCTCCTCGTTGATGAGCCGACCAGCGCCCTGGATCAAGAACGCGGAGCGAAGATCATGGAACTCATCTCTCGCCTCACCCACGAACGCGACACCGCCACCCTGCTCGTCACCCACGACCTCGGGCACCGCGACACCCTGGATGATCTCGTCACGGTCGTCGACGGGCGTATCACGACCCCCATCGCTGGGGGCGCGCCTACACGCTGAACTGGACCGCTGAGCAGTGAGAAAAAAAGAATATCGGGAAGTTGGGGACCACTGCACGGGCCGGTGACACCCGCATGTCGACCTGTAAGCTAATGAAAAGTGTGCGGTGTCGGCACTGCAGGCTCGAGCCCCTGCCCTCGCCCCGTCGCGCGTGCAGCATACGTGCATCGGCAACTAAAATGGGGCCAGCACCCTCGCACTGTACTGGGTCACGAAATCGCAGCTCAGAGATGCCCGACTGCCGGACTCACCTGTTTTTCGCACCGAAGACCGAGGTAGAGACCTCAAAGCCCAACTCGCTTGCGACACAGGCGATCTCAGAGCTGGCGAAGGGGCGCGAACCCTCAACCGCCTATTGACAAGACTCCCAGCCATAGCGCGCTGACCTGCGCACATCGTCCACATAGAGGCGTTTCGACGGTGTCGTGCATCATACGTGCATCAGGAGAGGACCGTCTTGGCTCCTCGTGGCCGCTGTGCCACCCAGAGGTCGTCCCCCTCGAGCAGGCGGTCGGTACATCAACGTCGTGCCGCTGGTAGCGCCTATCCGTAGTGGTAGCGGCAGGCGGCGATGCGGATCTCGTGCGCGGCGATCTTGTAGATGAGTCGGTGCTCGTCGGTGATCCGCCGTGACCAGTAGTCGGCGACGTCGTGCTTGCGCTTCGGGTTTGCCGATCCCCGCATGGCCGTTGCGCTGGATGTCCTTCAGGAGCAGGTTGATGCGTTTGAGGACTTTGTGGTCCTGCGACTGCCACCAGAGGTAGTCCTCCCAGGCGTGCTCGTCCCAGACCAGCAGCACCCCGGTCAGTCCGCCTCGATCAGCTCGTGCGTCTACCCACCGCCAGCCTCGAGGCGCTCCATGGCGTCGAGCAGCCGTCGGGCGTTGGCGGGTGAGCGCATGAGGTATGCCGTCTCGCGCAACGACTCGTAGTCCGCCAGCGAGACGATGACGACCGGCTCGTGGCCGGCGCGCGTGACGACGACCTCCTCTCGCGGTCGTTGGTGACCTCGTCGAGAACCTCTGCCTAACGGGACAGGCAGCCCGGCGTGCTTCTGGACTCGGTGATGCAGCCGCGGATTGCCTACTTCATGTCCGGAAGCGCAGCTGGTTCTGCTGTCCTGCACGACCTGACCTCGAACGTTGAGTTTTCAATCCGCGCATCCGCGAATGAGCCTGGTGAGAGCATCAGGGCGGCCCGGCGGTGTGCCGCCTCATGCCCAGGAACGCACGCGTCAGCCCCACCCCCAGTTGGGATAGGGCCGACGCGGGTGGGGTGTGGGTCAGTGGTTGCGGTGCTGGTCGGGCAGGTCGGTGTCGATCTGCTCCTTGCGGACCTCGTCGCTGACCTGCTGCTCCTCGGTGACGGTGTCAGTGTCGAGACGGACCTCTTCCACGGGAACGGTCTCCTTGTCGACGACGACCTGGTCCTCGGTGAGGGTGACTTCCTGCTCGTCCTCGACGAGGTCGGCCCCGGACAGGCGGTCCCGGTCCTGCTGATCGAGGGGCTCGCGTTCGATGCGGACCTCCTCACGCTGGACGGGGACGGTCTTGGTGACGTGCTCGGTGACGACGTACTTGCGCAGGCGGGCCTTGCCGGTGGTGACCTTCTCGGTGCCGACGTTCAGCTGCTCCTCGGAGCGGACCATGCTGGCGTCCGAGTCGGTGTCGTAGGTGCCGCGCCCAGTGTCGTCGGCGCCTGCGGCGGTATCCGTCCTGTCGGTCATGCCCGTTGCGGTGTCGGTTCGGCTAGTGGTGCCGGTGCGGGTGTCTTCCTGGTCGCGGGTGGCTGGTGCGCCGTTGTTCGCGTTCTTCTGGCCGTCCCGGCCGCCGTAGTAGGAGTACAGCTCGCGCTCTTCCTCCACGGAGATATGGCCGTCTTCCTCGACCCGGGGGGCGTCCTTGACCTGGTCCTTGGTGTACGGCACCCGGACCTCCTGGTCCTGCACGGTGGCGCCCTGCAGGGGCACGAAGGACTCCGAGGTGCCGAAGAGCCCAGTCTTGACCGTCACCCATGCGGGCTCACCGGTCGAGTCCTCCAGGTAGACCTGGCCGACCTTGCCGACCTTCTCCCCATCCTGGTCGACGACCACACCGTCGTTGTGCAGGGACTGGATCTGTTCCTCGTTCCACATGTGGAAACCTCCTGTGATGGTGGCCGGCGCCCTGATGCACCGTCCGTTTACACCGTAAACGTAAGCGCCCCGACGATGACCCCGCAACCCAGACGAGCACCGTGCCACCGCTCGGCTCGAGGACCACGTGAACCACCGCATGGCGGTTAGCGGCGGCCTAGGACCCTGCCACCGCGATCGCCGGTCCCGTCGTCGGGCTCGGGTGGGTGAGGACCGGTGTTGATGTGATGAGGGACCCCAGCCCGCCCGAGACGGGATACACGGTCCCCGGTGGTACGTCCAGCTGCACGGCCTCGGCGGCGCTCCACAGGACTGGGGTTGTCTGGGTACTGTTGGCGGCGTGCTCGGCGTAGGTCTGCAGCAGGCGCCGGCCTGGCAGGCACCGGACATCGACGAACACGAGCACTTCAGCACCAGCGTTCATTGCCACGTCGCAGGCATGCATCACCGAGGACTGGAAGGCGGCCCTGGGAGCTCGTCGCAGGTCCCCGCCTGAGACGATGAAGGTCTCCCACCGGTCGGACCGTATCGGCAGCTTGTTGCGGTTCAGCTCTCGATCCGCGACCGCGAGGGTGACATGCACGTCGGGGGGCCACGTGCTCGCCGACAGTCCGTCGACCTGGGCCAACAGCGCCCCATGCTCGCCTCGGACCACCGTCACGACCGCGACCCGCGGACGCGCCGGCCGGACTGACGGGACGAACTCACTGCACGCGACGGCCATGAGCCCTCCTACCCCTGCCTGGCGCAGCCGAATGAACGAACTGCTTACGCTGTAAACATCGACAGGTTAGACCGCAACCTCGGCGGTGGTAAAGACCCGAGGCATCGGGGTGGGTTCAGGGGCGTACAGACGGCCGCCTGACCCGCGGGTGGCCCGATGCGCCCATCGCGGGCACCCCAGCCGGACCGGGGGCTAGTGCGAGACGGTGTTCTCGATGCGGTTGAGCAGGCTCTCGAGGCCGGTCTCGAACTCGGCCTCGCTGTGGTCCTGGCTGAGGCGGTCGCGCATCCGCACCACGTGCGGCGCCTGCCCGAAGTCGACATCTTCCCTCGTGTCTTGCTCTGGGATGTCGGCGCTGCCCTCGTTCATCGGTTCGTCCACGGCGGCAACATTCTCGACCTGGGTGGAAACCTCCAAGAGTAGATACCCGACGAGGAAGCTGGTGAAGGCCTTGTAGGTGTCCACCGCTTGGTCGTCGCTGAAGCCTCGCTCGCACAGGGTGGCCAGGAGGTGCTCGACCATGGCGATGTCGCGCAAGGGCGGTCGCAGCCAGGGCGCCGCTGGGTGCCGCGAGACCACCAGGGGGAACGCCGTGGGGTTGGCCAGGGCCATCTGGCGGATCTCGTGCGCGACGTGCTGCAGGTATTCCTGCCAGCTGGTGGTCTGCGCGGCCTCCACGCGCTCGATGAGCCCGTCCAGGAGGCTCTCCACGACCGCCTCCAGCAGATCTTCTCGCCCGGAGACGTACCGGTACAGGGCCATCGCCTCAACCCCGAGGTCGCGGCCCAGGCTGCGCATGGTCATCTGGTCCACACCATGAGCCTCGATACTGGCCAGGCCAGCTTCGACGATGCGCTCGCGGCTGAGGCGTGGCGGCCGCGTGGACCCCGCCTCGTCCGGCTCCTCTGGGCTCATCGGCACACCTCCTGGGAGTCCAGCCTGTCACACGCCCCGCGTGTCGGCTCGTCGTCCCCGTCGCGGTCAACTCGCGACCGACTCGGGCAGGCGTCCCTTGCGCTTGGCGAACGCCTGCGTGGACTTGTGGTTGATGCTGACCCGCACCAGCTGCACGATCGCCCCCGAGACCAGCGCGAAAGCCATGGCCTCACCCCAGTCCACCTCCGGGTCCTCGGGGTTGCTCGGGGAGTTGCTGCCGGTGACGAACTTCCACGTCGTCTCGATGACGTTCTTGGCCATCACCCCACCACCGATCGCCGCCGCCGTCGTCGCCAGACTCCACATCTTGTCGCCCACTGGAACTCACCACTTCCTGGTCTTGGCCCGGACCCTCGAGGCCATGCTTGCACGGCTTCCGATTACGCCGTACGTTTACACCGTATTCGCATGCTGGGCACCACAGCAAGGCGACGCGGCCCCAGTCCGGGGTCCGCGCGACACCCCCTCTGCAGTCAGGAGCAGACGATGAGCAAGATCATGATGGCGACCGCCTTCGGGGCCGGGTACGTCCTGGGCGCCAGGGCGGGCCGGGAGAGGTATGAGCAGATCAGCGCCAAGGCGCAGGAGCTGTGGGGGCACCCGAAGGTGCAGGAGCAGGCGGACAAGGCCAAGCAGCAGGCCGGGAGGGTGACCGAGCAGGCCAAGGGCCGGCTGAGCGACGCCCAGGACGGCGACCGGGACAGCATGGATGATCCGTGGGAGGTCGACACCGACACCGCCCTCGCGGGTGATGACCAGGAGGGGCCTCGTGGCTGAGAGGTTCACCCCCGACACCGATCATGCGTCCACGGGCGAGCTCATCGCGCGGATGAGCGAGCAGACGAGCACGCTCATCCGGGACGAGATGCGCCTGGCGCAGGCTGAGCTGAGCGCCAAGGCCAAGAACGCGGGCGTGGGCATCGGCATGTTCGGCGCCGGTGGCCTGCTCGCCTTCTTCGGCATCGCCGCCCTGATCACGACGGCCATCCTGGCCCTCGCCCTGGTGCTGCCCCCGTGGGCCGCCGCCGGCATCGTGACACTGCTGCTGTTCGCGGCAGCGGCGGTGGTGTCGCTGGTGGGCAAGAAACGCGTGCAGGAGGCCACCCCGGCCGCGCCCGAACGTGCCGTGGACAACGTCAAGCAGGACATCGAGCAGGTCAAGGGGGCAGCCCAGTCATGAGCGCCACACCGCATGAGAACCCCGACAGCGACAACACCCAGGACGAGGCCAGCAGCGACCCGGCACAGATCGAGGCCGACATCGCCCGGCACCGGCAGGAGCTCGGCGACACCGTCGACGAGCTCACCGAACGCCTGGACGTGAAGAAGCAGGCCCGGGACAAGGTCGAGTCGATCAAGACCCGCGCCAACGCCGGGCTGGGTGAGGTTAAGACCAGGTTGAACAGTGATGACCACCGGGACGTGCTCAGCGTGCTGGCCCCCGCGCTGGGTGCCGTGGCCGCAGTGGTGCTGATCATCGGGGTCGCCCGGCGGGTGCGGCGGTGAGCTCTAGGGCATCAGAACGCAGGGCCGCGCAGGCGGACGCCCCGGAGCCCGAGCGGGAGGACAAGCCGGACACGCCGGCGCAGATGACCGGGCCGGCGTGGAAGTACACCGCGGGCAAGGCGTTCCGGGAGTTCCTGGACGACGAGTGCACCGACCTCGCGGCCGCGCTGACGTACTACGCCGTGCTGGCCATCTTCCCGGCGCTCATCGCGATCTTCTCCCTGCTGGGACTGGTCGGGCAGAGCCAGCAGGTCGTCAGCGCGGTGATGCCCGTGCTGAGCAGCGTGCTGGGCGAGTCCGGGTCCTCCACCCTGGAGCCGGTGGTGCAGTCGTTGGCCACCTCCCCGGGTGCCGGGCTCGCCCTGGTCATCGGTCTGGCGACCGCGCTGTGGTCGGCCTCGGGCTACGTCACCGCGTTCAGCCGCGCGACGAACCGGGTCTATGAGATCGAGGAGGGTCGGCCGGTGTGGAAGCTGCGCCCGGTCATGCTCCTGATCACCCTGGTCATGGTGCTCATGGTGGTGCTCATCGCCCTCATGCTCATCGTGTCCGGTCCGGTGGCGACGGCGCTCGGCGAGGCGATCGGCCTGGGGTCGACCGTGGTCACCGTGTGGCAGATCGCCAAGTGGCCGGTCGTGCTGGTCCTGGTCATGCTGCTCGTGGCGCTGCTGTACTACAGCACGCCCAACGTGAAGCAGCCGAAGTTCCGGTGGCTGAGCATCGGGGCCGCGTTCGCGATCCTGGTCTGGGTCCTCATCTCGGTCGCGTTCGGCTTCTACATCGCCAACTTCTCCAGCTACGGCGCCACCTACGGTTCGTTCGCCGGGGTGATCATCTTCCTGCTCTACCTGTGGATCACCAACCTCGCGCTGCTGCTCGGGGCCGAGGTCGATGCCGAGCTGGAACGGTCCCGTCAGCTCATCGCCGGCATCGAGGCCGAGAAGGACATCCAACTGCCCGCCCGTGACGACGCCAAGATCCGCGCGGCGCAGGAGAAGGAGCAGGAGGACGAGGACAAGGCCCGCGCCCTGCGCCACAGCGGAGGGGACACCACCGACCCCGACCAGACCCGCTGATATCCGTGCTCAGGTGAGGTAGCGCAAGGCAGGGGAGGACGTGAGTCGTGACGCAGGCAGTGACTCTCGGTCTGCTCGGGTCCAGCGCGCTCGTGCTGGGTGCCGTGGTCGGGTGACGGTTCCAGATCCCCAAGCGGGTGCTGGCCGCGATGCTGGCCTTCGCCTCCGGGGCGCTCATCACGGCGCTGGCGTTCGAGCTCTTCGAGGACGCGCACGAGCAGGGCGGCCTGTGGCGACTAGGCCTGATCGTGGGGGCGGTGGTCTTCACCTTCCTCAGCGCATGGCTGGACTGGGCCGCCGCCGGAACGGGTGACGACACCGACCGCGGCAGCGACAAGCTGGACAAGCAAGCTGCCACGGAAGGACAACGTGCCGCGGCACCCTCAGTGAAAGGGGCTGCCGGGATGGCGCTGCTCGCCGCGGTCACCCTCGACGGCGTACCCGAGAATGTCGCGCTGGGCGTGTCCCTGGGCGAAGGCACAGGTGGCGAAGAAGGAGGTCCCACGGTGGCCCTCGCGACCGCAGCCGGCTTCGTCCTGTCATATCTCCTGGCGACCCTCTGACCGAACACCCGCCACGCACTCTGGACCCGAAAGCACTTGGGTGGCTGAACGCGACGGGGCTGCTGCAGATGGCGGCGGAACTGTGATGCTGACGGATGCGCAGCGCGCCCAACCTCCGCAGCTGGGCGCCGAGGGGAGCAATCACTCCTGCTCCCCATCCGTCGAGGTGCAACATACGGGCATCAGTGACTCGGATGACCAAAGCACCCTCGACCTGCCCTGCACCACAAACCGCAGGTCAGTGACTTTGCGCAGGCCGACTTACCTGTGTTCTGAACAGCAGACTGTAATGGAGACGGCAGAGCCCAGATCGCCTGCGACACAAGCGATTTCAGAGCTGGCGAAGGGACTCGAACCCTCAACCACCTGTTTACAAGACATCCAGGTGAAACTCGCTGACCTGCGGATATCGCACATCACAGTGCCGTTTGGGCCACTCCGTGCAACATACGTGCATCATGGGTGCCCGTTCGTGTCCGTCTGTGCCTCTCACGGAAGACCCTTGAGTCCAAGGTGAAACACGGCGATACCCAGAGGCCCCCTAGGCGTCAGCCGGTCCGTCCGCTGATCTCCTCGGTGGCCTGGGGCAGGACGGTGAAGAGGTCGCCGACGACGCCGTAGTCGACCAGCTCGAAGATCGGGGCCTCGGGGTCCTTGTTGACCGCGACGATCGTCTTGGAGGTCTGCATCCCGGCGCGGTGCTGGATCGCCCCGGAGATCCCCACGGCGACGTAGAGCTGCGGGGAGACCGACACACCGGTCTGCCCGACCTGGCTCGAGTGCGGGTACCAGCCCGCGTCGACCGCCGCCCGGGACGCACCCACGGCCGCGCCGAGGGAGTCGGCCAGGGCCTCCACGGGGGCGAAGTCGCCACCGGTGCCGCGGCCGCCGGAGACCACGATCGCGGCCTCGGTCAGCGACGGGCGCCCGGAGGCGGCCTTCTCCGTGCGCTCGGTGATCCGCGCCGCCCTCGCCGCCTCGGACACCTGCGCCTCGACCGCCTGGACGGCCGGGGCGGCCGGGGCGGCCCCGCCGGTCTCCTCCACGGGGATGGAGTTGGGCTTGAGCGTCACCACCGGGCAGCCTTGGGTCACCACCGAGGTCACCGTGTACGACCCGGCGAAGACGGACTGCACGGTCTGCACGCCGCCGCCGTCGGCCGGGGCGACGTCGACGGCGTCGGTGACCAGGCCCGAGGAGGTCTTGATCGCCAGGCGGGCGGCGATCTCCTTGCCGTCGTTGGAGGAGGGCAGCAGGACCGCGGCCGGGGAGGACTGGCCCACCAGCTGCGCCAGCACCTCGGCCGTCGGGGCGACCAGGTGGTCGCTCACCTCCGCCGACTCCACGGCATACACCGTGGTGGCACCGTGGCGGCCGAGGACCTCGGCGGCGCCCTGCGCGCCGGCACCGACGAAGACCGCGGCCGGCTCGCCCAGGCGGGCGGCGGCGGTCAGGGCCTCGAGGGTGGACTTGCGGACGTCGCCGTCGACGTGGTCGACCAGGACGAGAACTTCAGCCATCTGTCATTGCACCTTGTCTACTGGTCGGCTCAGACGAACTTGCGGGAGGCGAGGAACTGCGCCAGCTTCGTGCCGCCCTCGCCCTCGTCGGTGACGACCTCACCGGCCGTGCGCGGCGGCCGGGCGGTGACCTCGACCACCGTGGACCAGGCGGCGTCCAGCCCGACCTGCGCGGCGTCCACGCCCAGGTCGGCCAGGCCCCAGGTCTGCACCGGCTTCTTCTTCGCCGCCATGATCCCCTTGAAGGAGGGGTAGCGCGGCTCGTTGATCTGGTCGGTCACGCTGACCACGGCCGGCAGGCTCGACTCGATGGTCTCGCTGGCGGTCTCGTCGTCACGGCGGATCCGCACCGTGGAGCCCTCCACGGCCAGCTCGGAGGCGAAGGTCACCTGCGGCAGGCCCAGACGCTCGGCCAGCATCGCCGGCACCACCGACATCACACCGTCGGTCGAGGCCAGGCCGGTCAGCACCAGGTCCACCGGCGCCTCCTCACCGATCTTGCGAATCGCCTCGGCCAGCACCAGCGAGGTCGCCACCGAGTCCGACCCGGCGATCGCCTCGTCGGTGACCACGACCCCCTTGTCCGCACCCATCTGCAGGGACTTCTTCACCGCCGCGACCGCGTCCTCCGGGCCCATGGTCAGGACCGTGACCTCACCCTCGCCGGCCTCGAACAGCTGCAGCGCGGCCTCCACCGCATACTCGTCCAGCTCCGAGAGCAGCCCGTCCACCCCCTGGCGGTCGGTGGTGTTGTCAGCCTCGAAGCCCCGGTCACCCTGGGCGTCCGGCACGTACTTCACACAGACGACGATGTTCACGTCTACCTCTCCTTAGTGCTGCAGGAAACCCTTTGAGTGCGACCGCCGCCTAAGCACCATCGCTCTCTGTTGACGTCGGGGGGCGCGCCAATAACGAAGATTCAGGTCAGGACAAACCCACCAAAGCGTCGGCGGCAACGACACCCGAGCGGGAGACGATCAAGGGGTTGACGTCGATCTCCGCGATCTCAGGGAGTTCCACCGCTAGGTCTCCGAGCCGCACCATGATGTCGGCAATCGCATCCGCCTGATCGGGGGAGATCCCACGGGAGTTGCTCATCAGGCGGCCGCCGGCCACCTCCGCGAGCGCGGACTGTGCGTGTTGCCTCGTCAGGGGCGCCTTGCATAGGGCGACGTCCGCGAAAAGCTCAACCAACACTCCGCCCAGACCAACAGTTACCACAGGTCCGAAAACCGGATCCCGATGCATGCCACAGACCAGCTCCACCCCGCTAGGGGCCATCTGCTGGACCACAAGGCCTTCGATCCGCGCGTCGGGTCGACGCTCGGCGACGTCGGCGAGGATGCCCTCACTCGCATGACGGACACCTGCCGCGTCGGCCACGCCGAGGCGCACACCGCCCACATCCGACTTATGTGGCAGGTCCACCGAGAGCACTTTGACCGCCACCGGGTAGGCAGCCATCGCTTCCGCAGCCGCCACCGCGCCCTCAACGGTGGTCGCCACCGACTCCTGCACCACGGGCAGGCCATAGAGACCAAGCAGCGATTTGGAAGCAGCCTCGGTAAGGGCGGGGTCATCGCCGAGGAGCGTCCGCGCCCGGGCCGCACGAGCCCGGTCCGGCACTCTCACCGGTTCCTCGGTGATTCGGCCCAACTGCTCCTGGAACCGGCGCAGCGCACCCAACGCGCCGATCGCGCGGGTCGGGTCCTGGTAGGTCGGCACTCCAGCATCTACCATGATGCGGCGGGAGTCCTGGTTGGTGCTGTACCAGGTTAGAGCGAAGGGCTTGTCGGTCTCCAAGTACGTGGCCGCGACCTTCTCCGCGACCTCGACAGCCTGCGGGCCGCGCAGGCCCGACCCAACGGCTACGCAGTCGAAACCGGTCGAGTGGACGAGAGTCTGGAGGATCCGCCGATAGTTACCGACCCCTGACGCGATGGCCTGAGCCGTGACGTCTACGGGGTTGACAGCCGAGCCGAAGCTTGGGATCCACTGCTCGATGAGCTCCTGGTCGGCAGGCGGAGTCGTGGCCACGTCCAGCCCGACGTCATGCGCTACGTCCGCCATCATGACGCCGCCTCCGCCCGACCCGGTTAGCAGCCCAATCCGCTCGCCGGCCAGCCGCCGCTGGGTTTGGAAGACGCTCAGCCAGTCAAGAGCCTGCTCCAAGCTGTCCGCACGCAGCACGCCATACTGCCGGCAGACGGCGTCGAAGACTTCGTCCCCGCCGGAGATGGACGCGGTGTGCGACTGCGCGGCCGCCCTCCCCGCCGCCGAGCGGCCAGCCTTCACGAAGACGAAGGGCTTATTCAGCTGCGCGGCCCGCGTGGCCACCCGAACAAAAACTTGCGGGTCGCGCATGCCCTCGCTGGTCGCGGCGAGAACGGCGACCTCCGGACGCTCGACCAGGTAGGCCAAACAGTCCGTCACGGTGACTCCGGCCTCGTTTCCGGTCGTCACGAGCCACCCGGGGGCGATGCCCCGGTCCCGGGCCATCTCGTCTATGTAGGTGGCCAGGGCACCGCTCTGAGAGACGATCGCTACTGGCCCCGCCGCGGGCAGCTCAATGTCCGGAGGCAGGAAGAAGGTGGCAAGGGTACGGTCGTGAAGGTTCATGAAGCCGATGGTGTTGGGCCCGTTAATCAGCATCCCCGTCTCCGCCGCGATGCGCTGCAACTGGGCCTGGGCTGCCGCGCCCTCGGCCCCTCCCTCGGCGAAGCCAGAGGTGAAGATCAGGGCGGCCCGTATGCCCAGCCGGGCACCCTCCGCGACGACCGGCACCACGGCGGGCGCCGGGACGGCCACTACGAGCAGATCCACGATCTCCGGGAGTGAGGCGAGGTCGGTCACCGTGTCCTCGCCGGTCCCCCGGGGGTGGACCAGGTAGGTCCGGCCCGCAAAGAAGCGACGCAGTTGGTGGAGGGTGCGTGACCCGACGTTGGTGGGGTTGGTCAGGGAGGCGCCGACGACCGCTACCGACCGCGGGCGGAGCAGCGGGTCGAGGTCGGGCAGAGTCATCGCACCATGACCCGGCCGCCGTCGACCGACAGGCACTGACCGGTGAGGTAGCCGGCTTCCTCGGTGGCCAGGAAGAGGTAGGAGGCGGCCACCTCGTCGGGCTCGGCCCAGCGCTTGAGCGGGATCGACTGCAGGTAGGTGTCCTTGAAGCGCTCGTCCGTGCGGATCACCTCGGTCATCGGCGTCGACGCCGCGGGCGCGATCGCGTTGACGGTGATCTTCGAGTCCGCCAGCTCGCGGGCGGCAGACCGGGTCATGCCGAGCAGGCCGGCCTTGGCGACGGAGTAGTTGATCTGTCCGATAGTGCCGATGATGCCGGCGGCCGACGTCGTGAAGATGATGCGGCCGTACTTCTGCTCACGCATCCCCCCGGCCACGGCCTGCAGCCAGTAGAAGCTGCCACCGAGGTGGGTGTCCAGGACCATGTTCCATTCGTCGTCGGTCATCTTCCAGAGCATGGCCGGGCGGGTCACGCCCGCGTTGCTGACCAGGATGTCAATGACGCCGAGCTGCTCGACCACGGTCGCCGCAGCCTCGTCGACGCTGGCACGGTTGCCCACGTCGCAGACGACCGCGACCGCCTGGCCGCCATCGGCGACGATGCTGTCCGCGACGGCC
This sequence comes from Serinicoccus hydrothermalis, assembly GCF_001685415.1. Classification (NCBI taxonomy): domain Bacteria; kingdom Bacillati; phylum Actinomycetota; class Actinomycetes; order Micrococcales; family Ornithinimicrobiaceae; genus Serinicoccus; species Serinicoccus hydrothermalis. The sequence goes on along the minus strand of NZ_CP014989.1, from coordinate 2,929,629 downwards.
TGGGCGGCCTCCTGGTTGATGTCGACGACGGCGACCTGGGCGCCCTCGGCCGCATAGAGTCGGGCCACGCCCTCGCCGATGCCCTGGCCTGCGCCAGTGACGACGGCGACGCGGTCCTGCAGCTTGCCTTCACTCATGGTGGTGCTCCTGTGCTCTCCGGGTGGGTTGAAGGTGGTCAGAGGGTGCTCTCGTCACCGAGGATGGCGGTGACCTGGCTGGACAGGGTCCCGCCGTTGCCGTGCGCGAGGGCGAGGCTGTGGCGGTCGACCTGGCGCGCCCCGGCCTCGCCACGCAGCTGCCGGACCGCCTCGATCACCAGGAGGATGCCGTACATCCCCGGGTGGCAGTAGGACAGGCCGCCGCCGTTGGTGTTCACCGGGAGCGACCCGCCGGGCGCGATGGCACCGTCGGAGACGAACGCCCCACCCTCACCCTTGGCGCAGAACCCGAGATCCTCCAGGAAGAGGATCGGGTTGATGGTGAAGGCGTCGTAGAGCTCCACGAGGTCGATGTCCTGCGGACCGACCCCGGCGATGTCGAAGGCCCGACGGCCGGAGTCCTGCGCCGCCGTGGTGGTGAGATCGGGCATCTGGGAGATGTTCATGTGCCAGGTGGCCTCGCCCGCCCCGAGGATGTATGCCGGGGGCTTGGGCAGGTCGCGGGCGCGCTCGGCGGAGGTCACGATCACGGCACCGCCGCCGTCCGTCACCAGGCAGCAGTCCCGCACGGTGAGGGGGCTGGAGACCATGCGCGAGGACAGGACGTCGTCGACAGTCAGGTCGTCCTGCACGAAGGCCTGCGGGTTGAGCTTGGCCCACTGACGGGCCGCGACTGCGACCTCGGCAAGCTGCTCCCGGGTGGTGCCGAACTCGTGCATGTGGCGCGCGGCCGCCAGTGCGTAGGCCGACGCTGGCATGCGCGGGCCGTAGGGGGTCTCCCAGGACCGGGTAAGCGCCGCCCCGGAGGCCACGAGCCCGCCCCCGTTGGATCGCTGGGTGGAGCCGTAGGCGATGAGCGCGACCTCGCACAGGCCGGCCTCGATCGCGGCGGCCGCGTGCCACAGATGCCCCACGAAGGAGGACCCACCGGTGGCCGTCCCGTCCGCAAAGCGCGGCCGGATTCCCAGGTACTCCGCGGTCGTGAGGACCGGCTGGGAGAAGAAGGCGGAGTGGGTGAACAGTCCGTCGATGTCGTGCTTGCTGAGCCCCGCGTCGGCGAGTGCCCGCACGGTGGCCTGGCCGATGAGGTCCAGCGACGAGATCCCCGGACCCACCTCTCCGAGGCTGGACTCGGCGACCCCGACGATGGCGGCCCGGCCGCGCAGCGCCCGCTCCGAGGTGCTCATCGGGCGGTCTCCAGGACGAACACCGGAAGCGGCGCGTCCTCCCCCGCCGGCCGGAACTCGACCCGCACGTGGTCGTCGATCGCGACTGCGCTGCCGTCACCGGCCGTGACGGTGCTCATCATCCGGAACCCCTCGTCGAGGTCGATGAGGGCCACGGTGTACGGCTCCTTCCCCCGCGGGGCGATGACTGTGGCGGAGTAGACGGTCCCGTGGCCGGCCGAGGGTTGCCAGGCCAGGTCGTCGCAGCCGCAGGACGGGCAGAGCACTCGGGGCGGGAACACCGCGTGGCGGCAACCTCCGCACCGCTGGTAGGCGAGCACGCCCTCGGCGGCGTACTGATCGAATACGGTGCCGGGCGCAGTTTCCGCCGACAGGGATTCCACATCAGTGTGGACGTTGTCGATCACACATTCTCCTCGGTGCCTGGACCAACCGGACTGGACTGATGCATTCACTTTAGTATACATTTAGACATACAGTCATCGTCAAGACCGTGACCGCCGCTGTCGTGAGGAGCCAGGATGCCGGACCGCTCTGCCGAAGTCGCCGAGCAGGCGCATCGCGTCGGGCCACTGGCGGGAGTGCGGGTCCTGGACCTGACGCGCGTGGTGATGGGACCACTGTGCACGCAGCTGCTTGCGGACCAGGGAGCCGACGTCATTCTCGTGGAGGCCAACGGCGGGGACACCAACCGGGTCATGGGACCGGGCCCGCACCCCGAGCTGTCCGGCATCGCTCTGAACCTGCTGCGGAACAAGCGGTCGATCGACGTCGATCTGAAGTCGCCGGACGGCGCGGCCGTCGTGAGGGCCCTCATCCCGACGTGTGACGTCGTGGTGAGCACCATGCGCCCCCAGGCCCTGACCAAGCTGGGGTTGGACTACGAGAGCGTGCGGGAGCTCCGGCCGGATGTCGTCTACTGCCAGGCTCAAGGGTTCCCGCTGGCCAGCGAGCGCGCCTCGGAGCCTGCCTACGACGACATCATCCAGGCCGCGAGCGGGGTCTCGGACGTGATGGAGCGCATCTACGGGGAGCCTGGCCTGATCCCCACGATCTTTGCCGACAAGGTGTGTGGGCTGGTGATGGCCGAGGCGATCACGGCAGCACTGTTTCACCATGCCCGGACCGGCGAGGGTCAGCACATCGAGGTGCCGATGCTGCAGGCGATGAGCGCCTTCATGCTCGCCGAGCACGGCAGCGGGGCCATCGCCGAGCCACCAACTCCCGCGGAGGGTCAGGTAGCCAGCGGTTACCCCCGGATCCTGTCCCAGGAGCGTCGGCCGCACCGCACGAAGGACGGGTGGATCCACCTGTTCCCCTACCTCCCCAAGCATTATGTGGATCTCTTCACCGAGGCCGGGGTCGAGGGCGCGGCGGATGACCCGCGCTACGTCGATCAACGCGCAACACTCGCCAACTCCGACTCGCTCTACCGGGACATCCGGGCGCTCTGCCCCTCCCGCACGACGGAGGAGTGGCTGGACTACTGCCGCACCGCAGGGATCCCAGCCACCCGGGTGGCGACCATCCAGGACCTCGTGGACGAGCTCCCGCTCGAGCACCACCCCGCCGTCGGAAGCTACCGGGTCACGCCGCACCTGGCCAACTTCAGCCTGACTCCGCCCACAGTCCGCCGGCCAGCACCGTTGATCGGCGAGCACACCGAGGAGGTGCTGGACGAGGTCTCCGCCTCGCCGCGGGCCCCTCAGCCAGCGACGCGACAGGAGTGACCATGCACCTCGACGCCACCGATCTGAGCGAGTCCGAGATCCGGCTCCAGCAGGAGGTCAGGGAGTTCCTCGCCGAACGGCTCCCACCCGGTTCGTATGACGTGGGGCTGGGGATGACTGGCGCCTCCGACCCGCAGTTCTCGCGGGACCTGGGGGCCCGCGGATGGCTGGGGATGTCGCTCCCGCCGGAGTACGGCGGAGGTGGGCGCACTGCTGTCGAGCGCCTGGTGGTCGTTGAGGAGCTGCTCGCGGTCGGGGCACCGGTCGCCTACCACTGGATCGGTGACCGACAGTCGGGGCCGAATATCGCGGCCAACGGCACCGAGGAGCAGAAGCGGGCGCTGCTCCCGGGGATCGCCAGCGGGGAGCTCTCCTTCTCCATCGGCATGTCCGAGCCCGACTCCGGCTCGGACCTGGCCAGCCTGCGCACCCGTGCCGAGCGCGTCCCCGGTGGGTGGCGCGTCAACGGGACCAAGATCTGGACCACGGGGGCCGCGCAGGCCACGCACATCCTCGCGCTGTTCCGCACGTCCGACGACCGCCACCACGGGCTCACCCAGTTCATCGTCGAGCGCGACCTGGACGGGCTTACCGTCTCCCCCATCCCGTTCATCGACGGGACCCGTGAGTTCTGCGAGCTAGCGTTCGAGGACGTCTTCATCCCGGACGAGATGGTGCTTGGTGAGGTCGGCGCCGGATGGGGGCAGAACACGGCCGAGCTGGCGCTGGAGCGCGGTGGGGTCGACCGGTGGATGTCACTGATGGCCGTGCTCGACCACTGGGCACGCGGGGGCTGGGGTCCGCTCGGGGCCGCCGCCACCGCGGACGCCGGCCAGATCACGGCCCGCTGCTGGGCCTTCCGCGGAGTCTCCCTCGCGATAGCGCGGATGGTGGACTCCGGCAAGTCACCCTCGATCGAGGCCGCGCTGGCCAAGGAGATGGCGACCCGCTTCGAGCAGGACTGCGTGGAGATCGTGACCCGCCACTACGGCCGCACCCCCGACCTGACCAGTGACGACCCCTACGAGTCGCTCCTGGCCCGCGCCATCCTCGTCTCCCCGTCGTGGTCCATCCGGGGCGGGACCGTCGAGATCCTCCGCAACATCGTCAGCAAAGGACTGGCCCAAGCATGACCTCACAGGACGTCGACCCCAGCTTCGCTCCGCTGATGGCGCAGTTCTTCCGGGAGCAATCCCCGCCAGAGCGGGTCTCCGCCGCGGAGCAGCGGGACCTCGACGAGTCCTTGTGGGCGCAGGTGACGGAGATGGGCCTTCCGCTGATCGGTGTCGACGAGGCGCTCGGCGGCTCGGGCGGCACCATCGGTGAGTTGCTTGTCGTCCTGGCGGCCGCGGGTCGCGCATGCGCGCCGGTCCCGCTCGCCGAGACCGCCGCGGCTTCCTGGGCGCTGGCACGCACAGGTGCCCGGGTCTCCGGTGATCTGCTCACCGTGGTGCCGGGCGACCCACGCGACACCTTGACGGTCACCGACGGGGTCGCGAACGGTGTCGTGCACGACGTGCCGTGGGCCCGGGTCGCGACATGCGCGGTGACGGTCCTGACGACCGACCATGGCCCCGTGCTGGTGGCGATCCCCCTGGAGTCCGCCTCCGTGCGCACCGGCTATGACCTCGCGCGACAGCCGAAGGACAGGGTCAGCATCGATGCCGTCCGGGTAGGAGTCTCCCCCTGGCCGGGGGCGTCGGACGAGTTGATGGCCCGGCTGACGCTGCTGCGCGGCGCGCTGATGGCCGGTGCGCTGGAGGAGGTCGCGGACCTCACACGGCAGTATGTCGGCGAGCGCGTCCAGTTCGGTCGTCCGGTCGGGCGCTTCCAGGCCGTCCAGGAGCACGTCGTCCGCCTCGAGCAGCAGGCGACGCTCGCACTGCTGGCAGTCAACCGCGCAGCCGCCGCGACCGAGGTCAACCCCTCGGCGCTCGAGGTCAAGCTGATGAAGCTCATCACCAACGAAGGCGCGCGGCTGGCCGTCCGGGCCGCGCACCAGGCTCACGGCGCCATCGGAATGACCCAGGAGTATCGACTCCAGCTGCTCACAAGGCGCCTCAACAGCTGGCTCGGAGAGGTCGGCACGAGCGCCGACCTGGCGGAGGCCATCGGAGCCGCGGCGACCGAGCACGGGATCGCGCGACTGATCACCTCCAGCGCCGGAACGATGGAGCAGGCATGAGTGGGGACGTACTCGTCGAGCATCACGACCACGTGGCGCTCGTCAGCATCAACCGACCGCCCGCAAACTACTTCAACTTCCCGCTGATCGCCGAGCTGGCCGCGACCTTCACCGAGCTCGCCGACGGCGGCGCCAGGGCGATCGTGCTCGCGTCGGAGGGCAAGCACTTCTGCGCCGGCGCGGACTTCGCCCATGGTGAGATGACACAGGACCGCTCCGCGACCTCGGCGAAGCTCTACCGGGAGGCGATGAAGCTCTTCCGTGCTCCCGTGCCGGTGGTCGCGGCGGTGCAGGGGTCGGCCGTCGGCGGAGGTCTCGGCCTAGCGTGCGCCGCGGACTTCCGGGTGGCCTCCTCCGCATCGCGCTTCCACGCCAACTTCTCGATGCTCGGCTTCCACCAGGGCTTCGCACTCAGCGAGTCGCTCCCGTCGATCGTGGGTCAGCAGCACGCCCTGGACATGCTCTACACGAGCCGCCGCCTCGACGGCGTCGCTGCACACCACATCGGGCTGGCGGACCGACTTGTCGAGCCGGGGCAGGAACGGAACGGCGCCCTGGACTACGCCCACGAGATCGCCAGGGCCGCTCCCCTCGCCGTGCGTTCCATGAAGGCCACCCTCCGGGGCGGGCTCGCCGACCGGGTGGAGACGGTGCTCGAGCGGGAGCTCAGCGAGCAGGACTGGCTGTGGCAGACGGAGGACAGCAAGGCGGCCATCGAGGCCAACCTCCGCCGGGAGCAGCCGACATTCCACGCACGCTGACGGGGCGAGGAGCGACAGAGTCGTCAGCGACCAGGACGGCCCCTGACGCGGCGGAGAACGCCACAGTCTGCTTCGGCGGCCAGGACGGCCACTGGCACGCGGGATCCCGCTGCCGTGACCGGAGCCTCAGGAAATGACCGAGACCGGTTCGTTCTGCGTGTCTGCCAGCAGGCCGGCGAGACGTCCGGTCACGAGGCCCCGGGCCTCGCGAATGATCCTCTCGACCAGGTCGCCCACGGTCGGCACGTCGTGGATGAGGCCCTGGACCATCCCGACGCTCCAGACGCCGGCCTCGGGGTCACCCGTTTCGTAGACGGTGCGGCCGCGTGCCCCGGCAACCAGGTCGCGGACGTCCTCGAACTGTCCACCCGCGTCCAGGATCTGCACGACCTCGCGGCTGACAGTGTTGCTCGCGACGCGCGCGGTGTTGCGCAGGGGCCGGAACATCAGCTCGGTGTCGAGCTCGCTGGCGGCGACGATGGCCTGCTTCACCGTGTCGTGGATCGGGGACTCCTGGGTGCACATGAAGCGGGTCCCCATGTTGACGCCGTCGGCACCCAGTGCCAGGGCGGCGACGAGTCCCCGGGCATCGGCGAACCCGCCAGAGGCTATGAACGGGATGGTCAGCTCCTCGGCCGCCCGAGGGATGAGCACCAGACCTGGGATGTCGTCCTCGCCGGGGTGTCCAGCGCACTCGAAGCCGTCGATGCTCACGGCGTCGACCCCGACCTTCTCCGCCTTCACCGCGTGCCGGACGCTGGTGCACTTGTGCACAACGGTGATCCCGGCAGCCTTCAAGTCCGGCAGGTGGTCAACGGGGTTGGCACCCGCAGTCTCCACGATCTTCACACCGGACTCGATGATGGCCTGGCGGTACTCAGCGTATGGCGGGGGATTGATCGCCGGGAGGATTGTCAGATTCACGCCGAAGGGCCGGTCGGTCAGGGACCGGCACCGCGCGATCTCCGCCACCAGGGCCTCGGGTGTGGGCTGCGTCAGGCCCGTGATGATCCCCAGGGCTCCGGCGTTGGACACTGCCCCCGCCAGCTCGGCGCGTCCGACCCACTGCATGCCGCCCTGGACGATCGGGTGGTCGATCCCCAGAAGCTGGGTGAACCGTGTCGTGAACATGATGTCTCCTCGAACGGGGTGGTCAGTCGGTCGCCGCCTGGATCTGCAGATGGTCGGGCCGCTCGGGCCAGGTCGGCGCGTGCTCCGGGTAGTCCGTGCTCACCCGGGCGGGGAAGGACGGCGACCGCTTCTCCATGAACGAGGCCACGCCTTCCGCGGCGTCGGGTCCTCCCTTGAGGTCCCGCATAATGAGCGACTCCCGCTCATGGGCCCACCACGGCGAGGGTTCGGACAGGGAGGACCACAACATCTGTCGGGCCACCGCGATCGATACGGACGAGGTGGAGTCACGGATCTCGGCTGCGAGGGCGCGCGCCACGTCGAGCAGGTCGTCGCGCGGGACGACGCGGGAGACCAGCCCGCCGGCGAGCGCCTCCTCGGCCGGGAAGATGCGGCCGGTGACCACCCACTCCATCGCCTGCGCAATGCCGACCACGCGCGGGAGGAACCAGTTGGACGCCGCCTCCGGCATGATCCCCCGTCGGGCGAAGACGAGACCGAACCGGCTGCTGTCCGCCGCGATGCGGATGTCCATCGGGAGAGTCATGGTCGCGCCCACCCCGACCGCTGCTCCGTTGATCGCGGCGATCGTCGGGGTGCGCATCGCGGCCAGTCGCAGGGTCACGACCCCGCCCCCGTCGCGGGGCACGCCGTTGATCGTGTCCGGCACCGACCTCGTGTCGGACTGTCCCTCGCCGCGGTAGGCGAAGGGCTGGTCGCCGGTGTTGCCCGACAGGTCGGCACCGACGCAGAAGTGCTTCCCGCTCCCGGTGAGGATCACGGCCCGAACGTCGTCGTCGGCGTCGACGAGGTCCAGTGCGTCCACAAGTTCGCGGCGCATCACCTGGGTGAAGGCGTTCCCCTGGTCGGGGCGGTTGAGGGTGATCGTCGCGATGGCGTCGGCGACCGTGTAGTCGATCTGCGCGAAGGTCATCCGACCCACTCCCCCGAGAAGCTGGGGGTCGTCTTCTGCGCGAACGCCTCGCGGGCGGAGCGCGCGTCCGCAGTCGCGTAGTTCACGGCCTGCGCCCGCACCTCGGCTGCAAGGGCGGCCTCGAAGGTGGACAGCGTCCCCTCGTTGAGCAGCGCCTTGTTGAGCGCCTGCGCGATGGGCGGCCCGTCAGCGAGCCGGCCCGCGAGGTCGGCGACGGCGCCATCCAGCCTCTCCGCCGGACAGACCGTAGTGACGAGCCCCAGTTCCCTGGCCTCCGCCGCCGAAACGAAGTCGCCCAGCAGCGCCAGACGCTTGGCCTGCTGCAGACCGACCAGTTGCGGCAGCAGCCACGACCCCCCGAAGTCGACCGACAGCCCGCGGCGCACGAAGATCTCCGAGAACCGGGACCGGTCCGAGGCGACGACGAAGTCGCAGCACAGCGCGAGGTTCCACCCGGCGCCGACCGCCGCACCGTCGACACGGGCGATCACCGGCTTGGGGAAGCCGAACAGCGCCGCGGCCGTCCTCGCGATCCTGCTGACGCGGGTGACCGGATGACCCACGGGCGCGGACGAGATGTCGGCACCGGCGCAGAAGGCATCTCCGGCCCCGGTGATGACGACGACCCGCACCGAAGGGTCGACCTCGGCGGTGCGCAGTATGTCGAAGAGCAGGTCCCAGGACGCCGGATCCATGGCGTTCTTCCGCTCCGGCCGGTTCAGGGTGATCGTCAGGACCCGCCCCGCTTCACTGGCGAGCACGCTCCCCTCGTTCCAGGCCTGGTAGTTGGCATCCATCTAGTCGTCCTCCTCATTCTGCGGATCCCGCTGGGCGGACGCCACGGCGTCGAGCCCTCCTAGGCGGGCGACCCGGTGTCGTCCGCCGTGAGACTGTTCCAGCGCCTTGCCCCTCTTGAGCCACAGCTGCAGGTCGTGCTCGAAGGTGAAGCCGATGCCTCCGTGGACCTGCAACGCCACCTTGTTGGCGACGAACTCGGCCTCCACGGCGCAGATCCTGGCCAGCCGTGCGGAGGCCAGACCTTCCGGATCCGCGGCGGCCACCCGCCAGGTCGCGGCCCGCGCGGCCGTGGTGGCGAGCTCCACCTTGGAGAACGCATCGGCCAGCAGGTGCTTGACGCCCTGGAACGACCCGATGAGTCGACCGAACTGCTGGCGCTCCTTGGCGTAGGCGACCGTGGCGCTCAGCAAGTGGCTAGCGATGCCGTTGAGCACGGCCGCGGATCCCACCAGCTCCCGGGCGACCACCTGGTCGCGCAGGTCTCCGGAGGCGGGGAGAAGCTCTCCCTCGGTGCGGGGGGTGACCTGGAACAACCGTCGTGACGGGTCCTCGACGTGGACCCTCTCGAGGGCGACCTCGCCGGCCTCGTGGATCCGGAGCTGACCATCCCGGGCCAGCACGATCAGGTCGCTCACGTGCGCGTCGGGCACCAGACCGCCTTCGGACAGCGCGATCGTGACCCGTGACTCGCCGGAGGCGATGGCCGGGAGCCAGCGGCGCCGTTGATCCTCGCTGCCACAGGCAACGAGCGCGAACGGACCCACGAAGACCGACTCGAGGAGGGCGTCGGGCACGGCCTGACGGCCCGCTTCCTCCAGCACGGGCAGGAGGTCGCACTCGGTGCCTGCGAACCCGTCATACTCCTCGGAGACCAGGATCGCGGGTGCCCCGAGATCGACCACCCCGCGCCACAACGACGGGTCCCGGCCGGAGTCGTCCGTCCATGACAGTCGCTGCGCACCCGGCGAGCAGTGCCTGGCGAAGAGGTCCGTGGCCGACTCGCCGAAGGCCTGCTGCTCTGGGGAGAAGGCATACCTCATGGTCGGGGCTCCCTCGGCAGTCCGAGCGCGGTCTCGCTGATGATGTTCTTCTGGATCTCGGTGGTGCCCGCGTAGATCTCACCGGCCCGGGCGTGCCAGTACTCGCGCTGCGTCGGGGGGAGCGGGGCCTCGGGGGGACCGGCGGGGATTTGTTCGGCCCGCTCACCCAGGAGGTTGCGTTCCTCCTCGCGGATCCCGGTCAGGATCTCCGAGAGCCGCAGTTTGAGGACGCTGGGCAGCGCACCCTCGTCGCGGCCCCGGGACAAGATGTCGGTCAGCTCGTACGTGGCCTGCTCGTAGGCGAAGGCCCAGGCACGGTGGGACCCGAGGCGCTCGAGTGATCCGGTGTCAGGGTCGGCCCCCAGGCGCCGAGCGATCTCGTCGACGGTGCGAAGCATCTTGGTGTGGGTGCCGCGCCCCATGCCCCGCTCGAGCTTCAGCGACGTCTGGGCGATCCGCCACCCCTCGTTGAGCGGGCCGACGACGTTCGCCAGCGGAACTGCCGCCTCGGTGAGGAACACCTCGGCGAACCCCGCGTGGCCGTGAAGCTGGCGCAGCGGTCTGACCTCGACACCCTCGGTGTCCAGGTCGAGGATGACGAAGCTGATGCCGCGGTGCTTGGGCGCCTCACGGTCGGTTCGGACGAGCGCGAACATCTTGGTGGCGATCACACCGAAGGACGTCCAGGTCTTCTGTCCGTTGAGGACCAGTTGGTCGCCCTCGATCCGGCCGGTCGTGCGGAGCCCGGCCAGATCGCTGCCGGCGTCGGGCTCGGAGAAGCCCTGACACCAGATATCGGAGTTGTTCAGGATGCCGGGGAGCCACGCCTCCTGCTGCTCCGGCGTCCCGTGTGCCATGACCGTCGGCCCGCCGTGCAGCAGGCCCATCTTGTTGACCCGCTCCGGCAGGTTCAACCGGGCGTACTCCTCGTCGTAGATGAGCTGGTGCCAGTGGTCCAGCCCGAGCCCACCGAACTCTTTGGGCCACCCGGGCGCGGAGTAGCCGGCGGCGAAGAGCCTGGCCTCCCACTCAAGGTGCTGCGCCAGGCCATCCTCAGTGTAGTAGGGCTGGAACCGCCATTTGGGCCGGTTGCTCTCGAGCCAGGCACGCACCTCGGCCCGGAACGCGACGAGGTCGTCGCTGAACATGAGGTCCATTAGTCCTCCCCCGCCAATTCCTTGGCCTGGTCGATGATCGAGGGCTTCTTGTCCTTGCGGACCGCTCCCCAGATGGAGGAGGCGATGAACAACAGGACGAACACAGACAGCACGGCGGAGATCGGCCGGGTGGCAAAGATCGCCAGGGACCCGTCGGAGAGCAGCATCGACTGGCGGAACGACTCCTCCAGGATCGCGCCCAGCACGAAGGCCAGCACGAGGGGCGCCGGCTCGAAGCCGAACTTGCGCATGAAGTAGCCGAGCACGCCCATGATCAGCATCACCCACATGTCGAAGGTGCTGTTGTTCAGCGTGTAGACGCCCACGAGCGTGATGAGCATCGCGATCCCGCCGATGATGCCGATCCGCACCCGGAGCAGTTGGACGAAGAAGCCGACCATTGGCCAGTTGAGCAGGAGCAGGATGAGGTTGCCGACGAGCATCGAGGCGATCACACCCCAGAACAGCTCCGGGTGCGCCGTGATCAGCTGCGGCCCGGGCGTGATGTTCTGCGCCATCAGCGCGCCCAGGATGAGTGCCAGGACGGCATTGGACGGCAGGCCGAGGGTCAGCAGCGGGATGAAGGCCGAGATGGAGGAGGCGTTGTTGGCGGTCTCCGGCCCGGCGACGCCCTCGATCGCTCCCTTGCCGAACTCCTCGGGATGCTTGGAACGGCGCTTCTCGACGCCGTAGGACGCGATGGAGGACAGCACGCCGCCCCCGCCGGGCAGCACGCCGATAGGGAAGCCGAGGAGCGACCCTCGGGTGATCGGTCCGCGGGATGCCTTCCAGTCCTCGCGGGAGAAGGTCAAGCGGCCGACCTCGCCGATCTTGCCGTGCGACTGGCCGCTCCGCTCCATGACATAGAGGATCTCGCTCACGCCGAACAGGCCCATCGCGACGGCGACCAGGTCGATCCCCGAGAACAGCCCCGGCAGGCCGAGGGTGAAGCGCGTGGTGCCGGCGATGGGGTCGGTGCCCACCACGGCGAGGAGAAGTCCGATCGCCGCGGCGATCACGCTCTTGAGGGTCGACTTGGTGCCTAAGTAGGTCACCATGACGATGCCCAGCACGGTGAGCGTCACGTACTCGGGCGGACCGAACCGCACGGCGAAGCCCGCGAGGCTCGGCGCGATCAGGATGAGGCCGATGATCGAGATTGTGCCGCCGATGAAGGAGCCCACGGCCGAGATCGCCAAGGCAGGCCCTGCCCGACCCGCCTTCGTCATCTCGTAGCCGTCGATCGCGGTGACCGCGCTGGCGGCTTCTCCCGGGATCCGCAGGAGCACCGAGGTGATGGTCCCGCCGTACATCGACCCGTAGTAGACGCCGGCGAGCATGATGATCGCCGAGGTCGGCTCCATGCTGTAGGTGAACGGCAGGAGCAGGGCGATGGTGGCGGTAGGCCCGAGACCGGGCAGCACGCCGATGACGGTGCCAATCATGACGCCCAGGAGGACGTACAGCAGATTGGCCGGCGTCAGGATGACGCCGAAACCGTCGATCAGGTTTGTCAGGCTGTCCATGGTCAGCGGCCTCCCCACAGCTGGGCGATCACGTCGTCGGGGAAGCGAGCACCCAGCAGGTGCACGAACAGCAGGTAGGTGACCACCGTGGCCCCGACCGCGAGGACCACGGACATGAACCAGGTCTCGCGGGCCAGGAACCGGAACCAGATCAGGAGCACCACCAGGCCGCTCAGCACCAGCCCGAACCTGGAGAACATGAGGATGAATAGCGACAGCGTCGCCACACCGATAGCGGGACGCAGCAGGCGACCGGCGAGCTCCTCGATGTCTTCTCCGTTGCCGCCGATCAGCATGCCGAGGACGCAGCAGCCGATCAGGACCACCGCGACGATGCTCGGCCAGAGGCCGGGCGCGGGGGCCGACAGTGTGCCGACGCCGAGGCCGATCGCCCCTAGGAGGAAGTAGAGGCCGATGAGGGCGCCAACCGCGTACGGGACTCGTTGGAAGATCTTGTCCTTGACGCTGTGGGTCGCCACGGCGGTCTGCTCAGAGTCCATCTATCCTCCTCGGGGGGTGGAGCTGGCCGCTGATGCCAGCGGCCAGCTCCGGTTGCCTGTCAGCCCAGCAGTTCCGTCAGGATCGGGCCCAGGGTTTCCTGCTCGTCGGCCATCATCTCCTGCAGCGCGTCGGCGCCCATGAACTCGTCGAGAAGCCGGACCTCACCGATGACCTCGACGGTCGCGGGGTCCTGCAGAGCCTTCTCCAGCGATCCCTCCAGGGTGGCGAGGACGTCCTCGGGGATGTCGGCGGGGGCCACCAGGATGAAGTAGGAGTTCCCGTAGATCAGGCTCTCGAAGCCCGACTCCGCCAGCGTGGGGACGTCAGGAATCCAGCCCAGCCGGTCGGGCGCACCGGTCGCCAGGATGGTGAACTCACCGGCATCCACCTGCGCCATAGTGGTCTGCGCGTTGGAGCAGAAACAGGCGTCGACGTTATCGCCGAGCAGCGCCGTCACCGCCGGGGCCTCGCCCTTGAACGGCACCGCGGTCAACTCCACGTCGTACTCTTCGGCCATCCGCACTAGTTCCACGTGCTGCGGCGAGCTCGCTCCCGCGGTGCCTACCTTGATCCCGCCCGGGTTGGCCTTGGCCTCCTCGATCAGATCGTCGATGCTGCTGTAGCCGGAGTCGGCCGGCACGATGATGAGGCCCGGGCCAAAGGTGCCCACGCCGATGGCCTGGACGTCCTCCAGGTCGTAGCCGACGTCCTCGATGAGGGGGACCCGGCCCGCCGCTGACGAAGTGGTCATCCCGATCGTGTAACCGTCTGGCTCAGACCGGACGACGTCCGCCGTCCCGACGGACCCGGAGGCACCTTCCTTGTTCTCCACGACGAACGTGGTGCCGAGGTCCTTCTCCATGAACGAAGCGATCGCGCGGCCGCCGACGTCGGTGGGGCCTCCCGCGGCATAGCTGATGATCATGTTGACGTCATCGGACGGGAACTCGTCGGATGACGACGCGCCGTCGGAGCCACCGCAGGCGGTCACCACGAGGAGTGACGCACCAGCGGCAAATGCAGCAAGAACCTTGCTCTTGGACATGCGTATTCCAATCTCTCAGCTTCTTTGAGGGGAGGTGACCACGGCGTGAGGCGGCGGCCCCGGCTCCGGAGTTGGCTCCGGACCTGGTGTGTGGGTGCTGATCAGGGCGTCAAGCGCATAGGCGCCCTGTCCACGCGGCATGACGACGAAGGGGTTCACGTCGATGCTCTCGATCGAGTCGGCATGGGCGGCGGCAAAGGCCGAGAGGTCGCTGAGCGCATGGGCGAGTGCCTCTGTGTCCGCAGGCTCGGTCCCGCGGGCCCCGTCGAGGAGCTCGAACCCGCGCACCTCGCGGATCATCTCCGCGGCGGTCGCGACGTCGAAAGGGGCCAGCCGCAGCGTGACGTCCTGGAGCACCTCGACGAAGACCCCGCCGAGGCCGAAGGCCACGGTCATCCCCAGCGACGGGTCGTTCTTGACGCCCAGAATGGTCTCGACCCCGCCCGTGACCATCGGGGTCACCAGGACTCCGGACAGGCGTGCCTGCGGCACCGCAGCCTGCGCCGAGGCGAGGATCTGTGCGTAGGCGGCCTCGACCTGCGCTGCGTCGGTCAGGTCGAGTCGGACGCCACCGACGTCGCTCTTGTGGGCGATGTCAGGCGAGACGATCTTGAGCGCCACCGGGTAACCGAACTCCTTCGCGGCACGCACCGCATGGTCGGCCGACTGCACGACACGATCGGGCACCGTCGGGACACCGGCGTCACGAAGGATCTTCTTGGCCCGGTCCTCGGTCAGTTCCCCGGTCAATGAGGCCGACGAGGCGGACAGGGGGCGAAACTCCTTGGCCATCGGGACGCTCAGGACCGAGCCGAGCCTGGCCAGACGCCCGGCCGTCTCCACCATGCTGCGCAGGTCTTCGTAGTGGGGCATCCCCAAAGTGTTGAGCGCGTGGGCGGTCTCGGGACTGGTGAGCGAGGAGACCATAATGTGGGCCCCCGGGTGGGCCTCACGCACCGTGCGCAACGAGTCGACGACGGTGGTGGCCCACGGCTCCATCAGGCCCAGGTAGGTCAGGAAGACGAGCACCATGTCGTAGTCCGTGCCGTCGATGACCGTATTGAGGAAGGCGGGGAAGAGGGCGGGGTCGTTGGTGACCTGGGCCGTCGTGTCGATTGGGTTGGTGACCCCCGCGGGCGGCCAGATCCTCTTGAGCTGCTGTTGCACCCCGAGCGGCAGCGGAGTGACCTGCAGGCCCGCCTCCTCGGCGGCGTCGGCCATCAGGATGCCCGCGCCGCCGGAGCCCGTGAAGATGGCGACCTGGCCGCCCCGCGGCAGCCCGCCCAGCGCGAGGGCGTGACTGAGGTCCATCAGCTCGGAGACCGAGGTGACCCGGCACACGTCATACTGCCGGAACAGGGCGTCGTAGGCGTCGTCCGAACCGACGAGGGAAGCCGTGTGCGAGCTCGCGGCAGCTGCCCCGACGTCCGAGACCCCGGCCTTGAGCATGATGACCGGCTTCCGGCGTCGACGTGCCGAGGCCAGGGCCGCCTGGAGCCGGCGACCGTCCTTGCACCCCTCCATGTAGACGGCGATCGCTGACACCTCGTCCTGCTCCGCAAAGTAGGCGATCGAGTCGGCGACATCGACGTCGCACTCGTTGCCGGTCGTGATCCACGGAGTGAACTCGAACCCCCGGTTCGCTGCCAGCGCGACACAGTGCCCACCGAGGGCACCGCTCTGGCTCACCAGCGCGATGCGCGGCACGTCGGCGATGACGTGGTCACGAGGAATCATGACGGCCGCGGCGAAGGTCGGGAGCGCCCCGGTGACCATGTTCGCGGCGCCGATGCAGTTCGGTCCGATGATGCGCATGCCGCTCGTCAAGGCGATCCGGGTCAGCTCCGCCTGCAGCCGCTCCCCGTCCTCGCCTGCCTCGGCGAATCCGGCGCTGAAGAGGACGACTGCCTTGACACCGGCGTCAGCGCAGCCGCGCACCGCCTCCATCACCGCTGGCCCGGGGACCGCGACGACGGCCAGGTCGGGGACCTCCGGGAGCGCCTCGAGCGAGGGGTAGGCCTGCACGCCCTGCACCTCGGTGTAGCTCGGGTTGATCGGGTAGATCGCCCCCTCGAACCCGTGGCTCTTCATGTGGTGGATCGGTCGGCCACCGATCTTCAACTGGTGCGACGACGCTCCGATGACCGCGACGGACCGCGGCGCGAACACAGCCTCCAAGCCGTGTAGGCGAGGCGCGCCCACCGAGGGGCGCGCATCCTGTGTAGCGTCATTGCTCATGCTTACTGCTCCAGCTGTCGGGAGTTATGCATACTGAAGATCATGCACAAATGTATACTAAGGATTGATTCCGGATGTCAACAGGGCCTATCCGACAGGTCGGGTACGCAGGCTGCTGCCTGACAACAGGAGAAGAGGAAGTGCGATGACCGTCGGCGAAGCCACAGGGCAGACTGGCACCTCCAGCGTGGAGCGGTGCTTGGTCGAGGTGCGCAACATGATCCTGACCGGCGAGCTCCTGCCGGGGGAGAAGGTGCACCAGGCGGACCTGGCGGCACAGCTCTCCGTCAGCCGCATCCCGCTGCGTGAGGCACTGTCCCGACTCCAGGCAGAGGGCGTGCTGACGCACCGACCCAACTCCGGCTACCAGGTCTCCCGCTTCAGCAGTGAGGACCTGACCGAGCTCTACCTGATGCGCCGACTCCTCGAGACCGAGCTCCTGCGCAGCGCCCCGCTCGGGGCGCAGCAGGCCGACCGTCTGCAGGAGATCAACGAGCGTCTGCGCAAGGTGGACGTCGCGACCGACCCGGAGACCTACCAAGCCATCAACCACGAGTTCCACTTCCACCTGTTCGACGCCTCCCCCCTGCGCCTGGTCCGCGAGGAGGTTGACCGCCTCTGGTATCGCTCGGGCTTCTACCGGTCGCTCTACCTTCACGAGGCACCGACCACGCTGCAGGTCCTGCACGAACACGGCCTGATCATCGAGGCAGTCCGCGACGAGGACATCGAGGAACTGATTCGGGTGACCGATGAGCATCGCAAGGGCACCGAGCGGCTCGCGATAGAGCGTCTCGGCCGATCACGTCGTCGCTGACCCGCTCGCACCTGGTTCGATCCCGCTTGGCGGCTCGCGCAGCACCAGCGGCCGGCACGCCCAGGCTGCCCCGAGCACGAGCACGGCGGTGGCAGCCAGGGCGGCCCCGACGGACAGGACGTCCGCGAGCACGCCGTTCAGGCCTGCGGCAAGCGGCCTGGACCCCAAAAAGCCGAGGAGCCACAGCGCCATTACCCTGCCGCGGAAAGCGCCCGGCACCCGCGCGTACAGCTCGGTCCCCAGCGCCGTGAGCGAGATCGTCATGCCGACCCCGGCCAGCCCAAAGGCCAGCACCGCCACCCACGTCGCGGTGGCGACGATCAGCACGACCGCGCCCGCCGCCATGCAGAGGAGACCGAGGCTCGCCAGCCGCTCACTGCCCAGTCGGCGGGTGAGGAGCGACTGCGGAAAGAAGGCCACAAAGGCACCGAGCCCGAAGGCAGACGCAAACGTGCCCACCAGGTCGGCACCCCCGCCGACCTGGCTCGCCAGGCTCGGCGCCAGAGTGATCGCCGGGTCGGCGCCGATGCCGATCGCCGCAACCCCCAGGAGCACAGCGGCGATCGCCGGCCGGCTGGCCACGTAGGCGAGGCCGGCTCGGATCGAGACGTCATCAGCAGCGTCGCGCGGATGATCGCCGGACGGGAGGGTGGCGACCACGACCCCGAAGACGACGTGCAGCACCGTGCTGACGCCGAACGCCCAGGTGAGACCTACCGTCACGGCCATGACCCCGCCGACCGCCGGCCCGAAGGCGCGGCCGATCGCGAACGAGAAGTTGTCCAGCGCAACGGCCTTCGGCGTCTCGCCAGGACGCACCAGGGAGGGGAGCATCGCCTGCATGGCCGGGCCACCGACGGTGAAACCGACGCCGACGGTGGCGACCGCCGCCATGACCGCCCAGGTCGGCGGGGACTCGCCGCCGACCCACAGCAGGAGCCAGATTGCCAGAGTGCCGGCGGTGCAGAGCAGTCGCCCGGCCAGCAGCTGGACCTTGCGGTTCGCCCGGTCAGCGACGGCGCCGCTGACCGTGACCAGGAGCACCTGCGGGGCGAACAGCATGACGCTCACCAAACCGACCAACAGCGGAGAGCCGGTGCTGTCGAAGACCAGGATCACCGTGGCGATGTTGAAGATCCAGATGCCAACGTTCGCCAGCAGTTTGCCGACGAAGAACGGACCGAAGACCCGGTCCATGGCGATGCGCAGCAGGCTGCGCGGCGCCGGCACGCCCGCGGCGCCGAGGGGCGACCCTTCCCCCGTCATCGGCCGGCCCGTGGCGCGCCGGGATCATCCGCGATCCGACCACCTCGCCCGCCGACCATCAGAAGTAGTAGCGCGATACCGGTTCTGCGACGCAGACCGGCTTATCCACGCCCTCCGCGGTCACCGTCGCGCGCCAGGTGACCTGCACACCGCCGGCCACCTCCCTCGCCTCGTGGACCGAGGTGGTGACGCGCATGGGGCTGCCTACCGGGGCGGGGGCCGGGAAGCGCACCTTGTCGAGACCGTAGTTCAACGCCATGCGGTGACCGCTGACCTGGAAGGTCTCCTTCATGAGGGGGACCAGGAGCGACAGGGTGAGGTAGCCGTGGACGATGGTTCCCCCGAACGGCCCGTCCTTGGCGCGCTCGACGTCGACGTGGATCCACTGGTGGTCGCCGGTCGCGTCGGCGAAGGCGTTCACCCGGTCCTGGTCGACCGTGAGCCAGGAGCTCGTGCCGAGTTCCTCCCCCACGGCGTCAAGCAGGGACTGTGCACTATCGAAAGTCTTCATGGTGTCATCCGCTCTGGGTAGGCTGCGGCTCGCTACATGTATACATTATCGTATGCTTGCGTCTTGTCGATGACGAGCGGAAGGAGTGGCGATGGACGTCTCGACGGTGATCCAAGACCTCCGGATCGAGCAGGTCGGGCCGGACACCTTTCGTGGCCATGCGCCCCAGCCCCACCCGGTGAGCACCCGGGCCTTCGGCGGTCACGTCCTGGCTCAGGCGCTGCTAGCAACCGGCCGGACCCTCCCGCACGGGCGGCTGCCGCAGAGTCTGCACGCCTACTTCATCCGACCCGGCGACTTCACCCGGCCACTCGACTTCTCGGTCGTCCGGCACCGGGACGGCGGCGCCCTGTCCGCGCGTCGCGTCGTGGTGTCCCAGCAGGGTGACGCGATCCTCGAGCTCATGGTGGCCGGCGGGCCCCGCTGGCCGGAGACCACCAGCCACGACCCGATGCCGCAGGTCTCTGGCCCGGAGGGGCTCTCCCCCGTCCAGGAGCAGCTCACCCCGTACGCCGACGAGTGGGAGGGATGGTTCGTGCGCCCCCGCCCCTTTGACCTGCACTACCCCGACGTCCCACCGCGGCTGGCCGCCGACGGCGAGCAGGATCCCGGCCCCCGGAGCCAGGTCTGGGTGCGCGCCCGCGGGGACGTCCCTGACGACCCGCTCATGCAGCGCTGCTTGCTCGCCTACGCCAGTGACCAGACGATCCTCGACCCGGTCCTCACTGCCCGGTGGGGCACCGTCATGCCGGGTGCCCAGAACGTGGCCTCGCTGGACCACTCCATGTGGTTCCACGCCGAGCCCGACGTGTCGGAGTGGCTGCTCTTCGACCAGTTCTCCTCGGCCGGGACGGCGCGGACCGGGCTGGCCCGCGGGCACGTCTACCGACAGGACGGCCGGCTGGTCTGCACGGTGACCCAGGAGGGCCTCATCAGGAGCAGCGCCTTGCGCTAGGCGCACACGACTCATGGATCCGTGAAGGGAAGAGGTGGAGATGATCAGCGAGGATGCCGACACACCGAGGGTTGCTCTGGTCACCGGATCGAGCACCGGCATCGGAGCCGCGATCGCGAAACGGTTGTCCCGAGAGGGCTTCAGAATCGCGGTCACAGCCCGGGCCGAGGAGCACACCCACGCGACGGTGGGGTGGATCCGGGGCAACGGAGGCACGGCCCACGGCTTCGCTGCGGACCTGTCCAGGCCGGAAGAGATCGAGGACCTGTTCACGCGGTTCGACGCTCGGTTCGAGCGCCTCGACGCGCTGATCAACAACGCCGGGATGGCCTCCATCGCCGACTCCACGTCGATGCCGTTGCGGCACTGGAACCGCGTGCTGACTCTGAACCTGACCGCGCCGTTCGTGACCGCCCAGTGCGCCCATCCACGGATGACCCAGGGCGAGGGCGGGGGCGGCGTCATCGTCAACATCGGCTCCGTCTACTCACGCATGTCCGCGGGCCGACGCGCGGCCTATGTCAGCAGCAAGCACGGCCTGATCGGCCTCACCAAGGCCCTTGCCACGGAGTGGGCCCCCGACGGGGTGCGCGTAGTCGCCGTGGCCCCCGGCTACACCGAGACCGACCACGTCCGGGTCGCCATGGAGGACGGCGGCTTCGACTCGGCCGCGGTGGTCAGCCGCACACCGATGGGGCGCCTGGCCCACGTCGACGAGGTCGCCGACGCCGTCTCGTTCGTCTGCTCAGAGCGCGCCAGCTTCGTCACCGGCAGCACGATGAACCGCCCCGGGTTCAGTGGAGAGTCGTGTGTGCTTCGGCGGCGGTCGCCGTCGAAGGGTTGCGGGCAGCGTAGTAGCCGTTCTCGTACGCTGCGGGTGCGAGGTAGTCGCACCAGGAGTGCGGGCGGGTCGTGTTGTACCAGTCGACCCACCGCAGGACTTCGAGCTCGACGTGCTCGAGCGTCTTCCACGGGCCTTGGCGGCGGATGAGCTCGGTCTTGAAGACGCGGTTCAGCGCCTCGGCGGCGGCGTTGTCGTAGGAGTCGCCCTTGGACCCGACCGAGGCCACGATCCCGAGCTCCTCCAGGCGTTCGGTGTAGCGGATGGCTCGATATTGGACTCCGCGGTCGGCGTGGTGGACCAGGCCGGTCAGGTCTCGTCCCTGGCGCTGGCGCTGCCAGACGGCGTGCTCGAGGGCGTCCAGGGCCAGGTCGGTGTGCAACGAGCTGGTGACCCGCCAGCCGACGATGCGCCGGGAGAACAGGTCCATGACGAAGGCGACGTAGACGAACCCGGCCCAGGTCGGCACGTAGGTGATGTCGGCCACCCAGCGGTTGTCCGGTGCCGGGGCGGTGAAGTTCCGGTTCAGCTGGTCGGCCGGGTGGACGTCCTTGCCCGGGATCGTCGTCCGCGGCCGCTTGTGGTCACCGGCGACCGCGCCAACCAGGCCCAGGGCCTTCATCCGCCTGGCCACGGTGCACCGCGCCACCGGCGGGTAGCGGCGCCCGGTGGGCCGGCCGTGCTCGTCGAGGACCTCCTGGCGGTTGAGCACCTTCCACATCTTCATCACCCCGTAGACCTGGTAGTTGGCCTCGTAGGTGGCCTGGATGCGCTCATCGATCGCGGCGTCGGTCAGCGCCCGGTTCGACGGTGGGCGCTTCTTGGCCGCGTAGTAGGTGCTCGGGGCGATCTTGGCACCGGCCTCGGTGAGGACGGTGCAGATCGGCTCGACCCCGAACTGGTCCTTGTGCTCGTCGACGTAGGCGATCAGCGACTTGAGGGGCGGTCGAGCTCCGCCGCGAAAAAAGCCGATGCCGACCGCAGGATCGCATTCGCCCGGCGCAGCTCGCGGTTCTCCTTCTCCAGCTGCACCAACCGCTCGTGGGGGTCAGTCGCCGTTGCGGTCGACCCGGCGGCGGGACCGGGCCCACGGAACCAGTTCCGCAGGGTCGGCCCCGGGATGCCCAGCTGCTCACCCACCTGGCTGCAGGCGCGTTTGACCGGCATCCCCGGATTCTCCCTGATCGTCTCGTTCACCGTGCGGATCGCACGCTCACGCAGCTCGTCGCTGTACTTCCTCGGTGCAGGCATGACTCCACTCTCCCGTAGAGATCAAGACCCTCCACCAAACCCGGGGCGGTTCAAAGTGTCCTTCCAGCGCCTGGGCCAGGTCAGGGATCTTGCGGCGGATCTTGCCCTTGGCCAGCTGGGCCAGCACCACCGGGTCCCGTTCCCCCTCGATCATCGCCGCCAGGATGACCCGCACCGACACCGTGGTCAGCGTCGAGGCGACGGTGAACAGCTTGATCGAAGCGTCCTCCAACATCATCTCAAGCCGGATGCACTCCCGGGTGCGGTCACCCATCAGCTGCATCCGGTAGCGGGTCAGCATCCGCAAGAAACGGATCGGTGGTGGCGGCACGAACGAGGGCGCCAGCAACCCGTGCTCGAGCAGCTGGGCGATCCACTCCGCGTCGCGCACGTCGGTCTTACGTCCAGGCACCGCCTTCATCTGCGCGGCGTTCAGGAGCCAGACCTCCATCACCTCCTCCAGGCAGTAGAACGGCGGCTTCCAGTACGTCGAGGTCGACTCCATCGCCGCGATCGTGACCAGCACTCCAGCAGCCATTCCCGCATCACCCGCAGCGATCCGGTCGTCGTCTTGAACGTGCGCGTCTCGGTGTGCCGGCCGCGTCGCGCCCCCGGGATGCGCACGCACGCCGTCACCGAGTCCTTGCCGACGTCAAGGCCGGCCACCCGCTCGAAAAGCACTTCCACCCCGACCCAGCCCCCTTTCCGGTCAGCGGCCGCGGCCCTCGCGACCGACGCCGCCCGGAAGATCCTCTGCCAGGACACAGACCCACGTGCTCGTAGCAACAATCCAGCGGCACCCGAGGACCTCGCGCCATACACCTCTACGGGCTCTCCCCGCACCAGTGTGTGCCGACGTCGCCGGACGACACCCCCATTCTCAGCGACCGGCACAGGGACCGCAGGTCCCAACTCCGTTACACCTCTTGCATTGCCGGACCAAGCGAGCATTATCGCGTCAGAAGTCACACCCGTTGGGTGGTCTGCGGATTAGTAGGGACGCCGACGTCCCCACGCGAGTTCGTTGACCAGGGACGTCCTACTAGGTGTAACGTCAGGAGCAACAATATGGCTTCTGCGGCAACGACGGATCGGCGGTCCTGATGGTCGGCATACCCGGATCAGCGGGGCTCGTCCTGATCGCCGGCGTGGCTCATCTGAACGAGGAGAGCGCCGTCTTCGAGGCGATGCTGACCGGGTGGGGTCGTCAGCAGGCCTCCCGGCTGCTGGGTGAGAAGACCATCGGCGACCGGGTCCGGTTGGTCCGTCGGTTCACCGAGTTCGCCGAGTCCTACCCGTGGGCGTGGGGTCCTGGGGACGTGGAGGACTTCACCGTCTCCCTGGCCAGCGGGGACGGTCGGCGGTCACCCTCGACGATCCGCGGGTACCACCTGGCGCTGCGGATGTTCTGCGACTACCTGACCGACGCCCGGTACGAGTGGCCCCGGCAGTGTCGCGACCGGTTCGGCTCGGTGCCCTCGCAGGTGTGCCACGAGTGGAACACGGTGGCGCACCTGAACGAGTACGAGGGCCGTCCGGCACGACGGCCGCTGACCTACGGAGAGCTGCAGGATCTCTTCGACCACCTGGACGCCCAGGTCGAACGGGCCGCGTCCTCGGGCCGCAAGGGAGCGTTGAGCGCGTTGCGTGACGCGCAGGTCTTCAAGACCGCCTACGCGTTCGGCCTGCGCCGCAACGAGCTGTGCCGACTGGACGTGGCCGACCTGCGGCCCAACCCGCACGTGCCCCGGTGGGGTACCTACGGCTCGGTGCACGTCCGCTACGGCAAGGCTGTCCGCGGTGGAACCCCGCGCCGCCGCACGGTCCTGGCGGTGCCGGAGTTCGACTGGGCCATCGAGGGGATGCGCCAGTGGGTCGAGCAGGCAAGGCCGCTGTTCGGCGTGCCTGGCCACCCGGCCCTGTGGGTGACCGAGCGGCTCTCGCGGGTCTCGTTGCGCCACTTCGACGCCCGCTTCGCGGCGGTCCGCAACCAGGCGGGCCTGGACCCGGTGCTGTCGCTGCACTGCCTGCGCCACTCCTACGTGACCCACCTGGTCGAGTTCGGCTATCCCGAACGGTTCGTCCAGGAGCAGGTCGGGCACGCCTACGCCTCGACCACCGCGATCTACGCCTCGGTCAGCAACGACTTCAAGGACAAGACGCTCAAGGCCGCGCTGGCCCGCGTCTACGCACCCACCGATGAGGAGGACCAGGGATGACCGTCCGCACCGTGATGGGGTGGAACCTGCGCCAGGTGATGGCCACCCACGGCATGTACCAGACCTCCGAGCTCGTCCCGCTGCTGGCCGAGCGCGGGGTCCACCTGTCCCGAGAGCACGTCTACCGGCTGGTGGCCCGGACCCCGCAACGGCTGAACATGGACGTCCTGGCGGCCCTGTGCGACATCCTGGACTGCGAACCCAACGACCTGCTGGTCCCCACCGTCGTCGAGGACCAACCCGCCAAGACCGGCACCGGGGACCGCGGTCCGGGCATCGGTGACCTGCGCCCGATCCGGGCCCGGGTCCGCCGCCCGCCCGAGGGCCGGTGAGCCCACGTCCGCGGCTGCCGCGCCAGGACTGCGCGCACTGCGGGCGACACGACCGGTGCACCCGGATCGTCCTGGAGGAGGCGGTCTGCCAGCGCTGCACCCTGCGCTTCGCCCGGACCGCCCAACCCTGCCCCGGTTGCGCCAACATCAGGGTGCTGGCCTTCTACGCCGACCGCCGGCCGGCGTGCGCGCCCTGCACCGGCAACGAGGCCGTCTACGCCTGCACCGCCTGCGGGAGGGAGGACTCCCCGTGGGGCCGGCTGTGCGGGCACTGCGCCCTGAAGGAGAAGACCACCGCGCTGCTGTCCGGCCCCGACGGCGGCATCAACCCGCGACTGCGGCCGGTGTACGAAGCCCTGATCTCGGGGCCACGACCGCAGACCACCCTGTACTGGTTCACCCGCTCCACCGGCCCGGCCACCCTGGGCGCGATGGCCCGCGACGAGCTCGAAATCTCCCACGCGACCTTCGACACGCTCCCGGCCGACAGGACCAACACCTAACCTGCGCGACCTGCTCACCGCCCTGGGGGTCCTGCCGCCCTTCCACGCCGAGCTCGAGCGGGTCAGCCCGTGGCTGGAGGAGCTGCTGGGCACCCTGCCGGCCGGGCAGTCCGAGGTACTGGCCCGGTTCGCCCGCTGGCAGGTGCTGAGCAGGCTGCGCCGCCAGGAGCAGCACGGGACCCTCACCCACGGCGCGATCTCCGCAGCCCGAGCGACCATCGTCGTCACCGCCCGCTTCATGAACTGGCTCACCGAGCACGGCACGGACCTCGCCGACATCGAACAGGGTGACCTGGACCGGTTCGCCGAGGAGCACCGCGCCCGCGCCCTCGCGCTGCGACCGTTCCTGGCCTGGTGTGCCCGCACCGGCCTCGGAGGGGATCTGTCCGCGGCCACCCGCCCCACCACGCAGCCCGCCGTCACCCTCTCCGACGAGGACAGGTGGTCGCACGTCCAGCTGCTCCTGCACGACGACACGATCCGCCTCTACGCCCGCGTCGCCGGTCTCTTCGTCCTGCTCTACGCCCAACCCCTGGCCCGGGTTTGTCGCATGCGCGCCGACCAGATCACCGTTGACGCCGTCGGCGTCACCACGGCCACGTTCGACACCTTCCCCGTCGAGCTGCCGGGCCCGCTCGACCGCCTCGTCCGCACCCACCTGACCCGTCGCGGGCAGGCCTCCTACGTCAGCCGTCCCGACACCTGGCTCTTCCCCGGCGGCATCCCGGGCAAGCACCTGGCGACGGAGAACGTCCGCGCCCAGCTCGTCGAACGCGGCATCCAGCCCATGGCCGCCCGCAACGCCGCCATGTTCCAGCTTGCTGCGAGCATGCCCACCCCGATCCTGGCAGAGGTGCTCGGCCTGGCCCCCAACACCGCCACCCGGTGGGCCGCCCTGGCCTCACGAGACTGGAGCGCCTACACCGCCCAACGCGACACCCACCTCCGACGCTGAAGCTGATGACTTCCCGTTGCACCCCCGACCTCACGGACGGTTCAGCACAAACTGTATAGTTCAGCCCGTGCTGACTACTTCCTCCAAGCTGGACGCGATGCATCGGATCGGCCGGGCCCTGGCAGATCCGACGCGGGCTCGGATCCTGCTGTCGCTGCTCGAACGGCCTGCCTATCCCGCTGGACTTGCCGAGGACCTCGGCCTGACGCGGCCCAACGTGTCCAACCACCTGACCTGTCTGCGCGACTGCGGCATCGTCGTGGCCGAACCGCAGGGACGACAGACCCTCTACGCGATCGCCGACCCGCACCTCACCAACGCGCTGCTCGCGCTGGTCGAGGTGACCCTCGCCGTGAACGAGGACGCCCCGTGCCTGGATCCGCAGTGCCCCGTCGCCGGCTGCGAGGTCAGCCGGTGATCCTCACCACGGTCCTGCAGGCGATCGGGCTGTTCATGGCCACCAACATCGATGACATCATCATTCTTTCTCTGTTCTTCGCCCGAGGCGCCGGCCAACGAGGCACCACCACCCGGATCGCGCTGGGGCAGTACCTGGGGTTCGTCGGGATCCTCGGTGCTGCGCTGCTGGTCGCCTGGGGGGCCGGGCTGGTCCTGCCGTCCAGCGCCATTCCCTACTTCGGGCTCATCCCCCTGGCGCTCGGTATCTGGGCGGCGTGGCAGGCATGGCGAGGCGACGGTGACGACGACGACGAGAAGGTCGAGGGCAAGAAGGTCGGCATCCTGACTGTCGCCGCGGTCACCTTCGCCAACGGCGGAGACAACATCGGCGTCTACGTCCCGGTGTTCCTGAACGTCAGCACGGCAACCGTGGTCATCTTCTGCGTCGTGTTCCTGCTGCTCGTCGGCGTGCTGGTCCTTCTCGCCAGGTATGTCGCCACCCGCAGGCCTATCGCCGAGGTGCTCGAGCGATGGGAACACGTGCTCTTCCCGATCGTCCTGATCGGCCTCGGCATAGCCATCCTCGTCAGCGGCGGCGCATTCGGACTCTGACAAACCGGGACCCTACGAAGCGCCGAACGACGGAGCGTGACGCCTCCCATTCCGGGCGCCTGACCTGCGGGGCGTCGCCTGCTTCGGGCCAGCTATAAGGACTGGTTCCGATAGGGCTGTCCACCAGTAGGGTATATCGTTGGCACAGAATAAACCTCGCCGGTGCGAGCCCTGGAGGTGCTCCCATGGATACCAACTCGGGCAACGTCCCCAGCGGTGGGGGCGCACCTGTCACTGGCCGCAAACCGGGGCAGACGGTCCGTTGCGGATGGTGCGGAGCGGAGGCCCCGATCCCCTCTCGTGGGCGTGTTCCGAAGTGGTGCTCCAGCTCCTGTCGGCATCGAGCTTGGGAGCAACGCCGTGCCGCTGACGCCGGCCTCGCAGCGGTGAAGATCGTCGACCGACCGGTCGAGGTGATCGTCGAGAGGGAGAAGGTCGTCGAACGCCGAGTCAACGTGCCGGTTCGGCAGTCCCCGCACTCCACCCGCGAGTGGATCGACGTGCTCGACCGTCTCACTTGGGCTCTGAACACGAACCGCATGGATAAGGCGGACCTCGCCGAGCTGGAGCCTGCCCTGTCGCGGGTGTTGATCTCCTTCTCCGAACGCAGCAACAAGCTCCACCGCGGGCGTTCTATATGAGCCGCCCCTGAAGCCAGTCCGGCCGCGTTGCCGACAACCCGGCGTCAGACGCCCCAGATGTGATCGCACCCGGTGGGCGAGAACCGAGTGGTGGCAGTAGCGTGCGGCCACGCTCAGTGCGGCAAATGAGTGTGTCGGTGGGGAGCGACAGACTGCCCACCATGATCGACATCCAGGTAGCCGTCATGAAGCTGTTCGAGGTCGCGATCGGCGAGACCGTCCATGCAGGACACCGATGGCTCGGTGCTCGATCGGCGAAGGCTGACGCGAGAGCCGTCGCCTATCAGGAGTTCACCTCGCGTATTCAGCGCGCGCATGTCCGGCTGAACCTGTTGCACGCCGTGGTTGCGGGTAGGCGACGCCGCCTCGCGGTCGTCCCGGCGATCACTGGCTACCGTGTCCACGTCGAGATGGTTGACCGCCTCGCAGACGACTTGGTGGGCCTCTCGCGCGCTTGGGAGGCGGTGGCAACCATCGGATCGCCCAAGGTCGTCGAGAAGGGTCAGGAACTCGTGGACGCATTGACAACGCTAGCCACGGATCGCAGCGCCCAATCCCATGCCCGCGGCGGCTTCAAACCTTCCGTCAGCCGGGCGCGGAAAGCACTCGAGGCGAAGGTGGTGATAGCACTCGACGAGTTCCGTGCGGCAGCAAGCACCGATCTAGCCTAAGTGGCTCCTTGTCGACGGACGCGTGCGCCACGTGCTGGGCGCGGCTACTAGGAGACTTCTCTTCATGATCGGGTCGGGCCAGACTCGATCTAGGTGCCCGGCGGGACGCTCCCTATCGCGGCTGCCCACCCTGTAAGGGGGTGTGGCTCTCTATTGGACTGTGCCTCGTCGGGCGCCGCTGACGAGGCGTGGCTCAAGAGGGGATTGCCCTGCTCGTAGTAGCACTGCCCACCTCGCCGTTCCTCATATCGGTTCGAGTCGCCCATGGAGGCGAGGAGCATGGCAGAGGTCATCATCGGGGTCGACCCCCACAAGCTGTCTGCGACGATCGAGGTCGTGGACCGTCAGGAACGGCTGGTCGCCACCGGCCGGTTCGACACCGACCAGCGCGGGTACACCGCGATGCGGTCCTACGTGCGCACCTTCCCGCAACCGGCTCTGGGCGGTCGAGGGCGCCAACGGCACCGGCCGGCCATTGGCCCAGCGCCTGGTCCAGGACGGAGAACGCGTCGTCGACGTCCCGGCCAAGCTGGCCGCCCGGGTCCGGTTGTTTGACACCGGGCACAACCGCAAGACCGACGCCCTGGACGCGCACTCCATCGCCGTCGTCGCCGTCCGCACGCCGGGGCTGCGGGTGGTGCACCGCGACGGGGAGCTCGAGGCGCTGCGGATGCTCGCGGACCGCAGGGACGAGCTGTCCCGCCTACGGGTACAGACGGTCAACCGGCTGCAACGGCTCCTCGGTGAACTGATCCCGGGCAAGCGGAAGCGGGACCTGTCGGCGTTGCAGGCCAAGAAGATGCTCGCCGGCGTCCGACCCCGTGACGTGGCCGGACGGACCCGGCGCCGGATGGCGGTCGAGGAGCTGGCTGACCTGGTCGCCGTCGACGCCAAGCTCAAGGCGCTCAACGCCGAGCTGAAGACCGCGGTCCTCGCGCGCGGGTCGCACCTAATGGACATCCACGGTGTCGGCCCCGTCGGCGCGGCACGGATCCTGGCCGACACCGGCGACGTCGCCCGGTTCCCGACCAGGGCGCGCTTCGCGTCCTGGACCGGGACCGCGCCCCTGGACGCGTCCTCCGGCCAGCAGATCCGCCACCGCCTCTCCCGCGCGGGGAACCGCCGGATGAACCACGTCCTGCACATCGCCGCGACCGTGCAGCTGCGCAACAACACCGAGGGCCGGGCCTACTTCGACCGCAAGGTCGCCGCCGGCAAGACGTCGATGGAGGCGCTGCGCGCACTCAAACGGCGCCTGTCCGACGTGGTGTACCGCCAGCTCGTCGCCGACGCCGAACCACTCGACGACGCAGACGTTCAGGCGGGTCCGGGAGGGCACTGCGGGGCGTCTGACGTATCCAGCGCGGCCGACCTGCCCCCGCACATCGGCACTTCGGATCAGCCACTTCCCGGACCCGCACACCCGACGCTACCCCCGCCCGACCCCGGCGACCACCCCCTCCCGGTCCCGGCAGCGGCCACCCAGCGTCGCCGCGCCGGAGCCGTCAAGGTGGAGCGCCCCACAGGACGAACGACCTTGACGGCGACCAACGGCGGCGCACCCTAGAAAGCGACGGACCCGGGCCCCTTGACACAGAGGGGAACCAATACCGGACGTCGAGACCGGGCGCGAAGAGGATCCCGCCCGCCGGGTGGCCGACCGGGAGATGCGCGAAAATCGTCGCGTGGGGCGCACTCGTCCAGCGCCAGCGGGCGCGCGGCCAGCGGGCGTGTGCGCCGAACGCGGAGCCGTGGGCAGACGTGCGGGTGGGTTGGCCTGACCGCGTAAGACAACATCTGTAGATAACCGCGGGATGTGTCACGGGCTGTGGATAGTCTCCGACACATGGCAGATGACGAACTCAACTTGGCAAACCCGGCCTGGCGCCTCCACCTCCTCCTCGACGAAGTGCATGCGGAGGTGAGGGCACAGCCCTCTGCCAGCCTCCGAGCAGCTTGGAAGCAGAGCCTCGTTCCGGGGGTGTCGCCTGACCTAGACATCGCGGCCATCCGGGTGCTTGGCCTGGTGGACGACATTGACCGGGCACTGGTTGCAGCGAATAACAAGGCGATGCTTCGGCTGTTCCACAAGTCGCTGCCGGCCCTCACCGGGGTATTCATACCGGTGGGAGGTAACGGGGTGATCGCAGAGGCCAACCCTCGCATTGCGCACATCGATGACGACGCGATGGAGCACCTGGAGGCTGTCGCCTCCTATCTGGACAGGGTGCGCCCAGCGACCGAGGTGGAGGATGACGAGGACCGCCGCCTCGCATGGGCCGACGAGGTTGCCGACCTCCGTCGTCAGATCGATGCAGACCGCACGATCGCGAACCCGGCGAAGTCCGCAATGGTGGACGCCCTGCAGAACGTCGAGTGGGCTCTCCGGTACTACAAAGTCGCTGGTCCCGAAGGCGTTCAGCATGCGGCTGAGAGGGCTGTGGGCGCGGTCGCTCTGTCGCCTCAGCGGCTCGGGGGCGTTGAGTTGCTCAAGGAGTGGGGCCCGCTCATCGTCCACTTCCTGCGGCTGATGCTTGAGGTCTTCTTTCCGGAGGGGGCGGGCTTGAACCAGTTGGGCCCCTTGATGGAGGCGACCGGGATCGAGGAGGGCCCGACAGTCGGGAACCCTGGTGGTGAGGTGGTCGAGGGAGAGATCGTGGACGACGAGGCGACCGGGTAGCGCGACGGGGTAGGACGGGATCGGGACATCGATCGCGCACGAGCGGCGAAAGCTCAGACTTCCACCACCGCGTGTTGTATGGGGGGCGTGGCCGACGGTCACTTCTCGTACGGCGTCTCGGACGGGCACCGAGACCGGGCGGTGTGCCCCGAGGAGCCCAGCCTGATCTTGTCCTGGGACATGGATCTGTTCGACCACGAGGAGCGCAAAGGAACTCGACTCCGACTGGGCACAGCAGTTCGCGAACACGAAGGCTCTGGGTGGACCATCCTTGGAACAACGCGCTTTTCGACCGCGTGGAGCTCTCCCGCACTGGGGAGCCGGATCCTGACGACCGAGAGCTGAGGATGAGCGTGCGTGCGGACGTCGTATAGCACCTCACCCGAACTCCTTGAGGCTCAGTGAAGCCCGCGCCTTGCCGTCGTTGACCCTCACCGGAGCTCGAGCTCGACGCGGATCTATCGGGTGTATACGAGTGCACCCGTCTTCGAGATCGGGGTGGGCTTCACGGAGTTATGGAGCTAAGGCCGGCCCAGGAGGAGGCTGCATTGACGCGTTTCCGCCATCTATCCAGTCAGGACGCCGATAACCAGGGGCCGTCCGCACAGGCATTGGCGAGCACCGCCGACGGAGTCTTCCCGCATAAGAACAGGCGCTGTCGCTAGAGATACCGCACGGCCGGACCTCAGCTGTTGACCTGCGCTGTCACAGTGACAAGGCCCGAGCTCGGTCCCGCAGAACAAGGGACGGCAATTCGTGACAAGCAGAACCTACCTCGACCGCGCGACGGTCGACCTGCTCCGTTCCGTACCCTGCTAGATTCAGCGACATGTTGCAGTCCCAAGCACCTGGATCGAGGCGGCAGGTACTGCGAGAGCACGGCTTCCTGATCTTCGAATCGCGAGCAGAGGCCGAGCCTGTTCTCGCATCACTCGGTACTGAAGACCACAGAGAGGTCCTCGAGCCTAAACCGACGAATGGCCGTCAATGGAGCCACTCAGATCGGTACGGGTTCGGCGCCTTTCCGTGGCACACTGACGGTGCACTAACGTCTGAGCCACCCCGATGGATGGTGTTGGAGTGCGTGATGGCGGAGGAGAGCACAGCCACAGAGCTTTTGAGGCCGAGTAAGGAGTTGCTGGGGCGCTTGCGTCGGTGTGCAATGGTTGTGCGGAACAGAACGGGGAGAGTGAGGCATCTCCCAGCGGTTTCGCCGACCGGAGCGGGTGAAATGCGACTCCGTTGGGACCCCCGGGTGTGTGAAGTCAACGACGCAGAGCTTCCTCGTCTCATAGAAGAACAAGGTCCGAGCGCTGTATGTCTTTGGAAAGAGGGTCGCATCCTAGTTGTCGACAACTGGGGCCTACTGCATAGGCGTCCTCCAGTCTCTCCGGCAGCGCCCCGAAGGCTGGTGCGGACGTACATCGAGAGGTGACATGATGTGGGATTTCGATAGCATTTACGGTAAGGCGAAAGTCTATTTCGCGCGGGGTGCGGCGCACGAACACTCCGACGATGAGGAGTTCGTTCTTTGGCACCTCTTAGGCTTTGAGTTTCTGCTGCGGGCGCCGTTGGCGAAAGTGCATCCGAGCCTGCTCGCCGCACCCGAAGGGGAGAGCATCCTCGCAGCTAACGGTATCCCGACGTCCAACGAGTCGAAGTCGATTCCTTCCCATACAGTTATCAGCCGCCTCATGCAAATAGTGCCCAACTTCACGAAGGAAAGACAACAGGATTCGGTTACCCTGCTCAACATTCGTAACGTTGAACTACATACGGGCGAGGCCGCCGCAGGGAATGTTGCCAACGATTTCTGGCTACCCAAGCTCCTTAGAGTAGGCGAGGTTGTGTGCGCCTACCTGGAGGCGAATCTTCAGGATGTGCTTGACCCAGAAGTAATCGAACTCGCCCGCTCCCTAGTCGATCTGGAGGACAAGAAACTTGCGCACGAAGTGAATCAGCGAATAAGGGAGGCGCAGGCGTTCTTCTCGAAGCTAACGGAGGAGGAGATTGCTAGTCGGATGCCCATCGCGGTAGCCTCGTTTGCACGTCCCCCAGTCCGCGTCGTGATTTGCCCGGGCTGCCAGCACGAAGTCCCGATTGTTATGGAGCGCGTCCGAGCAAGTGGCGAGCGGTTCGTAGACGACGGTTTGGTCCGGGATGCGATCTACGTCGCCGTTGCCTTCCATTGCCCCATCTGCACGCTGGAACTAACCAGTACGGCTGAGATTGTGGCTGCTGGCTTACGCCAGCAGTTTGTGCAGGAGGAGTGGGAGGACCTGACTGAGCGATTCCAGCAGGACGTTATTGATGATGACTATGGAAACGACTAGTAAGGAGTGGCATCGTGTCAGTGCCGGTTCAAACGCGGGCATATCGTCCTCTTCTCATCAGCGGCCCACCCCTGCTCAGTCAGCAGACGTCCGACTCTCGGCGTGAGCGCGATGTCACGCCTCTACCCGGCTTGCCACCTTGCCCGAGATGTTCGTTCTACTCTCCTTTGGGACGGGCGAGGTCGGAAAGTTTGGCGGCAATCTCCGCGTCACGACCTTGAGCGGCGTGCTGGTAACGAAGGGCGGCCGCCACGGTCGAGTGGCCGAGACGAGCCTGCAGCTCGGCGAGCGTAGCGCCGGTCATAGCGGCCATGGTCGCTCCGGTATGCCTGAGGTCATGAATCCTCAGGTCCTCCCGTCCGGCAGCGGCTCGGGCCTTGCGCCATGCCGTGTGCAGAACCGTCGGTTGCAGATGACGCTGGTGATCACGCATGGAGGGGAACAGCAGGGCGTCTGCTCCGGAGCGCACGTGCTTCTCCAGGTGCCGCTCCAGGGTGGGGACGATGTGCGGCGGCACGGTCACCTCGCGGGTGCCGGCGGCCGATTTAGGAGTGCCGACGATCGGCTGGCCGCGGACCCATGACACCGCCCGGGTCACCTTGACGACGCCGCGGTTCAGGTCGAGGTCGCGCCGGCGCAGCTCGAGCACCTCCCCCACGCGCAGCGCGCACCAGGCGCACAGCAGGACCAGCGCGCCGAGCTGCTCGGGCATCTCCTTCACGAGCACGTCCAGCTCGGCGAGCGCCGCGGGACGGATTTCCTTCTTGGTCGGTGGGTTCGAGGCGGCGCGGACGCGGCACGGGTTGCTGGCCAGGAGCTCGTCGGTGACCGCGGTGGTCAGGATGGCCCGGAGGAGTGCGTAGGCGCGGGCGTTGACCGTGGGGTGGTCCGCCGACAGGCCGGCCCACCACCGGCGCACGAGTGCCGGCGTGAGGTCGGAGACGAGCAGGTCGCCGAACTCAGGTTCGAGGTAGCGCCGGAGGAGATGCTCGTAGCCCTCACGTGTCCGAGGCTTGAGGGACCGGTCGGTGAGCCACTGGCGGGCGAACTCGCCGAACGTCGGTGGTGCCAGCCGCTCAGCGAGCTCCACCCGCCGCTTCGGCGCGACCCAGCCGTCGCTGTTCACCAGGGCCCACTCCTTGGCCAGCCAGGCCTCCGCGTCAACCTTCGCGGCG
Organism: Serinicoccus hydrothermalis; assembly: GCF_001685415.1. Classification (NCBI taxonomy): domain Bacteria; kingdom Bacillati; phylum Actinomycetota; class Actinomycetes; order Micrococcales; family Ornithinimicrobiaceae; genus Serinicoccus; species Serinicoccus hydrothermalis. The sequence goes on along the minus strand of NZ_CP014989.1, from coordinate 2,895,077 downwards.
AAGGTGTGCGGAGCGGTGTGGCGCGCGAGGTCGGGCCCCACGTAGGTGGCCTGCCACCGCTTGGAGGGCAGCCGCCTCAGCGTTCCGAAGCCTCGTCTCGATGCCATCGCGTCCCCATTTCGTGCATCATACGTGCACTAAGGGTGCCACTTCGTGCCCACTTCTGACAACGTGTGACCATGCTGGTTCGGGGCATGCCAGCCGCGTTTCCGCAGGTCAGAGGGGTGAAATCGCTGGTCACGAGGAGAGCTGGCGAAGGGACTCGAACCCTCAACCACCTGTTTACAAGACAGGTGCGCTACCAATTGCGCCACGCCAGCGCGTCCAGCCCGGAGGCCGGACAGCGCGTCGATGCTACCCGTCTCAGCCGATGACGTTGCTGTTGAGCCACTTCTGCAGGCCCACGACGGTGCGGTGGTTCATGTAGGTCGAGCCGTCGCGGGAGACGCCGATGTAGCTCTGCAGCGCGGCCTGCGACTTCGGGCCCCAGACGCCGTCGACGCCGGTGCCGACGCGGGCCTGCACGGCGCGGATGGTCGTGCCGTCCCACCGGCCGGTCTCGGAGACGCCCACCCAGCGCTGGATCGCCTTGGTCGTCAGCGGGCCGCGGATGCCGTCGGCGACGAGCGGCGCCATCAGCGAGCCGCCACCTCCCCCACCGCCGCCGTCGTCACCGACGCGGGTCATGATGCTGGCGCTGATCCACCCCGAGCGGCCCTGCAGCTTCACCCAGCCGTTGCTCTGCACCCCCTGGAAGCGGGTGCCGTTGGCCGCACCGCCGATGACGCTGTGCCCGGTGCTCGGGCCGGAGCGGATGTTGGCGCCGGCTCCAGCGCTCACCTTCCACGTCTGCACCTCGCCGCGCGGCGGCTCCGGATCCGGCTGGGGCTCCGGCTCGGGGGCAGGACTGCCGCCACCGGGGTAGGGCTCGAGACCGTTGCTCATCGTCAGCCCGGCGCGTACCGAACACACCGGCCAGGCGCCCGGCCCCTGCACCCGCAGCACGCGCTGCGCGACGGTGATCTGCTCCGCCTTCGTCGCCTGGTGGGCATACCCGGCGAACTCCTGCCCGCCGAAGCCCTTCCACGTCGGGTGCCAGAACTGCAGCCCGCCGTAGAACCCGTTGCCGGTGTTGATGCTCCAGTTGCCGCTCGACTCGCAGTCCGCCACGCGGTCCCACACGTTGTGGTCGTCCGCCGCAGCGCTCGGCGCGGTCAGGCCGACCGAGGCCAACGACGCGGTGCCGGCGAGCGTGGCCTGACCGGCGCGGCGCAGGGCGGCACCGGTGCGGGCGACGCGAGGACGGGCAGGGCGGGCCATAGTGGTCCTTCCGGATGGGACTGATGTGACGCCTGGGACGTGGCGCCCGAACCACCGTAGGGCAGCAGGCCGGGCCTGGGAAGACTTGTGTGACGAGACTCACGTCGACAAATGCGACGCGTGAGGCTCGTGTGACGGTATGCGCATGGCTCAGGAAAGCCCGAACGGCAGGTAGTCCAGCGGCGTCATCCCGCCCGGCAGCGGCCACCAGGAGACGACGTCGCCGTCGAGAAGCGACCAGTACGCCAGCGCCGCCCCGCCCACCAGGCACAGCGTCACGACGACGAGGGTCGGGAGGCCCGGCGGCACCGCGCCACGCACCAGCGTGCGCGACCCCCGCCGCAGCGCCGTGCTGCCCGGACCCCACCACCCGAGCCAGCCGCCGACGAGCGAGCCGACAGCGACCGAGATGGGATGGGTCACGCCGATGCCCGGCGCGATCGCGGTCGTGCTGAGCAGCCCGGAGACGACCAGTGCCACCACGCCGGCGATCGCCAGCGGCAGCAGCAGGGAGAGTACCGTCGACAGCGCGGCGGCCACGAGGTGCCAGGGCGAGGCGAGCACAGCCATCGGGACGTCGCTGCGCCGCCGCCCGGCCTCGTGCCGGCGCACGACGAGCCCGGTGAGCGCGCGGTCCACCGTCCGTGTCGACAGCCCCCACGCGGCATACAGACCCCACGCGAGCAGCGGCGCCACCGAGGCGACTGCGGCGAAGGCGACCAGCATCGCCGCCAGGGTGCCGCTGCGCGCGCTGCGCCCGATCCGGGGGTCCGGCTGGCCCTGCTCGGGGCCCTGGGGACCGCCGACCGCCGGGTATGCCCCACCCTCGGCGCGGCGCGGGAGGTAGGGGTCCTGCTGGTCGGGGGCCGGCGCCCAGCCCTGGGACCGCTGGTCCGGGGCCTGGGCGGCCGCGTAGCGCTGCTGCTCGGCCGAGATCGGCCACTGCTGCGGCTCGCGCGGCTGCGTCGGCGCGGGGGCCACGGCGCCGCGGGCGGGCTGCTGCCACTGACGGGTGCGCGGGCCGGTCGGTGCCGCGCGGGTGGCGTCGGGGACGCGCTGAGGGGCCTCGCGGGTGTGGTGCACCTGCGGGGTGACCTGGGTGGCGTCGGCTCCGCGCGTGACGTCGTGCGCGGGCTCCTCGTGCGGGAAGCGGGGTAGCGCCCCGGTGACGTCCTGACCCCGGGCATACAGCTCGACCGCCTCGAGCACCTCCTCGGCGCTGGGCCGCCACGACGGCTTGGGCGAGAGCGCCGTCGCCAGGAGCGGCGCGAGCTCGGGGTCGACCCCGTCCAGCTGCACCCGGCCGCGCACGACGCGGTCGAGGACCACGGTCATGGGGCCGCGGCCGAAGGGCGGCTGGCCGGAGGCGGCATACGCGAGGCACGCCGCCCAGCCCCACCAGTCGGTCGCCTCGGTGATCTCGCCGCCGTCGACCAGCTCGGGCGAGAGATAGCCGGGCGTGCCCATGACCAGACCGGTCGAGGTGAGGCGCACGTCGTCGGCGACCTGCGCGATCCCGAAGTCGATGACGACCGGCTCGAGGTTGTCGCCCTCGCCGACGAGCAGCACGTTGCCCGGCTTGAGGTCGCGGTGCACGATGCCGAGCGCGTGGATCGCCTGCAGCGCGCCCGCCAGGCCGCGCGCCAGGCGCAGCAGCGCCTCGCGCCCCAGCGGACCCTGCTCCTCGATCACGACGTCGAGCGGACGACCGGGGACGAAGTCGGTCACGATGTAGGGCGCCGGCCCGTCCACGTCGGCGTCGATGACCGACGCGACCTGCGGGTGATGGACGCGCGCCAGGGTCGTGACCTCGCGCCGCAGCCGGGCGCGCGCGCCCTCGTCGTGCGCGATGTGGGGGCGCAGCACCTTGATGGCGACCTCCCGGCCGCGGTCGTCCTCGGCGCGCCAGACGACCCCCATGCCGCCCTCGCCGACGCGCTCGCGCAGCGTCCACGGACCGAGCGTGCGGGGCACGACCACCGGCACCGCCTCGGTCGCGTCCGACTGCGCCGGACCTGCGCCCCGACCCCCCGAGGGCACCGCGCGCGTCGCAGCTCGGCGCGCGTCGTCGGTGCGAGGCAGGTCGGCGGTCACGAGTTCCACGGTATGCGCTCTTCCTGGATCTGCGGTGTGTTCACGGTGGACATGGTGTGGCGGGGCCCCGCACGAGCGGGTGAACGACCGAGGGTGGGCGGTGGTTCCCGTCCAGCGGCCGCAGCGAGGGTTCGAGTGCGCGACGTCGGGCGGATTGCCAGGACACGCGATGGACGTCGGTCTTGCCTTCGTACACATGTTCGAGTATGCTGGTCGTATTAGCCCACTACGGTGGTGGGTGTTGGAGGGTCCTCGGGGGAGGTGGGTGTCATGGCGGTCACGGTGGTCGAGCCGGGACGGGAGGGTCCGCAGTCGGCGGTGCTGGGGGCGTTGGGGGTGATCGCGACCGCCCGGGGTGGCCTGGAGGCCAGACTGATCGAGGCCGCCCGGGTGGTGGTCGCCACGACCGGGGCGGTGCTGCTCGCGGACAAGGGCTTCACCAGCGTCGACGAGCTCTCCAAGACGCGCCGCAAGATGTGGCGCGCCGAGGCCAAACGGGCCGCGTGCGCCGAGATCGAGGCCACCCTCGGCATGGGCGTCGGGGAGACCCGGCACCTGGTCGGGATCGCCTGCGCACCGGCTACCATCCGGGGACCGGTCCTGGCCGCGCTGGACGCCGGGGAGGCGACCTGGGCCATGGTCCGCGACTTCTGGGCCCGCTGCGCCCGGCTCCCGGTCGACCAGGGCGCCCTGGTCGCCGAGGCCCTCTTCGGGACCGATCCCGCGACCGCCGCCCGTGAGCGTCTCACCCCCGGCGGTGACCTGCGCGGCACACCGTGGTACGCCGCCGACTACAAGGCCGCGCTGGAACGGGAGGCCACCCGCGCCGAGGGCACCGACGCCCAAGCAGAAAGAGAACGCCGCCGCGCGGCCTACCAGGCCCGCCGCGCCACCATGACCGTCGGCGAGGACGGCACCGCCACCCTGTCCATCACCGGCCCGCTGATCGCGATGGCCGCCGCCCACACCCGTATCGAACGCGCCGCCCGCCTCCTCCGCAAGCACGGCGACACCCGCACCCTGGACCAGCTGCGCGCCGACATCGCCGCCACCCTGCTCATCCACGGACACCTCCCCCTGCCCCACACCGGGGCAGCGACGGGAGCACCCAGGCCGGGGACACCACGACCGGCGACACACAGGCCAGGGACGAAGATGTCAGGGATGCCGAGGCGGTGTGGCGGGACCTGCAGACCCCGGACCTGGAACCATCGCCCGCGTCGTGGCCGGGATGCCCGCGATCCAGCTGCAGGTCATCATCCCCTGGGACACCCTCACCGCAACCCCCGCCTGCACCCACACCCAGCACCGGCCTGATGGGCACGGCAGCACAGATCGTGAACCGCCGGGCCGGGGGGTGGGTCACCTCATCGGGTACCCGGCCTACCTGACCCCCGGGCACGCCCGCGAGCTCGCCCTGGCCCCGGGCACCACCCTGTCCCGGCTGCTGACCGACCCCGCCGACGGGCGCCTGATCGAACGCACCCAGAGCACCTACCGGCCCGACACCGCCATGCGCACCCAGATCCACGCCGCCGACGTCCACTCCCGCGCCCCCGGCACCGGCCACCCCGCCACCAGCTGCGAGCTCGACCACGTCACCCCCTGGACCGGACCACCCGACCCCACCACCGGCCAAGCCCCCGGCGGCACCACCACCGAGACCAACCTCGTCACCCTCGACAAACGCCACCACCAGCTCAAGACCCTCGGCATCGCCACCGCCACCATCAACCACCTACGCGACCTCACCTGGACCACCCTGCTCGGCCACACCACCACCACCCGCACCCACGACTACCGCCACTACCACACACCCCCACCGCAGCCTCCACACGAGCAGGACACCCCTGCCCACCAGCAGCACGCCGACCCCGACGCCCAGCGCGACCTGCTCAACCGCGCCCTCTACACCCTGCTCTCCGAACGCGGACCCGACGCCCTGCTCACCGACCACGACGACCACCCCGGCACCGGCGACCACGGCGGACCCCTCTCCCGCTGGATGTTCATCACCAAGAACGAACGCCACACCCGGACCAGGCACCGCGCCGACACCGACGCCAATCACGACCACGACCAGTCACGCAACGCCCCACCCCGGGACCAGCACCCCCCACCCCGCGACCACGAACCCCCACCCTTCTGAGCAGCAGCAGCGCGGGGACCCGGCCCCCGAGCCGCCCGCACAAGCACGGGGGCCGCCCACCTCCTAGGCTGGGCACCGAGTTGACCACGGGGGACCTGGAGGAGCGTGCATGAGCAGCCAGCAGACGTATGACTTCGTGATCGCCGCAAACCGGCTGCCGGTGGACCGGCACGTCCACCCCGACGGCAGCACCGAGTGGCGCACCGCCCCCGGAGGCCTGGTCACGGCCATGGACTCGGTCATGCGCGGCTGGGAGAGCGGCGCGGCCTGGGTGGGCTGGGCCGGCTTCCCTGGTGAGGCGCCTGAGCCCTTCGACGACGGCAAGCTGCGGCTGCACCCCGTCCCGCTCTCCGGCAAGGAGCTGTCGGACTACTACGAGGGCTTCTCCAACGACACCCTGTGGCCGCTCTACCACGACGTCATCGTGGCGCCGACCTTCCACCGCTCGTGGTTCACCTGCTACCGCACCATCAACCAGCGCTTCGCGGACGCCGTCTGCGAGGTCGCCGCGGAGGGCGCGCAGGTCTGGATCCACGACTACCAGCTGCAGCTCGTGCCCGCGATGGTGCGCGACCAGCGCCCGGACCTGCGGATCGGCTGGTTCAACCACATCCCGTTCCCCCCGGTCGAGCTCTTCGCCCAGCTCCCGTGGCGCGCGACCGTGCTGCGCGGGCTGCTCGGGGCCGACTTCCTCGGCTTCCAGCGCCCCGACGACGCCCGCAACTTCGCCCGTTCCTGCCGCGCCGTCCTCGGCGCCACGACCAAGGGCGACAAGGTCGAGTGGGCCGGCGCCGACGACGGCCGCCTCGGCGCCGCTCCCCGCACCGTCCGGGCCGCGGCCGTGCCCATCTCCATCGACGCCTCGGGCTTCCGCGAGCTCGCCGACTCCCCCGAGGTGCAGGCCCGCGCCGAGGAGATCCGCGAGTCCCTCGGCGACCCCGACGTCGTGCTGCTCGGGGTCGACCGGCTCGACTACACCAAGGGCATCCGGCACCGGCTGCGCGCGATCGGTGAGCTCTTCGAGGACGGCGAGATCTCCCCCGACCAGGTCACCTTCGTGCAGGTGGCGACCCCCAGCCGGGAGCGGGTCGAGGCATACCGCACCCTGCGCGAGCAGATCGAGGGCATGGTCGGGCGCATCAACGGCGACGTCTCCCACCTGGGGGCGACCGCGGTCCACTACCTGCACCAGTCCTACGGTCGCGAGGAGATGGCCGCGCTCTTCCAGGTGGCCGACGTCATGCTCGTCACCCCGCTGCGTGACGGCATGAACCTCGTCGCCAAGGAGTACGTCACCGCCCGCCACGACGGCGGCGGCGCGCTCGTGCTGTCGGAGTTCACCGGCGCCGCCGAGGAGATGCCGCAGGCCTACCGCTGCAACCCGCACGACATCGCCGGGCTCAAGGAGACCATTCTGCAGGCGATCCGCGACGAGCCCGCGGAGAAGGAGCGGCGGATGCGCGGGCTGCGACGCCGCGTCCGCAAGCACGACGTCCAGACCTGGGCCCAGGACTTCCTCGCCGGCCTGGCCGCCGCACCCGAGAAGCCGGGCCGGGGCGGGTCGAAGGAGACGTCGTGAGCCTCTCCCCCGACCTCGTCGCCGCGGTCCAGGACTTCGCCCGGCTCGACCGCGTGCTCGTCGCCACCGACTTCGACGGCGTCCTCGCACCCCTCGTGCAGGACCCGATGGATTCCCGCCCCGTCGACGGGGGTATGCCCGCTCTCACCTCGCTCGCCGAGCTCCCAGGGACCACGGTCGCGCTCGTCAGCGGCCGTGCACTGGGGCCGCTGCGCGAGCTCTCCGGCGCGGACCCCGACGGCCCGCTCGTGCTCATCGGCAGCCACGGCGCCGAGGACTCCCGGTCCGAGAGCGGCCTCGCCCTCGACGCCGACCAGCAGGAGCTGCTGGAGACCCTGGGCGACGAGCTCGCCACCCTGCGCGAGGAGCACCCCGGCCTGCGTGTGGAGGAGAAGCCGGCCAGCCGGGTCGTCCACACCCGCGGACTCCCCGACGACGAGGCGCGTGCCGCCCTCGACGCCGCGCAGGAGCTGGGGGCACGGCATACCGCCCTCGATGTGACGCCCGGCAAGGATGTCGTCGAGCTGGCCGTCGCGCACGTCGGCAAGGGCGTCGCCCTCGTCGCGCTCGCCCGGGACGTCGATGCGCAGGCCGTGTTCTACGCCGGCGACGACCTCACCGACGAGCACGGCTTCGAGGCGCTGGCCGACGACCCCCACACCGCCCGCGCGCTCACCGTGCACGTCGGAGACAGCGACACGTCAGCCCGCCACCGGGTCGCCGACGAGCACGAGATGGTCGAGCTGCTGCAGACCCTCCTTGCCGCCCGCCGCGGCTGACCGTCAGCGCGGCGCCGGCCCGGTCGACTCGCGCAGGATGAGCTCGGGGTCGAAGAGGTACTCCCGCCGGTCCACCGGCTCGCCCGCGATCTCCTCGAGCACCGCCGTCACCGCGGCCTCGGCCATCCCCATGACATCCATCCGCACCGTCGTCAGCGGCGGGTCGACGAAGGTCATGAACGGCACGTCGTCACCACCGACGACCGAGAGGTCGTCCGGCACCCGCTTGCCCAGCTGGGTCGCCGCCCGGAAGACCCCGAGCGCCATGACGTCGGAGCCGCAGATGATGCCGGTGGCGCCCGCCTCGATGAGCTGGCGCCCGGCCGCCGCGCCCCCCTCCACGGAGAAGAGCGTGGTGCAGATCAGCTCGTCGAGGTCGACCGGCTCGCCCCCCTGCCCTCCCGTGACGAGGTCGGCCATCGCCTCACGGAACCCCTCGATCCGCCGCTGGACCGGCACATACCGCGCCGGCCCGGTCGCGAAGCCGATCCGGGTGTGCCCGAGGTCGCGCAGGTGCCGCACCGCCACCCGCATCGAGGCATGGTCGTCGTGGCTGATGAAGGTGGCGTCGATCCCCTCGCGGTAGCCGTTGACCAGCGCGATCGGCAGCCCCCGCTCGCGCAGCGCGGCGTAGCGCTCGACCCCGGCCCTGCTGTCCGCGTGGTAGCCGCTGACGAAGACCATCGCCGAGACACCGCGGTCGAGCAGCATCTGGACGTACTCGTCCTCGTGCACCCCGCCGGGGGTCTGGGTGCACAGCACCGGCGTGAACCCGGCGGCCGCCATCTGCGTCTCGATCGACTGGGCGAACATCGGGAAGACCGGGTTGGTGAGCTCGGGGGTGATGAGCCCGACGAGGCCGGCGCTGTTGCGGGACAGCTTGCTGGGCCGCTCGTAGCCCAGGACGTCGACCGCGGTGAGCACGGCCTGGCGGGTCGCCACCGCCACGCCGGGCTTGTCGTTGAGCACCCGGCTGACGGTCGCCTCGCTCACCCCGGCGTACGCCGCGAGGTCGGCGAGCCGGCCGCGCGAGGCGCCCGAGCCCTCACCCGCGCCGGGGCGCACGGGGACGGATGTGCTGCTCACCAACCACCTCGGTAGGTCTCGGGCACCGGCTCCCAGGCCGGTGCGTCGGTCGCCCAGGTCCACACCTGCACGGTCGGGCCGGGCGCGGCCAGCCGCACCCCGCTCCCGGTCACGTCGAGCCCCGCGGTCTGCGGTGTCCGGCCCTGCGCGGCCCCTGCTCCGGCCACCTGGGTGGTCGGGATCTCGACGCCGTCGTGGGCCGCCCGCGCGACGTGCACGAGGGCCGTCTGCTCCGGGTGCTCCCGCAGGAAGACCATGACGTCCCCCTCAGCATAGAGCCAGCGCATCCCGCCGCCCCAGAGCGCGGGGCAGTCGCGACGCAGCGCGATGAGCTCGCGGTAGTGCGCGGCCAGGTCCTCGTCCCACCGGCCGTCACCGGCACCCTGCGAGTCCCACGGCATCGGCCGCCGGCCGTCCTCGCCGAAGTCCCCCGGTATGCCGATCTCGTCGCCGTAGGTGATCATCGGGATCCCCGGCATGGTGAGCAGCAGCCCGGCCGCGACCTTGACCTGCTCGACGTCCTCACCGACCAGGGTGCGGATCCGGGTCGTGTCGTGCGAGCCCACCAGCGTCATGCTGTGCACCCAGGAGCGCCACGGCACGATCGAGGAGAACTCGCGCATCGTCTCCGCCACCAGCTCGGCCCCCAGCCGCGGCACGGGCAGCGGGCTGCCCAGGAACTTCGGCGCGAAGCCCGGCGCGCGCAGCCAGGTCCACACCGGCCGGGTGAAGCCCGAGTAGTTCATCACCCCGTGCCAGCCGTCGCCGTCGACGTCCCGGCTGTGGTCGTGGGTGTGCTCGGCCACGAGCAGCCCCTGCCCGCCGGTCGCCCGGTCGACGGCCGCACGGGTCTCGCGGGCGACGACGTGGGTGAGGTCGCTGCCCTTGTAGCGCCCGGTCATGTTGGCGACGTCGACCCGCCACGAGTCGAAGCCGCCGCCCTCCCCCAGCCAGCGCTCGATGACCGACTGCGGTCCCTCGGTGAGCCGGGCGCGCAGCCCGGCGTTGGCGTGGTCCAGCTTGGGCAGGCTCTCGACGCCGAGCCAGGTCACCCAGCGGCCGCGGTCCTCGCCGTCGCGGACGTACCACGCGCCGAACTCGCCGTCCGGGTCCCGGCGCGCGGCGGCATACCACTCGTGCGCGTCCCCGGTGTGGTTGGTCGTGATGTCGCCCATGACGCGTATGCCGCGCTCGTGCGCCGCCTCCTGCAGCCGCAGCAGCGCCGCGTCGCCGCCCAGCACCGGGTCGACCGCCTCGAAGGTCGACGCGTCGTAGCGGTGGTTGGAGCGGGCCGGGAAGACGGGCGTGAGGTAGAGGACGTCGACCCCGAGGCCGACGAGGTGGTCCAGCCGCTCGCGCACCCCGTCGAGGGTGCCGCCGAAGACCTGCGCCGGGTTGCCCCGGTCCAGCACCACCGTGTCGTCCCAGCGGGCCGGGACCGCCCAGTCCGGCAGGTCGGTGCGCGGCCCGCCGGGGTCACCGACCGGCTCGGCGCCGGCGTCCCGGGCGAAGCGGTCGGGGAAGACCTGGTAGACCACCGCCCGCTGCGCCCACGCCGGCGGGGCCGGGTGGGTGGTGATGCGGAAGTCGCTGGTGTCGGGCACGTCGCGCGGGTGCACGCCGTCGCCGTTGAGCCACCGGTATGCCTGCCCGCCGCCGTCCGCCGCCTCCTCGCCGCCCTCGAGCAGGAAGCGGTAGTTGGTCACCGGGTTGTGGCAGGTGATCTCGGCCTGCCACCAGTCCTCGTGCTCCTCGCGCGAGACGAGGCGGGCGTCGGTGAAGAACTGCTCGCCGTCCGGGGTGGTCCGCACGTGCACGGCACCCACCCCGGACCCGCGGGGCACCCGCACCCGCACCGAGACGACGGCCCCGGTGGCGGGCCGCTGGTCGCTGACGTAGAGCGGAGACCCGTCGTGATGAGGACTCTCCGCCGTGATCACTTGACCGAGCCCTGGGTCATCCCGCCGATGAGCAGCCGCTGCAGGCTCAGGTAGACCAGCACGACGGGCAGCGAGGCCAGCAGGGCGCCGGCGACGAACTGGCCGAAGTAGCGGTTCTGGTCCGCCTCGCGGGTGTTGTAGAGGCCGACCGCGAGGGTCTGGCTGTCGGCCTGGGTGAGGAAGATGCTGGCCAGCAGGAACTCGCCCCACAGGCCGACGAAGGCGAGGATGCCGACGGTCGCGAGGATCGGCTTCACCAGGGGCAGGATGATGGTGAAGAAGACCCGGGCGTGGCTGGCGCCGTCGATCTTGGCCGCCTCGTCCAGCTCCTTGGGGATGGTGTCGAAGTAGCCCTTGAAGAGCCAGATGTTGGAACCCATCGCGCCGCCCAGGTAGACGAGGAGCAGGCCCCAGAGGGTGTTGAGGCCGATCTGCGGGATGACCTCGCCGACGTTGGCGAAGGTGATGTAGAGCGCGATGAAGGCCAGCATCGCGGGGAACATCTGGACCAGCAGGATGAAGAGGAGCCCGAACCGGCGACCGGTCCAGCGGAGCCGGGAGAAGGCATACGCGGCCGAGGCGCCGAGCACCAGCGTCATGATCGTGGCGACCCCGCAGATGATGAGCGAGTTCTTGTACCACGTCCAGTAGGGGCGGGCGCCGTCGCTGAAGAGGGCGTCGAAGTTGCGCAGCCCGGGACGGGTCGGCAGCAGGCCGGACGTCGACAGGGTGCCCGCGTCGTTGAAGGCCGAGGACACGATGAAGATCACCGGGAAGAGCGCGAAGGCCAGCGCCAGCAGGGCCAGCGCGTGCCGCCACCAGACGGCGCGGAAGGAGCTGCGACGGGACTTCGTGGTGACCGTGTAGACGGAGTCGTTCGGCTTGGCGGCCGGGGTCTGGGTGGGTGCGGTCATCTCAGTTCACGTCCTCGAGGGCGGCGGTCTGCCGGAAGCCGAAGTAGCTGATGGTGGCCACCAGGAAGAAGATGATGACCGAGATGGCGGAGGCGAAGCCGAAGCTCGGGGTCGCCCCGCCCAGCGCCAGCCGGTAGGCGAGGCTGATGAGCAGGTCGGTCGAGCCGATCGAGCTCTGCCCGCCGACGAAGGGCCCGCCCTGGTTGAAGAGCCAGATGAGCGAGAAGTTGTTGAAGTTGAACGCGAAGGACGCGATCATCAGCGGCCCCACGGCGACGAGCAGCAGCGGCATGATCACCTTGCGGATCGTCGTGAGCGGTCCGGCGCCGTCGATCTGCGCGGCCTCCTTGACGTCGTTGGGGATCGCCTGGAGGGCACCGGTGCAGACGATGAACCAGTAGGGGAAGCCGAGCCAGAGGTTGGTGAGCAGCAGCGCCGCCCTCGCCCACCACGCGTTGGTCAGCCACGGGATGTCCAGCCCGAAGAGGCCGTTGATGAGGCCGAAGTCCTGGTTGAACATCGAGGCCCAGACGAGCGCCGTCACGTAGATCGGCAGGGCGTAGGGAAGGATGAGGATCGAGCGGTAGATCGCCTTGCCCTTGAGCCGCTCGTCGTTCATGAGGATGGCGATCGCCATGCCCAGGATGAAGGTCGCGCCGACGGTGAACGCGGCGAAGAAGACGTTCCACACGAAGACCTTGGTCAGGCCCTCCCGCAGCGTCGGGTTGGTGAAGGCGCTGGTGTAGTTGTCGAAGCCGACGAACTCGCGCCAGCCCTGCGGCAGCGCGGCCCCCTCGCCGTTCTCCGGCACGAAGTTGGCGTCCTCGGCGACGTAGACCGTGCCCGTCACCGTGTCGGTGATCGTGTCGGCCTCCTCGTCGTAGACCTTGGTCGGCGTGCCGACGAAAGCCTCGGACAGGCCCACCTGCTTGATGCCGGCGGTCTGCTCGCCCGCGTCGTCGAAGACCGGGACGCCGAAGTCGGCGAGGTCGGCGGACCGCTCGTTGACCTGCTGCGGCGTCAGGGTGGTCCAGCCGGGGGCGGAGATGATGCGGCCGGTCGGGCCGGCCTCCACGCCGTCGGCCGGGAGCTCCTCGAGGCCGTCCAGCGTGCCGACGTAGTAGTTGTCCTCGGCGTCGGTGAGGAGGTAGGCCACGTCACCGGTGGCCACGTCGGACCCCTCCGGGACGGCGATGTTGAGGGCATACCGCGAGGACCCCTCGACCTCGCGCACCGAGTTGGAGGTGATGGAGGCGATCGCCTCCTCCTTGGAGCTGATGTGTCCGTCGCCGAAGTTGGTGAAGGAGATCTGCACCGTGTAGACGAGCGGCCAGATCTGCAGCAGCAGCATGAGCAGGACGCCGGGGAAGAGGTACTTCGCCGGGATCGCCCGCCGGGTGGCGTAGACCGCGATGACGCACAGGGCGATGAAGCCCACCATCGACACCATGAGCCAGTGGCCCGCCTCGATGATCTGCTGGGCCATCCAGCCGAGGACGACGATGCTGAGGCCGATGGAGCCCCACTTGACGATCTGCACCCACAGCGGGGTGCGCGAGCTGAACTCGAGGCCCTCCCCGGTGGGCTCGAGGCTCTGCAGTGCAGCGTCCCGCTCGCTGCGCTCTGTCTCGGACATCATCGTCCCTCTCTGATCACGGCCGCGGCCGAGGTGACGGTTGGGCTGGGGTAGTGCTGCTGGAGAAGAAGGTGGGGGCAGGGCCGCCGGGCACGGGCCCCGTGCCCGGCGGTGGGACTCACGTCCGCACCGCCGGGCAGGGACTGCCGGCCGGGGTCAGCGACCGATGTTGGAGACGATCTCCTCCTGGGCGGCCTCGAGCCGCTCAGCGGGGTCGGAGCCGGAGACGATGTCGGCCGTCGCCTGGCCCAGCGGCTGCCAGACGGCGTTCATCGCCGGGATGTTCGGCATCGGCGAGGCACCCTCGCCCGCCGCCGACCAGGCCTCGATGTCCTCGTCCTCGGCGGACACGGTGTCCAGCGCGGACTGCAGTGCCGGGGGACGCTGGCCCGCCTCGAAGAGCGCGAGCTGCATGTCCTCGGTGGTGACGTAGGTGTTGACGAACTCCTGCGCCAGGGTCGGGTTCTGGGCACCAGAGGCGACGTAGAACATCTGAACCCCGAGGAACGGCACCGGGTCGCCGCCGTCCTCGAAGTCCGGGATCGGGTCGATGGCGTACTCGATGTCGGCGCCCTCGACGTTGGGGATGGTCCACGGACCGGCGATCATGTAGGGCGTGCGGCCCTCGGCGAACAGCGACTCCATGGTCGGGAAGTCGATGTTGACGTTGAGCGCGTTCTCCTCGGCCAGCCAGGCCATCTTCTCGGCGCCCTGGATGGTCTCCTCGGAGTCGACGATGACGTTCTGGGCGTCCCAGCCGCCGTCGTCGTTGGTGCCGAAGATGCCGCCGCCGTAGGCCGACAGGTAGGGGTAGGCGTGGTAGGCATCGCCGACCGAGGACACGACGGTGACCATCGGCTGGTCCGCGTCACCGGCGTCGACGAGCTCCTGGCCGGTGGAGACGAGCTCCTCCATGGTGGCCGGGGCGTCGGGGGCGAGCGCGGTGTTGCGGATCACGCCGAGCGACTCGGTGGCGTAGGGGACGCCGTAGATCTGGCCGTCGTACATCGTGGCGGCCAGCGAGTCCTCGGTGAACATGCCCTGGGTGTCGGAGGACATCTGGACCGGGGAGACGATGCCGTTCTGGACGAACTCGCCCAGCCAGTCGTGGGCTCCGACGACGATGTCCGGGCCCTGGTCGACGTTGGCGGCGTCCTTGAACTGCTGGCGGACGTCGGTGGCGACCTGCACCTGCGTGGTGATGCCGTACTCCTCGCCGAACTGCTCGGCCCACTCGGTGAGGATGGGGGCGCGGACGTCGTCGGACCAGATGACGAGCTCGGCGTTCTCGTCGCGGACGGGGGCCTCGGTGGAGGCGGCGTCATCGCCGGCGGCCTCCTCGTCCTCGGCGGCGTCGTCCTCCTCGGCGGCCGGGTCGTCCGCGCTCTCCTCGGCGGCTGCGCCGGAGTCGGTGTTCTCCTCGGACGAGTCGCCGCCGCAGGCGGACAGCAGCAGCGCCGCCGCGCTGGTGATGGCTACAGCACCGGTGGTGCGCTTCATGGTTCTCCTTCGAACAGTGATGAGGTCACCGGCCCGGCGCTGCTCGAGGAGCGGCGACGGTGCCGCCGGTTGCCGCCACGGAAGGGTGGGGCGGCAACCGGTGACGTCAGTATGCAAGAACGCGTCGGCGAGTGCAAGAACTTGCAAGGGATCTGTCGGTCACGATCTGCTAACGTGACGCCCGTCACCGGCAACGGCGCCCGTGACGGCATACCGCCGCCACCCTCGCCGCCCGGAGATGACCCAGCGTCAACCGGCGCGGAGTCAGTCCTTTACGACGGATCGTCCGGCACGTACCTGCCGGTGAAGGAGAAGCATCATGGCAACGGTGACCTATGACAAGGCCACGCGCATCTACCCGGGGGCGGACACCCCCTCCGTGGACGAGCTCGAGATCGAGATCGCCGACGGCGAGTTCCTCGTCCTCGTCGGCCCCTCCGGCTGCGGCAAGTCGACTTCCCTGCGCATGCTCGCCGGCCTGGAGGAGGTGAACGGCGGTCGCATCCTCATCGGCGACAAGGACGTCACCCACATGCCGCCCAAGGACCGCGACGTCGCGATGGTCTTCCAGAACTACGCGCTCTACCCGCACATGAGCGTCGCCGACAACATGGGCTTCGCGCTCAAGATCGCCGGCAAGTCCAAGTCCGAGATCCGCGAGCGGGTCGAGGAGGCGGCCAAGATCCTGGACCTGACGCAGTACCTCGAGCGCAAGCCGAAGGCCCTCTCCGGCGGTCAGCGTCAGCGCGTCGCCATGGGTCGCGCGATCGTGCGCCAGCCGCAGGTCTTCCTCATGGACGAGCCGCTGTCGAACCTCGACGCCAAGCTGCGTGTCCAGACCCGCACCCAGATCGCCTCGCTGCAGCGCCGCCTCGGCGTCACCACCGTCTACGTCACCCACGACCAGGTCGAGGCCATGACGATGGGCGACCGGGTGGCGGTCCTCAAGGACGGCATCCTGCAGCAGTGCGACAGCCCGCGGCACATGTACGACCACCCGAACAACGTCTTCGTCGCCGGTTTCATCGGCTCCCCGGCCATGAACCTCATGACCGTGCCGGTCGCCGACGGCGGCATCAAGCTCGGCGACTACGTCCACCCGGTCGAGCGCGACGTGCTCGCCAAGGCCGGCAACGAGCTCGTGCTCGGTGTCCGCCCGGAGGACGTCGACCTGTCCGACTCCGGTCGCGGTCTGCCGATCGAGATCGACGTCGTCGAGGAGCTCGGCGCGGACGCCTACGTCTACGGCGAGCTGCCCGGCGCCGGCGCCACCGACAAGCCGTTCATCGCGCGCGTCGACGGCCGCACCCCGCCGAAGAAGGGCGAGGTCGTGCACTTCACCCCCAAGGGCGACCACGTGCACCTCTTCAACGTCGAGTCCGGCGAGCGCATCAGCAACTGAACCCCACGAGGCCGCCTGCTCCCCTTCGGGGCAGGCGGCCTCGTCGTGTCCCGCTACGCTTTCGGGTATGCCGCTCGACATCAGCGCGATCAAGCTCGACCCGGCGATGCTCGACCTCCCCTGGGACCTCCCGCTCGAGGACTGGCCCGAGAGCCACCTCGCGGCGCTGCCCCGCGGCATCTCGCGCCACGTCGTGCGCTTCGTCAAGCTCAACGGCAAGGTGCTCGCGATCAAGGAGATCGCCGAGCCGCTGGCCCGCCGCGAGTTCCAGACCCTGCGCAACCTGCGCCGCCTCGACCTGCCGGCGGTCAAGCCGCTGGCCGTCGTCGCGGGACGTATCGACGCCGACGGGGAGCCGCTGGACGCCTGCCTGGTCACGCAGCACCTGAAGTTCTCGCTCCCCTACCGCGCCGTCTTCAGCCAGCGCATGCGCCCGGACACCGCCCGGCGCACCCTCGACGCCCTCGCCGTCCTGCTCGTCCGGCTCCACCTGACCGGCTGCTTCTGGGGCGACGTGTCCCTCTCCAACACCCTCTTCCGCCGCGACGCCGGCGACTTCGCGGCCTACCTCGTCGACGCCGAGACCGCCGAGCTCCACCCCGAGCTGTCCCGGGGCCAGCGCGAGCACGACCTCTACGTCGCCCACGGCAACATCGCCGGCGAGCTCATGGACCTCGAGGCCGCAGGGGCGCTGGACGAGGGCGAGGACCCGATCGAGATCGCCAACCGGATCATGCACCGCTACGAGCTGCTCTGGGACGAGCTCACCGGCGAGGAGCGCTTCGAGCAGGGCGACCGCTGGCGCGTGGACGAGCGGATGCGCCGGCTCAACAACCTCGGCTTCGACGTCGACGAGCTGGAGATGACGACCGACTTCGACGGGGCATACATCCGCATCCAGCCCAAGGTCGTCGACGCCGGGCACCACTCCCGCCGCCTCATGCGCCTCACCGGCCTCGACGTGGAGGAGAACCAGGCGCGCCGCCTGCTCAACGACCTCGACGCCTACCGCGCCGGCACCGACCGGCAGGACGAGGACGAGGAGCTCGTCGCGCACGACTGGCTCTCCCGCATCTACGAGCCCATCACCCGCTCGGTCCCGCGCGAGCTGCGCACCAAGCTCGAGCCGGCCGAGCTCTTCCACGAGATCCTCGAGCACCGCTGGTACCTCTCCGAGCGGCGCGGGCACGACATCCCCATCGAGGACGCGGTCGAGGACTACGTCGCCACCGTCCTGCCCACCAAGCCGGACGAGATCTCGGTGCTCGGCGTCGACACCGAGGAGATCCCGATCCGCGCGCGGATCTCGATCTGACCGGGTTCAGGCCCGGGCGCGACCGACCCCGACGACCCCCGCGGCGACCAGGCCGATGACCAGGGCGATCCCGACGACGTAGACCGCGACACCGGCATACCCCGCCGGCACGAGGTCGGGGTTGCTCGGGTCGAGGAACGGGTAGGGGTACCAGTGGCCCACCCTGGTGACCGGGTTGGTCACCAGCGGGCCGCGCACGAGGGTGTAGGCCACCCAGACGACCGGGACGGCGACCACCACCTGTACGGCACGCCACGGCAGCGCGCGACGCCTCGGCGCGAGCAGCAGGTCGAGCAGGAGCAGCGCGGGCCCGACGACGTGCAGGACCTCGTTGGACCAGGCCACGGTCGTGCCCTGCGGCAGCTCGATCCCCCGCAGCAGGGTGTTGTAGACGACAGCCGTGACCAGCATTTATGTCGTCACGCACGCGAGCGCGACGGCGAGGCCGGCCGGCTCGCGGCCGTCCGACGCCCCCCGCCGGCGCAGCAGCCACACCCCTGCCCACGCCAGGACGACGACGGAGGACGCGTTGGACAGGATGGTGAAGAAGCTGACGAAGTTGACGACCGTCGTCACGAGGTCACGGTCGCCGTCCACCGCCAGCATCAGGGTCACGCGGGCCTGGGCCAGCACCGCGGCGAGGACGAGCGCGGCGGAGGCCAGGCGCACGAGCGCCCAGCTGCTGTCCCGTGTCGACCTGGTCACGAGACCGAAGATAGCGGCTCGCGCTGGTCAGCGGCGGGCGCGCAGCCGGGCGATCTCGTAGAGCGTCACGGCGGTCGCGATCCCGGCGTTGAGCGACTCGGTCACCGCGGCCATGGGGATCGAGACCACCTGGTCGCAGGTCTCCCGCACCAGCCGGGACAGCCCCTTGCCCTCCGAGCCCACGACGACCACGAGCGGCTGGTCGGCCAGGTCGAGCCCGGGCAGCGAGACGTCGCCGTCGGCGTCCAGCCCGACGACGAAGAAGCCCGCCTTGCGGTAGGCCTCCAGCGCCCGGGTGAGGTTGGTCGCCTGGGCGACGGGCACCCGGGCCGCGGCCCCGGCCGAGGTCTTCCACGCCGCAGCGGTCATCCCGGCGGAGCGGCGGGCCGGCACCAGCACGCCGTGCGCGCCGAAGGCCCCGGCCGAGCGGACGATGGCGCCGAGGTTGCGCGGGTCGGTGATGCCGTCCAGCGCCACGACGAGCGGGGTGCCGGACAGCTGCTGGCCGAGCAGGTCGTCGGGGTGGGCGTACTCGTAGGGCGGCACCGCGAGCGCCAGCCCCTGGTGGACCGCGCCGTCGGTCATCCGGTCCAGCTCGCCGCGGGGCGACTCCATGACGGGGATGCCCGCCTCGGTCGCCAGCGCGATGCTCTCCTTGACCCGGTCGTCGGACTCCATCCGGGTCCCGACGTGCAGCGCCGTGCCCGGGACCCCGGTGCGCAGCGCCTCGAGCACGCTGTTGCGCCCGGCGACGACCTCGGTCGAGGCCTTGCCGCCGCCGCCGCTGCGGCGACCGCCGCGCGGTGCGGCGGCCTTGTCCGCGCGCGCGGCGCGCCGGGCCGCGGGGTGACCGGTGCGGTCCTCGGCCCGCGGGGTCGGCCCCCTGCCCTTGAGCTGCTTGCGGCGCTGGCCGCCGGAGCCGACGACCGCACCCTTCTTGTTGCTCGTGCGCGCGGCGCGACGCCGCTGGTTGCCTGCCATGTCCCTCTCCTTCAGCGCAGGGCCCAGCGGGCCCCTGCCGGTGTGTCCTCGATGACCACGCCGAGCTCGCCCAGCTGGTCGCGGATGGCGTCGGCGGCGGCGAAGTCCTTGTCGGCGCGGGCCCGCGCCCGGGCGTCGAGCCGCTCCTGGACCAGGGCCGCGAGCACTTCGGCGCCCCGGGCCTGCCCGTCGGCGGCGCCGGGCCCGCCGCTCCAGCGCGGGTCGAGCGGGTTGGCGCCGAGCACGTCGAGCATCGCGACGACCTGCAGCACGGTATGCCGCAGCTCGCCGTCCGCCGTCAGGTCGCCGCCCGCCTCGAGCGCCCGGTTGCCCTCGCGCACCGCGCCGAAGACCACCGCGAGCCCCTCCGAGACGTTGACGTCGTCGTCGAGGGCGGCACGGAAGGCGGCCGGGAAGGCCTCGTCGACGGCCAGGGCCGCCGAGGCCTCGACCACCTCGTCGGCCGACGTGCCGAGCACCTCCAGTGCACGCTCCAGGAAGCCCTCGATGCGCTCGACGGACGCGGCCGCCTCCTCCAGCGAGCCCTCGGCATACTCGATGACGGAGCGGTAGTGCACCGCCCCGAGGTAGAAGCGCAGCACCAGCGGCCGCACCGTCCTCGTCAGCTCGGTCACGGCGAGCGCGTTGCCGAGCGACTTGCCCATCTTGGCGCCCTTGACCGTGACCCAGGCGTTGTGCAGCCAGAAGTTGGTGAAACCGAGCCCGGCGGCGTGCGACTGGGCCTGCTCGTTCTCGTGGTGCGGGAAGCGCAGGTCGACGCCGCCGCCGTGGATGTCGAAGGCGTCACCGAGGTACTTGCGCGCCATCGCCGAGCACTCCAGGTGCCAGCCCGGGCGGCCGCGCCCCCACGGCGTCGGCCAGCTGGCGGTCTCCGGCTCGCCCTCCTTGTGCCCCTTCCACAGCGCGAAGTCGCGCGGGTCGCGCTTGCCGCGCGGGTCGGCGTCGCCGGCCGGCTCCATGTCGGCGAGCTGCTGCCGGGTCAGGGAGCCGTAGTCCGGCCAGGAGCGCACGTCGAAGTAGACGTCGCCCGAGCCGTCCTCCGCGGCATACGCATGCCCCTTCTCGACCAAGGCGTCGATGAGCGCGACCTGCTCGGTGATGTGCCCGGTCGCCCGCGGCTCGTAGGTCGCCGGGAGCACGCCGAGCAGGTCCAGCGCGGCGCTCGTCTCGCGCTCGTGCTGGTAGGACCAGGCCCACCACGGCCGCCCGGCGTCCGCCGCCTTGGTGAGGATCTTGTCGTCGATGTCGGTGACGTTGCGGACCAGGGTGACGTCGTAGCCGTGCCCGCGCTCGAGCCAGCGGCGCAGGACGTCGAAGGCGACGGCGAAGCGCACGTGCCCGATGTGCGGGCTGCCCTGGGTGGTGAGCCCGCAGATGTAGATGCCGACGCTGCCCTCCTGCAGCGGCACGAAGGGCCGCAGCTCCCGGGTGGCGGTGTCGAACAGGTGCAGGCTCACGAGGGTCAAGGTTACGGGCTGGCGGAGGGTATGCCGTCCCTGCGGTCCGCGACCCGCCGCACCCGTCGCCCTATGCTCCTGCCCATGGCCTGGTCCCGCGTGCCGGTCGGGGAGGTCGACCTCGAGGTCGACGTCCTCGGGACCGGCGAGCCGGTGCTGTGGATCCAGACGGCGTTGCTCGCGGACGAGCTGGTGCCGTGCGCCCGCATCGTCACCGCGACCGGGAGGTATGCCTCGGTCCTGCAGCACCGACGTGGGTATGCCGGCAGCGACGCGGCCACCTCTCCGGGCTCGGTGGGGCGGGACGCCCTGGACGCGCTGGGCGTCCTGGACGCCTGCGCGCGGCCGCGGGCGCACGTCGTCGGCCTGTCCTACGCCGCGGCCGTCGCGCTACGGCTGGGGGCCGACCACCCCGACCGGGTCGCCACCCTCACCCTGATCGAGCCACCACCCGTGCACGTCCCGGCCGGACCGGACTTCCGCGCCGCGAACGCCGACTTGCTCGAGCGCTCGCTGGCGGACGGACCGGCCGCCGCCCTGGAGCACTTCCTCACGCTGGTGTCCGGCCCGGGGTGGGCCGCTGCCTACGAGCACCTGCTCCCCGGCGCGGTCGCGCAGGCGCGACGTGACGCCCGGACCTTCTTCGAGGTCGACGTGCCGGCGCTGCTCACCTGGCGGATGGACGACGCCGCCGTGGCGCGGGTGACCGCGCCGGTGCTGTCGGTGAGCGGGACGGCCAGCGGGCCGTGGTTCGCCCAGGTGCGTGACTGGGTCCGCGGCATCCTCCCGCACGCGGACGAGCACCTGGTGCAGGGAGCCGGGCACGACCTCGCCCTGACGCACGCCGCCGACGTGGCCGGCGCGGTCACCACCTTCCTCGACGCCCACCCGATCGGCGGCGGCGAGGCCCCGTAGGGTCGGGGTATGCCGATCGTCCACGAGAACGACCGCTGCCGCCTCACCGCCCTCACCCCGCACCTGCTCCGGATCGAGTGGTCCCCGACCGGGACCTTCACCGACGCGCCGACCCAGACGGTGGTCGACCGCGACCTCTGGCCGGCCGACCGCGGCGAGCCGGCGCTGCACGTCGAGCCCTGGCGCGGCGGGGTGCGGGTGGTCAGCCACGGCTTCGACGTCCGCTACGACGGCGCCGACCCCTCCCCCGCGGGGCTGAGCGTGCAGGCCCGCGGCGGGCTCACGTCATACCACTCCACCTGGCGTTTCGGGGAGCCCGTGGAGTCGCCGCTGCCGGGCACGACGCGGACCCTCGACGACGCCGACGGGGCGGTGCCGCTGGAGCCCTCGATCCTGTCCCGCGGCGGGATCGGGGTGCTCGACGACTCCGCCGCGCTGGTGCGCACCGGGCCCGGGCTCACCGACCTCGCCCCGCGCGAGCCCGGCGCGGTCGACCTCTACGTCTTCGCGCACGGCCTCGACTTCCGCGGTGCGCTGCGCGACTTCCACGCGCTGACCGGGCCGGTGCCGCGGGTGCCGCGCTTCGTGCTCGGCAACTGGTGGAGCCGCTACCACCCCTACTCCGCGCAGGAGTATGCCGCGCTGCTGGACCGCTTCGAGGCCGACCGGCTGCCGCTCTCGGTCGCGGTCATCGACATGGACTGGCACCTGGTCGACGTCGACCCGCAGATCGGGAGCGGGTGGACCGGCTACACCTGGAACCGCGACCTCTTCCCCGACCCGCAGGCCTTCCTCGACGACCTGCACCGGCGCGGGCTCGCGGTGACGCTCAACGACCACCCGGCCGACGGGATCCGCCGGCACGAAGAGGCCTACCCGCAGATGGCAAAGGTGATGGGCATCGACCCGGCGGGCGGGGAGCCGGTGGAGTTCGACCCCAC
Organism: Serinicoccus hydrothermalis; assembly: GCF_001685415.1. Lineage (NCBI taxonomy): Bacteria > Bacillati > Actinomycetota > Actinomycetes > Micrococcales > Ornithinimicrobiaceae > Serinicoccus > Serinicoccus hydrothermalis. Next base: position 2,872,343 of record NZ_CP014989.1, on the reverse strand, counting down.
CTCCGAGCGCTTCTGGCGCGCCTTCTTCGAGCACGTCGCCGGGCCGCTCACCGAGCAGGGCGTCGACTTCTGGTGGATCGACTGGCAGCAGGGCACGCACACCGCGCTGCCCGGGCTCGACCCCCTGTGGCTGCTCAACGAGCGGCACTTCGCGCAGCAGGAGGCCGACGGGCGGCGGCCGCTGGTCTTCTCCCGGTATGCCGGGCCTGGCTCTCACCGCACCCCGATCGGCTTCAGCGGTGACACGTTGATCAGCTGGGAGTCGCTGGCCTTCCAGCCGGTCTTCACCGCGAGCGCGGCCAACATCGGCTACGGCTGGTGGAGCCACGACATCGGCGGCCACTGGCACGGCGCCAAGGACGTCGAGCTCGCGGTGCGCTGGGTGCAGCTCGGCGTGTGGTCGCCGGTCAACCGGCTGCACGCGAGCGCCAGCCCGTTCCAGGGCAAGGAGCCGTGGCGCTTCGGCCCGGAGGGCGAGCGGCTCATGGGCGAGGCGCTGCGGCTGCGGCACCGGCTGCTGCCCTACCTCGCGACGATGGCCGAGCGGACCGCGGCGGCGGGCATCTCGCTGGTCGAGCCGGTCTACCACCGCCACCCGGACCGTGACGAGGCGTATGCCCACCCGGCGAGCTTCTTCTTCGGCGAGGACCTGCTCTGCGCGCCGGTGGTGACGCCGCGGCTGCCCGGGCTCGGGCTCGCTGCGACGACGCTGTGGCTGCCGCCCGGCGACTGGTTCGACGTGCAGACCGGGCGGCGCTACGCCGCGGGCGCGCACGGGCGGACGGTCACGGCATACCGCGACCTGGGGCACACCCCGGTCTTCGCGCGGGCGGGCACCGTGCTGCCGCTGAGCGCGGGCGAGCCGGTCAACGGCGTGGACCTGCCCGAGCACCTCGACGTTGTGGTCTTCCCCGGCGCCGACGGCGAGCACGTGCTCGTCGAGGACGACGACGGCCCCGAGGCGACCCGCCGGGTCGCCCGCACCCCGCTGCGCTGGGACGACGCCTCCTCACGGCTGGACGTCGGGACGGTCGAGGGCGATGCCGCGCTGCTCCCCGAGGGCCGCACCTACACGGTGCGGGTGAACGACGCGCCGGACGTGCTGGGCGAGTGCTTCGCGCTGCTCGACGCCGCCGAGGTGGGGCACCACGCCAAGGAGCGGGCCTGGGCCGTGCTGCGGCGCGGGCTCGGCGACGGTGGCGCCGGGGCGGCGCGGGCCGCCGACGAGCTGCGCTCGGTCGACCTCGACGACGGGCTCGTCGGCGCGCTGACCGAGATCGTCACGGCGAGCTAGAGGTCGGCGGGGTCTGTGTGCCGTCGCCAGATCTCCTGCAGCTCGGGGAGGTCGCGGGGAGGGACGCAGCCCAGGGCATACTCGCGGCCGCCCTCGGTGATCACGAAGATCGTAGAGTGCAGCACCCCTCCCCGGGACCGGATGTCCGCGATACTGCCCCAGGGCAGGTCGACCGACCCGTGCCAGGGCTCGTGGAGGCGAAGGCCGTGCCGGTCGGCCTCGGTCCAGCGGGCCCGGGACGACCACCACAGCACGGCCACGGTCACCGCGTTGAAGGGCAGGAGCCAGGCGAGGAAGACGCTCGTCCCGTCCAGCCCGGATCGCACACCTTCGATGACGAGGAGCACCGCTGCGACCGCGAAGAGGGCAAGAGCGACGACCATGAGGACACGCAGGACTCGCGGCACCTCCCGCCATACCCGCGTCCCCTGCTCCATCGCGCCAGACTAGGGCAGTCCTAGCCCGCGGGGGCGGGTGGCGGTGCACTGATCCGCCGCAGGCTGGCCCGCTCCAGCAGCCCCCAGATCGAGCTGGTGACGAGGTAGAGGCCGGCGGCGAGCGGCAGCGACACCACGGCGAGCACGGTGAGGAAGGACAGCATCGGCAGCACCTTGGTCATCTGCTCCATCGAGTCCTGCATCGCCCGCTGCGCGTCGGTGAGCCGCTCCCGCGCGCCGGGGTCGAGCGCGGCGAGCCGCTCGCGGTCCTGCGCCATGTGCCGCCGCATCTGCCGGGAGGCGAAGGCCGCGACGAGCACGGTGAGGCCGATGAGCACGAAGAAGACCCAGCGGTCACCGGCGCCCGCGGTGAACAGGTGGTCGGACAGCCCCACCCCGAGGAAGGTGTGGTCGAAGAGCTCGTTGTGCCGGCCGTCGATCTGGGGGGAGTTGAACAGCCGGTAGATCATCGAGAAGATCGGGATCTGGATGAGGATGGGCAGGCAGCCCGGCAGCGGCGAGACCCCTTCCTCGCGGTGCAGCTCGAGGATCGCCTGCTGGAGCGCGCGGGGGTCGCCCTGGTGCTCGGACCGCAGCTGGGCGATGCGCGGCTGCAGGTCGCGGCGGCGGACCGTGCCGCGCGCGAGGCCGCGGTTCATGGGGTGCAGGGCGAAGCGCACCGCGAGGGTGACGAGGATGATGACCAGGGCTGGTGGCAGCCACTCGTCGAGGACGGCGAGCAGGTCGTGCACGTGGATGAGCAGAGGATCCAGGAAGGCGAACACGCGGGTCTCCAGGGGCGGGGGCACACCGCGGGGGTATGCCGTGGGCAGGGCGGCTGGGAGAGCCCCGGCTCCTGCGTGCGGTCAGGTCGCTGACCGGTGGAGGAGCCGGGTCAGGCCTGCCCGGGTGCCCGCGGCCGGACCCAGCCGGAGCGGTCCGGGTCGCTGGAGCGCACGCCGGCGCACCGGCATACCTCGCTGCGGTGGTGGGCGGAGACGACCTGGGCCCGCAGGGGCAGCGCGCCCCGGTCGGCGGCGAGCGCGACGACCGCCGCGGCGGCGAGCGCCACGAGGAGGTGGTCAGGGGTCGCGGCGGCCGAGACCATGGCCATCACCGCGAGCAGCGGCAGCACGAACCCCAGGAGGGGCACCTGCTCGACCCGGCTGCTCATGGGGCCAGCCTACTCGTCCCTGGCCGGCCCGCCGTCGTCCGCGAGCCCGTGCTCCTCCGGTCGGCGCGCGGCGAGCCACCACGAGCGGAGCTCCTCGACGTCCTCGACGGGCACCATCGGTGGACGGATCTCCCGACCGTCGACGGTCTCGACCACGACGCGCGCGAGCATCTTCGGCTCGCGCCGCACCTCGACATCGACGACGTCGTCCCAGGCCAGGTGAACCGTGCGAGACGGCGGTTGCCGCAACCGGAGTCCCGTGGTGTCGGCGGTCGTGCGCGTGCTCAGGGTCATCCACGCCTGCAGACCAACAACTCCCCCGAAGACGGCCCTCCACGCAGCCTCGCCCAGATTGCCGTCGACCACCTCCCACGCGGCCAGGAGCAGGAACAGCACGGCGAAGAACGCCAGGCCCCATGCCAGACGGCGCATCGGATGAGTCCACTCACGCGCTGCTGCGGCAGGACTCTCTGCAGCCCGGCACACTGCTCAGTGCCCCCGGTCGATCCACTCCTGCCGGTGCGGCTTCTCCTCGCCGATCGTCGTGGTGTCGCCGTGGCCGGTGTGGACCACGGTGTCCTCAGGAAGGGTCAGCAGCCGGTCGGTGATCGACTCCACGATGACGTCGAAGTCGCTGAAGGACCGGCCCGTCGCGCCCGGGCCGCCCTGGAAGAGGGTGTCCCCCGAGAAGACCACCCCCAGCTCGGGGACGTGGAAGCAGCAGGCGCCCGGGGCGTGCCCGGGGGTGTGCAGCACCTCGACGGTGACGCCCGCGACCTCGATCCGCTCACCGTCGGCGAGGTCGGTGTCCCAGCGCGCGTCGGGGTGGGTGAGCTCCCAGACCGGCGCCTCGTCGGGGTGCAGGTGCAGCGGCGCGCCGGTGCGCTCACGCAGGTCGAGGGCGGCGTCGACGTGGTCGGAGTGGGCGTGGGTGAGCAGGATCGCCCGCACCGTGCGGTCGCCGACGAGGTCGGCGATGGCCTGCGCGTCGTGCGGGGCGTCGATGACGACGCACTCGGTGTCGTCGCCGAGCAGCCAGACGTTGTTGTCGACCTCCCACGAGCCGCCGTCCAGCTCGAAGGTCCCGCTCGTCGTGCCGTGGTCGATGCGCGCGCTCATGCCGGGCTCCCTCCGCCGGCCGCGGCGGCCTCGTCGACGACCACGACCGAGCGCAGCACGTCGCCGCCGTGCATCTTGTCGAAGGCCGCCTCGACGTCGCCGAGCCCGATCCGCTCGGTGACGAAGGCGTCGAGGTCGAAGCGCCCCTGGCGGTAGAGGTCGATGAGCATGGGGAAGTCGCGGCTGGGCAGGCAGTCGCCGTACCAGCTGGACTTCAGCGCACCGCCCCGCCCGAAGACGTCGAGCAGCGGCAGCGTCACCTCCATCTCGGGGGTGGGCACCCCGACGAGCACGACGGTGCCGGCCAGGTCGCGGGCGTAGAACGCCTGCTTGTAGGTCTCCGGGCGCCCCACCGCCTCGACGACGACGTCGGCGCCGTTGCCGCCGGTGAGCTCCTGGATCGCCTCCACCGGGTCCTTCTCCTTGCTGTTCACGGTATGCGTGGCGCCGAACGACCTCGCGGTCTCCAGCTTGCGGTCGTCCACGTCGACGGCGATGACCGTGGTGGCGCCGGCCAGGGAGGCCCCGGCGATCGCGGCGTCGCCGACCCCGCCGCAGCCGATGACGGCCACCGAGTCGCCGCGGGTCACCCCGCCGGTGTTGACGGCCGCCCCGAAGCCGGCCATGACGCCGCAGCCGAGCAGGCCCGCCGCGACGGCCGAGGCCTCCCGGTCGACCTTGGTGCACTGGCCGGCGTGGACCAGCGTCTTCTCGACGAAGGCGCCGATGCCCAGGGCCGGGCTCAGCTCGGCGCCCGCCATCTCGTCGCCCTCGGCGAGGGTCATCTTCTGGCCCGCGTTGTGCGTGGCGAAGCAGTACCACGGCTGGCCCTTCGCGCAGGCCCGGCACTGGCCGCAGACCGCGCGCCAGTTGAGGATGACGAAGTCACCGGGCTCGACCTCGGTGACGCCCTCGCCCACCGCCTCGACCGTGCCGGCGGCCTCGTGACCGAGCAGGAACGGGAACTCGTCGTTGATGCCGCCCTCGCGGTAGTGCAGGTCGGTGTGGCACACGCCGCACGCCTCGACCTTGACCACCGCCTCCCCCGGGCCGGGGTCGGGCACGACGATGTCGACGACCTCGACGTCGGCCCCCTTGCTGCGGGCGATGACGCCCTTGACGGTCTGCGGCATGGCTGCGGTCCTCTCTGACGCGGGGTCACGGTGCTGCCGCCCACGGTATGCCGCGCCGCCGACCGACGCACACCCCGCCCGCCCGATGTCTCCTCCCACCCACGCCACCCGCACCCTTGTGCGCCCTCTCGTGCATCTCCTGGTGTCCCACGCGTGCTTCTGAGCACGCGTGGGACGCAGGCTGCGGCACGAGGAGATGCACAGGCGTGCTTTGTCCACAGGCCCGCAGCGCGAGGTATGCCGTTCGCGCCACCCTGGGAGGCATGCCCACGGACGAACCCGCGTTCCCGACGATCCCCGGCCAGCACGGGCTGGCGACGCATGCCCAGCTCCTGGACGCGGGTTGGAGCGCGCACCAGATCCGGCACCGGCGGTCGACGACGTGGCAGACGGCATACCCCCAGGTCGTCGCCGCCCACAGAGGTCCGCTCGACGCACCGACCCAGCTCGCTGCGGCGGCCCTCTGGGCCGGTGACCGTGCTGTCCTCACAGGACTGGTGGCGCTGGGCGAGTGGGGCCTGCAGACGCCACGTGCCCAGCGGGCCTACTTCCTGGTCCCGGCTTCCGCGCGCAGTCGTCGGCACGGCGACCTCGAGGTCGTGCGGACCTCCCGCCCGGTGCCTGTGGCCAAGCGCGTCGGAGTGGTGGCGATGACCGGTGCAGCGCGCTCGCTCGCCGAGGCGGCGGCCCGGGATCAGGTGCGCCCCGACGACCTCGAGGCCCTGACGATCTCGAGCCTGCAGCGTGGGCTCACCACCCCGCACGAGCTCGACCTCGAGCTGTGGCACCGGCCGCAACGCGAGGTCGAGGCCGCACGCCGCGGTCTGGACGCCTTCCAGGACGGCGCCTGGTCGCGGCCCGAGGCGGCGCTGCGACGGGTCTGGGAGGGTCGGCCGGACCTGCCGCCGCTCCAGACCAACGTCGGCCTGGAGCAGGTGTCCTCCGGCCAGTTCCTCGGGTGCCCGGACGGCTTTGCCGCTGCGCTCGGGCTGGTGATCCAGGTCCACTCCCGCCAGCATCACCAGGGCATCGACGACCGCGGCGGCGACCGCTGGGCCCACACGGTGGAGAAGGACAGTGCCATGGTCAGCGCCGGCCTGCGGGTTCTCGGGGTGACTCCGTGGACGCTGTACCGACGACCGGGCAGCTTCCTGAGCCGGGTGGACGCCCTCGTCCGGCTCGGCCCGCCCACGCCGCCACCACAGGTGCGCGTCGTCCCACCGCGCTGACCGAGGCTCCACCCTCACCCTTGTGCATCTTCGTGTGTCTCACGCGTGCTCCTGGGCACGCCTGAGACACCAGCGCACGCACACCCTGTCGCACAAGCGTGCCTGAGGGGTGGGCCGACGGCATACCCTCTGCTTGTGAGTGCAGCACCCCGGGGACCGGCGCGCGTCGCCACCGGTGTGCTCGGGGAGCTCATGATCAGCGCCGGCGCGCTCGTCCTGCTCTTCGCGCTGTGGCAGTTCTGGTGGACCGACGTCGTCGCCGACGCGGCGAGCGAGGACCGCGTCGCGGCGCTGCAGGAGTCCTTCGCCTCGGGGGCCGAGTTCCCCGGCAGCGGCGGACCGACCGCGGACGCCGGCAACGAGACCGAGGCCGAGGCCGAGGGCGATGACGGCGGGGCCGACGGCACGCCGGGCGGGCCGGACGGCGAGGGGAACGCGTCCGACCAGGGGCGGCAGACCTGGGCCCAGGGCGAGGACCTGGCCCTGGTCCACCTGCCCACCATCGGCGAGCTGCGCCCGGTCGCGCAGGCGTGACCCTGCCGATCCTCAACCTCGGGGTGCTGGGGCACTACCCCAGCAGCGACCTGCCCGGGGAGGTCGGCAACTTCGCCGTCGCGGGGCACCGCACGACCTACGGCGCCCCGCTGTGGGCGATCGGGGAGATGGCATTGGGCGACCCGATCGTCGTCGAGACGGCGCAGGGGTGGAACGTCTGCAGGCTCGACCGCACCGAGATCATCGCGCCGACGCAGACCGAGGTCATCGCGGACGTCCCCGGCGACCCGGTGCGGAGCCGACGGAGGCGTGGATGGTCATGACCGCGTGCCACCCGAAGTTCAGCGCCGCCCAGCGGATCGCGGCCTTCGCGCTGCTCGACCGCTTCGTGCCGCGGTCCGACGGTCCCCCACCCGAGGTCGGTGGTTGACGTGTATGCCGCTCTCTGGCGCGCCCTGCCCGGCCCGGTCTGGGTCCGGCTGCTGCTCGTGCTGCTCGCGCTCGCTGCAGTCGTGGTGGTCTGCTTCACCTGGGTCTTCCCGCAGATCGCGCCGCTGCTGCCGCTCAACGACCCGGACGTCCGCGGCCCCTGAGGAGCTCCCTAGGCTGCGGACGTGGTCGGCACGGTGATCCTCATGTGCGGTCCGGCGGGCGCCGGCAAGACGACGCACGCCCGCGCCCTGGAGGCGGCGGGCGCCACCCGTCTGTCCTACGACGAGGAGTTCTGGCGTCGCGGCTTCCGCGGCACGCACCCCGCACCGAAGGAGCTGGCCGAGGAGGTCAAGGTCGACCTGGACGCCCGCCTGGAGGAGCTGGTGGCCCAGGGCGGCGACGTCGTCCTGGACTACTCCTTCTCGACCCGGGCGATGCGCGACGAGTACCGCGCGCTCGCCGCGGGCCTGGGCGCACCGACCCGGCTGGTCTTCGTCACGGCACCGCTGGAGGTGCTGCTGGGGCGGGTGGCCCGGCGGGCCGGGGCGCACCCCGACGACGCGCGGCTCGACCCGGAGGTGCTGCGCAGCTGGGTCGACGGCTTCGAGGCACCCACGCCGGACGAGGACCCGGAGGTCGTCAGCACGGACGGATCGGCGTAGGGGGTCGGCCCAGGGGGTCAGGGGGCCGGGACGACGAGGGCGGTGGCGAGGCAGGCGACGCCCTCGCCGCGGCCGGTGAGGCCGAGCCCGTCGGTGGTCGTCGCGCTCACCGAGACCGGTGCACCGCCGAGGGCCGCCGACATCGCGGCGGCCGCCTCGTCCCGCCGCGGCCCGACCTTGGGCCGGTTGCCGATCACCTGGACGGCCACGTTGCCGACCGCCCAGCCGTCCGCGCGGAGCAGGCGCAGGACGTGCTCGAGCATCTGCTGTCCGCTCGCTCCGGCCATCTCCGGCCGGCCGGTCCCGAAGACCGAGCCCAGGTCGCCCAGACCGGCCGCCGACAGCAGCGCGTCGCAGGCGGCGTGCGCCGCGACGTCGCCGTCGGAGTGCCCCTCGATGCCGCGCTCCCCCGGCCACTCCAGGCAGGCGAGCATGAGTCTCCGGTCGTCCTCGGCATACCCGTGGACGTCCACCCCGATCCCGGTGCGCGGCAGTCGGTCGCTCATCGGCAGGCCTCCTCGACCAGCGTCGCGGCGTCCGCGACGGAGGTGCGCCCGGTGTCGATCCTCAGCTCGGCGCCGGGCCAGGGCTCCCAAGCGCGCTCCACCACCTGCGCCCAGGTCGGCAGCCGGTGACCCTCGATGTCGCCGGTCCGGTCCTCGACGCGGGCGCGGTGCACCTCCTCGTCGGCGCACACGAGCTCGACCCGCACGAGACGCGCCCCAGCGCTCTCCGCCAGCTCCTCCCAGGCCTCGCGTGCCTCCGGCACCGCGTTGACCAGGTCGGCCACGGCGTCCAGCCCCACCCGCAGCTGGTCCGCGGCGATCGCGAGGGTGGCGGCATACCCGCCTGCACCCAGCTCGGTCTCCCTGATGCCCGAGCCGAGCAGGGACTGCTCGACGGTGTCGACGCGCAGGTGCACCGCGCCGCGCCGAGCGCACAGCTCGCGCGCCAGCGTGGTCTTGCCCACGCCCGGGAGCCCGGAGAGCACCACGAGGCACGGACCTGTCCTCGCGCCCTCGCCCTGCACCTCGGCCCAGGCCGTGGCGACGACGAGGTCCAGCGGCGTGGTCACCTTCATGGCACGCGGGTGACCCGGCACGACGGCGACGTGGACGCCGCTGGCCTCGACCATCCCCGCGTCGTCGGTATGCCGTCGCGCCCCTACGACCTGCGCGTGCGCCCGCTCGAGCGTCTCGCGCAGGAAGCCCTGCGGCGTCTGCACGGCCCGCAGGCTCGCCCGGTCGGGGGTGCCGGTGACGATCTCGACGTCGCCGTGGCTGCGGACCGCCTTGACCGTGTCGGTGACGGGCAGCGCCGGCACGACGGCGGCGTGCCCGGAGCGCACGGTGTGGACCACGCGGTCGAAGACCTCGGGCGGGGTGAAGGCGCGGGCCGCGTCGTGGACGAGCACGATGCCGACGTCGGTGCGCAGCGTCGCCAGCCCGGCCGACACGGAGTCGGTGCGCTCCGCGCCCCCCGGCACGACCGCGACGTGGACGTCCTCAGGCACCGGCACCTCCGCCAGGGCCTCCTCGACCTCGGCAGTGCCGGGGCCGGGAGGGGCCACGACGACGACCTGGGTCAGCCCCGTCGTCCGGGCGGCGTGGTCGAGCGCGTGCGCGACCAGCGACCGTCCGTAGGAGGTGTCGGGGACGCGGACCAGCGCCTTGGGCCGGCCGGCGGCGAGACGGGTCCCCTGGCCGGCAGCGACCAGGATCAGCCCGACGTTCAGGAGGCGAGGACCTCGTCGAGCGTGGCCTCGGCGGTGTCCTCGTTGGTCTTCTCCGCGAGCGCGAGCTCGCTCACCAGGATCTGGCGGGCCTTGGACAGCAGCCGCTTCTCCCCGGTGGACAAGCCCCGGTCCTTGTCGCGGCGCCACAGGTCGCGGACGACCTCGGCGACCTTGATCACGTCACCGGACGCGAGCTTCTCGAGGTTCGCCTTATAGCGGCGCGACCAGTTGGTCGGCTCCTCGGTGTGCTCGGCACGCAGGACCGCGAAGACCTTGTCCAGGCCCTCCTTGCCGACGACGTCACGCACGCCGACCAGGTCGCAGTTGTCAGCAGGAACCTCGATCGTCAGATCGCCCTGGGCGACCTTGAGCTTGAGGTAGAGCTTCTCCTCGCCCTTGATGGTTCGCGTCTTCATCTCTTCAATGAGAGCGGCCCCGTGGTGGGGGTAGACAACCGTCTCTCCGACCTTGAACGTCATCGTGGTAAAGCCCCTTTCGCGGACCTCCAGGATACCACGCACCGGCGCCGTCCCGGAATCACGGGAATGATATTTCCGCTGGTCAGGGGCTTGACAACCTCGAGTCTGTGTGCATCCAGGGAGTCCGCAGACACCCTCCTAGGGTATGCCCGGACGCCCGCCCCGGCAGCCCGTGCGACCCCTCCCGAAGCAGGTGTTCCCGCAGGTCGCAGGGCGCGCAGGGCCTCACCCGGGGGTGGGCGCTAGGCTGGTGCCGTGACGACTGCACGCACCTCCCGCCCCGCCCGCCGGGCCGGCGCCCTGCTCGCCGCCGGCGCTGCCCTCGTCCTCGCCGGATGCTCGGTCAACTCCCCTGCGGCCACGACGCTGCGGTACGCCCCGGCGGACGGCGTCGAGCTCGACGGCGACACCGTCGACGTGCGCGACCTGCTCGTGGTCAGCCACGGCGAGGGCGCCCCGGCCGTCGTCTCCGGCTCGGTCATCAACTCCTCCTCCGAGCCCGTGACCGTCCTGGTGTCGGTCTCCGGGACGGAGGTCACCCCGACGGTCAGCGTCGGGGCGCACTCCACGGTGCGCCTGGACGGCGTCGACGCCGACGGCTCCGACGGCGAGCCCCTCATCCTGCCGGAGCTGGAGTCGCCCGCCGGGCAGACCGTCGAGGTCCGCGTCGAGGTCGAGGGCCAGGAGACGCTGTCGACCCTCGCGCCGGTCCTGCTGCCGCAGGGGCCCTACGCCCAGTTCGTCGACGACGCCGGCGGCCCCGTCGAGACCCCGGCCGCCGAGGAGGGCGAGGACGACCACTAGGTCGGACCCCCCTCGGCCGGGTCGGCCCTCAGCCCTCCCGCGGCACCCTCGAGGCGAAGCGCTCGTCGTCGCCGGGCAGCTGCTCGTCGTGCCACACCCCGGTGACGAGGTAGACCACCCGCAGCGCGACCGAGACGGCGTGGTCGGCATACCGCTCGTAGTAGCGGGACAGCAGCGTGGCGTCGACCGTCACCTGGGTCGACTGGGACCAGGACGGGTCGAGCAGCGACTGGAAGACCTCCCGGTGCAGCCGGTCCATCGTGTCGTCCGCCTTCATGAGCTCGGCGGCGCCGTCGGGGTCCTTGCTCCCGATGATGTCGCCGGCGCGCAGGATCATCGCCTCGGCGGTCGTCGCCATCTCGGCGAAGATCGCGCGCAGCTGCTCGGGCAGCGCGTGGCCCGGGTAGCGCAGCCGGGTCAGCTTGGCCACGTGCCGGGCCAGGTCGCCGCTGCGCTCGAGGTCCGAGCTCATCCGCAGCGCGGTCACCATCTGCCGCAGGTCGGTGGCGACCGGCTGCTGCCGGGCCAGGACGTCGATCGCCCGGTTGTCCAGTTCGCGCCGCAGGGCGTCGATGAGCTGGTCGTCGGAGATGACCTCCTGGGCCAGCCCGAGGTCGGTCTCCATGAGCGACCTCGTCGCCCGCTGGAGCGCCGTCGCGGACAGCCGACTCATCTGCACCAGCTGCTCGCTGATGAGGTCGAGCTCTTCGTTGAACGCGCTGCGCATGCATGCTCCTCGTCGGTCGTCGCTCGTGCGGGCGGAGGGTCGGACCCACCCATTGTCGGCGCCCGGGCATCCGGCACCAAGGTGAGACGGTCGCAGCAGGACGTGAACGACGCGCGACCCGCAGATGAACACTGGCCCGACAGGACACCCTGCGGGCATCTGTCGTGCACGAAGGGGTCCCCGGATGACCCTAGGCTGGTCATGTGACACCACTGACCTCCGGCCTGCTGGGTGCCGCGCTGGGCGTCCTCGCGGTGCTCCTGCTGTGGTGGCTGCGGCGCGAGTGGCGTGCTGCCGGGGTGCCGGTCGAGTCGGCCCCGGAGCTCGTCGTGCCCGAGGGGGTCAAGGAGGTCCTGTCGGTGCTGCGCTCGGGGGCCATCGTCGTGGACGGGTCGGCGCGGGTCCACGTCGCGACCGGGGCGGCCCTCGCCTTCGGCCTGGTGCGGGGCGACAACCTCGTCAACGCGCGGCTGCGGGAGATGGTCGGCCAGGTGCTCGGCGAGCGGACCGTCGAGGAGGCCGAGCTGGAGATCGTGCGCGGCCCGCTCTCCTCGAGCCAGGTGCTGCTCGCCGTGCGGGTCGCCCCCTTCGCGGACGGGCTGGCGCTCATCCTCGTCGACGACCGCACCCAGGCGCGACGGGTCGAGGCGGTGCGCCGCGACTTCGTGGTCAACGTCAGCCACGAGCTCAAGACCCCGGTCGGCGGGCTCGCCCTCCTTGCCGAGGCCGTGCTGGACGCCGCGGAGGACCCGGAGGCGGTCCGCCGCTTCGCCGGACGGATGAAGACCGAGAGCGAGCGGCTCACCCGGCTCGTCGCCGAGATCGTCGACCTGTCCCGGCTCCAGGCCAACGACCTGCTCGCCGACATGGTGCTCGTCGACGTCGCCGCGTGCGCGGCGGAGGCCGTCGAGCAGACTCGGGTGGTGGCCGGTGAGCGGACCGTCGTGGCGGCGCCCGCGGGCCGCCCGGAGGAGCTGCGGATCTACGGCGACCGCGAGCTGGTGACGACGGCGATCCGCAACCTCGTGACCAACGCCATCGCCTACTCCGAGGACAGCACCCGGGTCGGCGTCGTCACCCGCCGCGTCAAGGACGTCGTCGAGGTCTCCGTGTCCGACCAGGGGCGGGGCATCTCGCCCGAGGACCAGGAGCGGATCTTCGAGCGCTTCTACCGGGTGGACCCCGCCCGCTCGCGCCGCACCGGCGGCACCGGGCTCGGCCTGTCCATCGTCAAGCACATCAGCGCGGGGCACGGCGGGTCGGTGACCGTCTGGAGCGAGGAGGGGCAGGGGTCGACCTTCACCCTGCGCCTGCCCGCGGTCGACGACCCCCGCGAGCCCGGCTCCCCCGCCCCGCACCGCCAGGGCCGGCCGGCCCGGGTGCCCGACCCCGCCCACGGCGAGACGGCGCCGCCGACCGCCCTGGCCGGCATACCCCGAGGAAAGGTGACCCGATGACGAGGATCCTGGTGGTCGAGGACGAGGAGTCCTTCTCCGACCCGCTGTCCTACCTGCTCGAGAAGGAGGGGTATGACGTCACCGTCACCGAGTCCGGGACCGAGGGGCTGGCCGCCTTCGACCGCGGCGGTGCCGACCTGGTGCTCCTCGACCTCATGCTGCCGGGGATGTCCGGCGTGGACGTGTGCCGCGCCCTGCGGCAGCGCTCCAGCGTCCCGGTCATCATGCTCACGGCCAAGGACTCCGAGGTGGACAAGGTCGTCGGGCTGGAGCTCGGCGCGGACGACTACGTCACCAAGCCCTACTCCGGCCGGGAGCTGCTCGCCCGCATCAAGGCGGTGCTGCGCCGGCTGAGCGAGCCCGAGGAGCTCATGCCCTCGACCGTCGAGTCCGGGCCGGTGCGCATGGACGTCGAGCGGCACACCGTCTCCGTCGACGGTGAGTCGGTCTCGCTGCCGCTCAAGGAGTTCGAGCTGCTGGAGATGCTGCTGCGCAACGCCGGGCGGGTGCTCACCCGGGGCCAGCTCATCGACCGCATCTGGGGCAGCGACTACGTCGGCGACACCAAGACCCTCGACGTGCACGTCAAGCGGCTGCGCGCCAAGATCGAGCCCGACCCCTCGCACCCGCAGCACATCGTCACCGTGCGCGGCCTGGGCTACAAGTTCGAGACCACCTGACCGGGAGGGACTCGGGCGCCTACTTCTTGCCCTGGTTGGCGACCTGCTGGATCGCCTCGGCGGCGGCCGAGGGGTCGAGGTAGCGCCCGCCGGGGGTGACGGGGGCGAGGTCGGCGTCGAGCTCGTAGAGCAGCGGGATACCGGTGGGGATGTTGAGGCCGGCGATGTCCTCGTCGCTGATGCCGTCCAGGTGCTTGACCAGGGCGCGCAGGCTGTTGCCGTGCGCCGCGACGAGCACCGTCTGCCCCTCGCGCAGGTCCGGCACGATGTCGCTGTCCCAGTAGGGCAGCATGCGGGTGACGACGTCCTTGAGGCACTCGGTGCGCGGCAGGTCGGCGCCGAGGTCGGCATACCGCGGGTCGCCGGCCTGGGAGAACTCGTCGTCGTCCTCGATCGGCGGCGGCGGGGTGTCGAAGCCGCGGCGCCAGGCCATGAACTGCTCCTCGCCGTACTTGTCCCGCGTCTGCGCCTTGTCCAGCCCCTGCAGCGCGCCGTAGTGGCGCTCGTTGAGCCGCCAGTTGCGGTGCACCGGGATCCAGTGCCGGTCGGCGACGTCCAGCGCCGTGTTGGCGGTGGTGATCGCGCGGCGCAGCAGCGAGGTGTGCAGCACGTCGGGCAGCAGCCCCTCCTCGCGCAGCAGCTCGCCGGCGCGCCGCGCCTCCTCGTGGCCCTTCTCGGTCAGGTCGACGTCGACCCAGCCGGTGAAGAGGTTCTTCTCGTTCCACCGGCTCTCGCCGTGGCGCAGCAGGATCAGGGTGTATGCGGCCTCGCTCATGGCGCCCACCCTACCGATCAGCGCTGGTCGGGCCCGGCGGCGGGCAGCGACTCCAGCTCGGCCCGGAACGCCTCGAGGTTGGCGGTGGACTCGCCGCGGTCGTTGCGCCAGGCCCACTCCCGCCGGATCGAGGTCCAGAACCCCAGCCGCAGCAGCTCGTTGAAGGGCTCGTCGCAGGCGGCCAGCACCGCGCCGAGCAGGTCGTCGAGCACGTCCTCGTCGAGGCCGGCCAGCGGCACCCGCCCGGTGAGGTAGACGTCGCCGCTGGCGTCGACGGCATACCCCACGCCGGGCAGCCGCAGCGCGCGCCGCAGCAGGTAGCGGTAGACCCCCTCGTGGTTCTCGTCCGGGTTGCGGATGACGAACGCGCGCAGCTCCACGGCGCGCTCGCCGACGACGAGCGAGACGACGGTGCGCAGCTTGCGCTCGCCGGGCAGGGCGACGACCGTCTCGCCCGGCCGGGTGCCCTCCTCCCACTCCACCCCGAGCGCGTCCAGGTGGGTGCGCAGCGTCGCGAGGGCGTTCTCATCCATGGTGTCCTCCTCGGCGGGTGGTCACGGCGGCGGCGTAGGCGTCGAGCAGCGCGTCGACGGTCCGCTCCCAGGAGTATGCCTGCGCGTGCTCCCGGGCGCGGGCCGCGAAGGCGAGCCCGGACCCGTCCTCCCTGGCGTCCAGCACCTCGGCCAGCGCGTCGGCCCACTCCCCCGGGTCGTGCCCGTCGACGAGCACCCCGACGTCCCCGACCGCGAGCGGCAGCCCTCCGACCCGGGCGGCGACGACGGGGGTGCCGCAGGCCAGCGCCTCGACGGCCACCAGCCCGAACGACTCGTGGTGGGAGGGGATCGCGACCACGTCGGCGGCCCGCATCCACGTCGCCAGCTCCTCCCGGGACACCGGGGGCACGAGGTGCACCAGGTCGGCGACACCCTCCTCCCGCGCCACCTGCCCCAGGCTGCCCGGCCGGGTCAGGCCGGACCCCGAGAGACCACCGAGGACCGCCACGACCAGCCGCTCCCGGCGGGCCGGGTCGCGCCGGACCAGCTCCCCGGCGGCGCGCACCAGCACGTCCGGCCCCTTGAGCGGCTGGATCCGCCCGACGAAGAGCAGCACCTCCGCGTCCGGGTCCAGCCCGGTCGCGCGCCGCGCCTCCTCCCGGTCGCCCGGGGCGAAGGTGTCCAGGGCCACGCCGGGGGGCACCACGTGCACCTTGTCCGGGGCCGCGGCATACAGCTCGACGAGGTCGCGCGCCTCGGCCGGGGTGTTGGCGACGAGCGCGTCGGCGCGGTCCACCAGCTCCTGCTCCCCCTCGACCCGCGCCTGCGGCTCCGGGGTCTCCCCCGCCGCCAGGGAGCGGTTCTTGACCCGCGCCATCGTGTGCATCGTCTGCACGAGCGGGACGTCGAAGCGCCGTGAGGTGAGCCCGCCCGCCTGCCCGCTGAGCCAGTAGTGCGCGTGGATGACGTCGTAGTGGCCCTCGGCCAGCCCCGCGACGTGCCGGGACAGGTCGTCGGCGAACGCGCACACGTGCCCCGGCAGCTGGTCCTTCGGCACCCCTTCCAGCGGTCCTGCGGGGACGTGGTGGACGCTCACCGGCAGCCCCGGCTCGAGGTCGACGCTGCGCGCCTGCCCGGCCCCCGTCGCCCGGGTGAAGATGTCGACCTCCACCCCGCGGCGGGCCAGCTCGGCGGCCGTCTCGACGACGTAGACGTTGAGACCCCCGGCGTCCCCCGTGCCGGGCCGCAGCAGCGGCGAGGTGTGCAGCGAGACCATCGCGACCCGGCGCACCGGCGGCCGCCGGGTCGGGTCCTCGCTCACGGGCGCCAGTGTGGCACGGCCGCGGCGCCGGTCACGCCTCTAGGCTGACCGCATGCCGCAGCCCGCCCGCCGCCCCGTCGGGACCGTGACCCGCGGCACGACGAACCCCAACCGGCTGCGGCGGGTGGACCGCTGGATGGGGTATGCCCTGGGCGGGCTCCTCCGCTCCGCGCCGGACCCGCCGGTGGTCGTGGACCTGGGCTACGGCGCCTCCCCGGTGACCGTCCTCGAGCTCGCCGACCGGCTGGGCACGGTGCGGTCCGACGTCCGGGTGGTGGGGGTGGAGATCGACCCCGAGCGGGTGCGGCGCGGGGCCCCGCTCGCCGACCCGCCACGGGTGGACTTCGCGCTCGGCGGCTTCGAGGTCCCGCTGCCGGCGGGCCTGGGGACGGGGGTGCGGCCGACCGTGGTGCGCGCCTTCAACGTGCTGCGGCAGTATGCCGAGCCCGAGGTCGCGCCCGCGTGGGCGCAGATGGTCGGCCGGCTGGCGCCCGGCGGTGCGCTGGTGGAGGGCACCTGCGACGAGCTGGGACGACTCGCGGCGTGGGTCGACGTGCGGAGAGGGGAGAACGGGGAGCCGACGCCGCGGACGCTCACGATCTCGCTGCGGCTCGCCGGTCTGGACGCGCCCTCGGTGGTCGCGGAGCGGCTGCCCAAGGTGCTCATCCACCGCAACGTGCCGGGCGAGCGGGTGCATACCTTCCTCACCGCGCTGGACCGGGCGTGGGAGCGCGCGGCACCGCTGGCGAGCTTCGGGGCGCGTCAGCGCTTCGTCGCGACGGCACGGTCGCTGCGTGAGGAGGGGTGGCCGGTGCGCGGCGGGGCGGCACGCTGGCGCCTCGGCGAGCTCACCGTCGACTGGGCCGCCGTCGCGCCGGGCTGATCAGCTGACCAGCCCCTCACCCCGGACCGGACACCCCTTGTGTCCGCGTCGGCACCGGACAGAAGGTCTGTCCGGTCGGCCGAGGGCGAGGCGGGAGCGGACGGGAGGTATGCCCGGTCACCAGGGGCCGTAGGGACCCATGTGGTTGTTGGAGCCGCCACGGCCCTGCACCGTCTTCACCGCGGGACGGACGTCGGCGAGGTAGACACCGGCCGCGACGACCGAGATGACCGTGAAGATCGACAGGACGTTGCCGATCGAGATGAAGCCGAGCAGCGCGGCCCCGCCGGTGATGAGCGACCAGAAGGTCTTGGTGCGCTTGCCCGCGGCGGCGAAGGCGTCCTGGCGGGTCCGCAGGCAGTCGACCAGCGCCCAGATCATCATCGCGAAGAGCCCGAGGCTCAGCACGAGCTCGACCGTGTTCTGCGCCTGGTAGATGAGACCCATGCGCCCAGACTAGTCCCCGTCCCTGGACGCAGCACCCAGACGGGGCGGCGCTCAGGTGTCGACGATCACCGTGACCGGGCCGTCGTTCACCAGCTCGACCTCCATCATCGCGCCGAAGCGCCCGGTCGCGACCTCGATCCCCCGCTCCCGCAGCGCGGCGACGACGGCGTCCACGAGCGGCTCGGCCACCGGGCCGGGCGCGGCGTCGCCCCACGAGGGGCGCCGCCCCTTGCGGGTGCTGCCGTAGAGCGTGAACTGGCTGACGACGAGCACGGCACCGCCGCTGTCCTCGACCGAGCGCTCCTCGCGCAGGATGCGCAGCTCGGCGATCTTGCGGGCCACCGTCGCGACGTCGGCCGGCCCGTCGTCGTGGGTGGCGGCCACGAGGGCGAGCAGACCAGGACGGTCGATCTCGCCCACGACCTCGCCCTCGACGCGGACGGCGGCGCGGCTCACCCGCTGCAGGACGGCCCGCACCTCAGGCCCCGTCGGGGAGCACCGCGCGCACCCCGCCCACCGGCTCGCCGTGCCCCCGCACGACCGCCCGGGCGTCGAGCGCGTCCATCGTCGACCCGGCCTGCGGCCCCAGCTCCGCCGCGCCGGCCCGGCGCAGCACCGCGGTGGCCACGACCACCCTCGCCCGCTCGCCGCCGTCGGTGATCTTCACCGACAGGCCGCGCCCGTCCGGCAGGCCGACGGCATACACCGACTCGGCGCCGTCCTTGGCGATGAGCCCGGGCACCGCGCGGACGAGCTCGGTGACGTCGCGGCCGGTGCCGCCGAGATGCTCCGGGTAGGCCCGGATCGCCGCGGCCACCCGGCCCGCCTCGGTCTCCGGCCCGGCGGCCGCGATCCGGCCGAAGGCGCGGGCCAGCCCGGCCGAGGAGACCCCGAGCGCCGGTGCCCCGCACCCGTCGACGGTCGCGACCTCGACCTGCTCTCCGGTGAACTCTTCGATGACCTCGACCACGAGGCGCTGCAGCGGGTGCTCCGGGTCGAGGTAGGTGGCGGTGTCCCACCCCGCGGCGACGCACGCCGCGAGCATGCCGGCGTGCTTGCCCGAGCAGTTCTGCCCGAGGGAGGTGGGCGGGGCGCCCTCCTGGATCCAGGCGCGCCGCTGCTCCTCGTCGAGCGGGAGGTCGGGGGTGTTGCGCAGCGCCGACTCGTCCAGCCCCACCGAGGCGAGGATGCGGCGCGCGCCCTCGAGGTGGTGCTCCTCCCCGGAGTGGCTGGCGCAGGCCAGGGCGAGCAGCTCGTCCTGCAGGTCCGCGCCGGCCCGCAGCATGGCGATCGCCTGCATGGGCTTGAGCGAGGAGCGCGGCAGGATCGGGGCGTCGACCGGTCCGACCGCCAGGTGCACGGCACCGTCGGCCGCGGTCAGCGCGACCACGCCGTGGTGCACCGACTCCACGAAGCCGCCGCGCACCACCTCCGCGACGACGGGAGCGGTGGCCAGCGGCGAGCCGGAGGTCTGATGGGTCTGGGTGGGCATGGGCCTGATCCTGTCAGGGCCGGCGCGCCCTCGGACCGTCGGCCGGGACGATCACCGTCTGCGCGGCGGCGGTGCCCTCGGCGAGGAGGGTCAGACCGGGGTCGAGGGTGCGCTTGACCAGGGCCAGGGCGACCGGGCCGTCCTCGGCGTGCCGGGCGACGCTGGTGAGGTGGCCGACGGGGCGCCCGCCCTCGAGCGGGGTCAGCTCGGCACCGGCCTCGGGGATGACGTGCCCGGAGCCGTCGAGGTGGAGGAAGACCACCCGGCGGGGCGGGCGGCCGAGGTTCTTCACCCGGGCGACCGTCTCCTGCCCGCGGTAGCACCCCTTGTGCAGGTGCACGGCGGTGCGCAGCCAGTCCAGCTCGTGCGGGATCGTGCGGTGGTCGGTGTCGACGCCGGCCCGCGGGCGCCAGGCGGCGACCCGCAGCGCCTCGGCGGCCCAGGTGCCGGCGAGCGGCCGGTCGCCGACCGCGGCGGCGAGCTCCTCGCGCGGCACGATGAGCTCGCGCCAGGCCCGCCCCGAGCCGGGGTGGTCATCGCCCTCCGGCCCGTAGCAGTACGTGTCGCCCACGGGGCCCGGCCACGGGTCGACCCAGGCGAGCGGCTCTCCCTCGGCGGACTCGCGCGCCACCGGCTCGCCGAGCACGGCATACCGGGCGGTGACGTCCTCGACCTCGACCCGGAGCATGAAGCGCATCGAGTCCAGCCAGCCGGCCACGGCGGGCGCGGCGCCGGGCTCGGTGGTGATCCAGGTCGTCCCGCCGTCGTCGACGACGTGCAGGGCGTGCTCGACGTGGCCCTTGGGCGTCAGGACGAGCGTCTCGGTGGACGTGCGCGGCGGCAGGTCGGTGAGCTGCTGGCTGGTGAGCGAGTGCAACCAGCTGAGCCGGTCCGGCCCGGAGACCGTGACCACGCCGCGGTGCGACAGGTCGACGACGGCCAGCCCCTCCTCGAGCAGGCGCTGCTCCCGGTGCGGGTCGCCGTAGTGCGCCGCGACCCCGGCGTCGACGCCGAGACCGTCCACCGCCCCGGGGCGGTCCAGCAGCACGTCCATGGGGCTCCCTCTCGTCGCGGTGCCTGCTCTCTGACCAGCACCTCCACGGTACGCGGGTCCAGGAAGTCCGAAGGAACCGGTCGTAGACTCCTCCCCCATGAGGGATGACCACACTCCCGGGGGAGGCACCCCGGACCGCCGACGGCGGCGACCGCTGCGCCTGTTCGCCGCCGGCATCGGCGTGCTGGCGCTCGTCGGGGTCCTCGCGCTCGGGGGGTATGCCTTCTTCCTCCAGCGCACGGTCGAGGGCAACATCGAGCGGGAGGACCTCAACGCGCAGGACGACTCGACGGTGACGATCTCGCCGGACCGCTTCGGCTCCGAGCAGCCCGAGGACAGCGAGGCGGACGCCGAGGACCCGGAGGGGTCGGTGGACCTCGAGGGCACGGTGGAGACCGAGGAGGAGAGCGCCGCCCCGATCGTCGGCGAGGACGGTCAGGCGATCGAGGTCGGGGAGAGCGAGTTCCAGGCGGAGACGCCGGAGCGGCCGGCCGAGGCCGGGGAGGCGCAGAACTTCCTCATCATCGGCTCGGACAGCCGCGACCTGTCGGTCGAGCGGGGCCGCTCCGACGTCATCGTGCTCATGCACATCAACGACGAGCGCGACCGGGTCGACCTCATCCACTTCCCGCGCGACCTCTTCGTCCCCATCGCGGGCACCGGCGGCTCCTCCAAGATCAACGCCGCCTACTCCTACGGCGGGGCGCCGCTGCTGGTCCAGACCCTGCAGCCGCTGGTCGACGTGCCGATCGACCACGTCGTCGTCGTCAACTTCCAGAGCTTCCAGGCCATGACCGACGCCATCGGCGGGGTCGACGTCGACGTCGCCGAGTCCTCGCCCGGCTTCCCCGAGGGCGTCATGCACATGGACGGCGCGACCGGGCTGGAGTTCGTCCGCGAGCGGTATGCCCTCTCCCAGGGCGACATCTCGCGCGGCCAGCGCCAGCAGGCCTTCATCCAGGGGATCATGACCAAGGCGCTGTCCCGGGAGACGCTGACCAACCCGGCGCGGCTCGCGAGCTTCGTCGACGCGGCGACGACCAACCTCACCGTGGACGCCGACCTGCAGGTGGGCGACATGCGCGACCTGGGCTTCCAGATGCGCGGGGTGCGCGGTGACGACATCCACTTCGAGACCGCCCCGTGGACCGGCATCGCCAACCACCCGGTGGCCGGCTCCATCGTCGTCATGGCCGACGACCAGATGGCGGACCTCTCCGAGCACCTGAGGAACGACACCATGGAGGACTACACCGACCCGGTGTCGCCCCGTTCCGGCTTCGGCGGCTGACCCGCCCGGGCCCTACGATGGTCGGGTGCCCATCGAACTCGACCCGACCATGCACCCCGACAACGCGCCGCTCGCCTGGCTGCTCGGCTCCTGGGCCGGCGCCGGCGTCGTCGGCTACCCCACGATGGAGTCCCGCAACTTCGGGCAGGAGGTCGAGGTGACCCACGACGGTCGCCCCTTCCTGCACTGGTCCTCGAGCACCTGGCTGCTGGACGAGCAGGGTGGCAAGGAGGAGCTCTTCGCCACCGAGACCGGCTTCTGGTGCCCGCAGCCCGACGGCGAGGTCGAGCTGCTCCTGGCCCACCCCACCGGCGTCGTCGAGATGTACTACGGGCGGACCGAGCAGGCCAAGGTCGAGGTCGCCACGGACAGCATCGTGCGCAGCCCCCGCTCCCGCGACTACTCGGCGGCCCAGCGCCTCTACGGCTACGTCGGCGGCAACCTCATGTGGGTCATGGACATGGCGGCCGAGGGCTACGAGATGCAGTCCTACATGTCCGCCGAGCTCAAGCGGGTCTGAGGCCTCATCCGGGGAAGGCCGACGGCACGAAGGCCAGCCCCACGAGGTAGGGCACCACGCCGACCACGAGCACGGACACCACCCCGGCGACGAGCCGGGGCCGGGCGTGCGCCAGCGGCGGCAGCCCCACGAGCACGCTGCGCAGCGCGTGGCTCAGCGCGCCGGCCGCCACGCCCACGACGAGCCAGGTCGTCGGGCTGGCGTGCAGCGCCAGGGCGACGGCCAGCGCCGCCGCCCCTCCCGCGAGCATCGCCAGCGCCATCGCCCAGCCGCGCAGCGGCGCCCACAGCCCCAGCAGGTCGCTGAGCGAGGACGCTCCCGCGGCGCCGAGCGCGCCCAGCAGCAGCGCGATGCCCTCGGCGGTGTGGCTCGCGGGCACCATGAGGATCCCGCAGCCCACGAGCGCGAGCCCGAGGACGACCGAGCTGATCGACTGCACGACGCGCGGCCGCCCGTCGACGCGGAGCAGCTGGTGCACGAAGGCCGCGATCATCGCGAGCGCGAGCGCGGCCGGTGCCCACCCCAGCCACGGCTCCTCCTCCCGGACCCCGACGGAGGTCACCAGCGCGAGCCCGCCCACGAGCAGCACCCCGACCGTGCCGCGGGGCGAGGGCAGCCCGAAGGTCCCCGACCACCCCCAGGCGATGACGACGGTGCACGCGGCCAGGCCCACGGCGAGCAGCCACGGGGCGGCCACCGCCGCCAGGGCCAGCAGCCCGGAGACGCTCACGACCACGAGCACCAGCGAGCCCACGAGGCCCCGGGTCGGGCGGTCCGCGGGGCGCTCGCCGGAGGTGGGCACGGGCATACCTCCATCTTGCCCCACCCGGACCGGTCGGGACCGCAGGCGCAGGCTCCTTATCCTGGGTGCGTGGCCGACCTGGTCCTGCTGACCCCCCGCCCCGCCGACGACGCGTCGGCGGCCCTCGTGCTGCCCGGGCTCCCGCTGCTGCCGCACCGGGTCTCGGTGTCCGGGATGGACGTCGGGGCGCTGCTGACCCGCAGCGACAGCGAGACTGACCTCGTGCTCGTCGACGCCACGGCCGACCTCGTCCAGGCCCGGGGGGTGCTGCGCTCGCTCGCCGCCCTCGGCCTGCAGGTGCCCGTGCTCGCCGTGGTCGGCGAGGGTGCGCTGGCGGTCCTCGACGAGCAGTGGCCGCTCGACGACCTCGTCCTCGCCACCGCCGGCCCGGCCGAGCTCGCGGCCCGGCTGCGGCTCGCGCTGGGCCGCGGGCCGCGGAGCACCGGCGCCGAGCGCGCCGGCGCGGCGGACCCCGAGGACGAGCCGGAGGCCATCCGGGTCGCCGACGTCGTCGTCGACGAGGCGAGCTGGACGGTGCGCGCCGGTGGCCGGGCGCTGGACCTCACCTTCAAGGAGTTCGAGCTGCTGCGCTACCTCGTGCAGCACCCCGGCCGCGTCGTCACCCGCGACACGCTGCTGCAGCAGGTGTGGGGCGGGGACTACTACGGCGGGACGCGGACGGTCGACGTGCACATCCGGCGGCTGCGGGCCAAGCTCGGGCCGGAGCGCGAGTCCCTCATCGGCACGATCCGCGGGGTGGGCTACCGCTTCGTCGGGGCGCGCGGACCCGAGCGCCCGGGCTCCGTGCCAGACTGACCCCCATGCCTGGACCGCGGCCCGACATCGACGAGCTCCCTGCACTGCCCGGCCAGGTGTCCGGGGACGTCCTCGCCCTGGCCGTCCGCGCGGCCCGGCACGACGGGGTCAGACCCCTCTCGGAGCAGACCGTGCTCCAGGCGCGGCGGCTCCCGGAGCAGGCCGACAGCCACGAGTCCGGCACCCACCTCGTGCTGCGCACCGACGGCGGCGTGGCGGGCTACGGCCACGTCGACCTCAGCGACCCGGACGCCCCCTCGGCCGAGATCGTCGTCGACCCGGAGCACCGGCGTCGCGGGCTCGGCGGGACCCTGCTCGACCACGTGCTCCGCCGCTGGCCGCAGGTCCGGCTGTGGAGCCACGGCGACCTGCAGGACGCGCGGACCCTCTACGGCTCGCGCGGGCTGCGCGTCGTGCGCGAGCTGTGGCAGATGTCCCGCCCGCTGGCCGGCGAGTGGTCGGACCTGCCGGCCGAGGTCGAGCTGCCGGACGGCTTCGAGGTCCGGACCTACCGCGTCGGCGCCGACGACGAGCCCTGGCTCGCGCTGAACGCCCGCGCCTTCGCCGACCACCCCGAGCAGGGCCGGATGACGCTGGCGGACCTGCACGACCGGCAGGAGGAGCCGTGGTTCGACCCCTCCGGCTTCCTCGTCGTCGTCGACACGACCGACGTCGACCCCGAGGGCGAGCCGCGGCTGGCCGCCTTCCACTGGACCAAGGTGGAGACCGACCACCCGGACACCGGTGAGGTCTACGTCGTCGGGGTCGACCCCGACTACCAGGGCCGCGGCCTCGGCTCGGCGGTGACCCTGCTGGGCCTGCAGCACCTGCGCAACCGCGGTGTGGAGACGGCCACGCTCTACGTCGACGGGGACAACGACCCCGCGATCGCCACCTACCACCGGCTCGGCTTCGAGCGGTCCGCGATCGACGTCATGTATGCCGCGGGAGACGCGGACGCATGAGCGGGGGCGGTCCGCCGGTCGTGCGCGCCGGTGGGGTGCTGCCGGTGCGCCGACGCCACGGCAAGCTGGAGGTGGCGCTGGTCCACCGGCCGAAGTACGACGACTGGTCCTGGCCCAAGGGCAAGCTGGACCGGGGCGAGGACTTCCCCTCTGCGGCGGTGCGCGAGACCTGGGAGGAGACCGGGCTGCGGGTCCGGCTGGGTATGCCGCTGCCCCCGGCGCGCTACCGCCTCACGAGCGGTCCGGACAAGCTGGTGCACTACTGGACCGGTGAGGTCAGCGGCGGCGCGGGCGCCCTCGACCACGAGGTCGACGAGGTGGCCTGGCTCTCCCCGAAGCAGGCGAGCCGGCGGCTCAGCTACCCCCGCGACCGGGACCAGCTCGACGCCCTCGTCGCGCTCGACGACGCCGACCGGCTGGCCACCTGGTCCCTCCTCGTGGTGCGGCACGCCCTGGCGGTCCCCCGCTCGGAGTGGCACGACCCGGACCCCCGCCGCCCCCTCACCCGGCCGGGGCGCCAGCGGGCGCGCGGCCGGGTCCAGGCCCTGCTCTCGGCCTACGGCCCCGAGGTGGTCCTCAGCTCGCCGTCGGTGCGGTGCACGGAGACGGTCGAGCCCTTCGCGGCGGCCGAGGGCATACCGCTGACCACCAAGAAGGGGCTCTCCGAGGAGGGCTTCGAGGCGCACCCGGGCGCGCTGGCCAAGCACGTCGAGCGGGTCATGGCGCAGGGCGTCGGGACGGCGCTGTGCACCCACGGCCCGCTGCTGCCCGACCTGGCCGGGATGCTGCTGGCCCGCGCCGACGCCTCGCTGGAGTCCTCCGACCGGCGCATGCTGAAGCGGCTGGCCGGGCGGCCGATGGACAAGGGTGAGGTGCTCGCGTGCACGATGCTCGGCGCCGGGAGGAAGGCCCGCGTCGTCGCCGTCGAGCGGCATCGTCCTGCGTAGGAAGTGGTGCGTGCCGGGCCGGGAGCGCCTCTCGGCGCGTGGCCGCTCGAAGCGGCGTGTGTTGGAGCCCGGGGCTGCCGCGGCCCGGCACGCACTGCACAACGGTACGCCCCTGGCAGATGTTCCCCAACTTTGGGCGGGGGCCGTCAGTGCAGGTCGCCGAGGCGCCACAGCCGGGCGCAGGCGGTGAGGTCGTCCGCGGTGTCCCGCAGCCGCGCCGCCCGGGTGACCTGCTCGCCCGGGATGTCCCCGCCGCCGGGCTCGACGAGCCCGACCGCCATGACGTGGCAGAAGGCGCTGGCGCGCTCCAGGGCGATCGCGAAGTCCCCGGTGAAGACGCCGCCGAGGATCTGCTCGGTGAGGTGGCGCAGCCCGTCCGGGTCGGGTGGCTCGGCCACCCCGGCGATGGCGCGGTAGACCTCGGCGTGGCCGGAGCCGGCGGCGAACTGGCGCCCGACCTCCTCCGGCTGCCGGAGCACCCACTCGTGCAGCAGGTAGAGCCGCCACAGGGCGCCCGGCAGGCTCCGCGCCGGGCGGTCCGACCAGAGCTGGGCCACCGTGGCCAGACCGACCTCGCTCACCAGCCCGACGAGGCGCGAGGTGAGCTCGCTGTCGCCGGCCGACTCGGCCCGCCCACGACCGACGACGAGCTCGGCGCTGCGGTGGGCGGCCTCGGCCACCTCCAGCGGGTCCGGGCCGGCGGCGGCGTCCTCCAGCCGGTCCGGCGGTCGCAGGGTGGGGCGGTGGAAGGGCCGCCGGCCCTGCTCGCCGCTCATCGGGTCATCACCACCACGCCGTCCGGCCCCAGCTCCACGGCGCCGTCCACCGGCTCCTGCGGCGGGTGGGAGATGAGGACGTGCGTGCCCTGCGGCACCTCACGGCGGACGGCGCCCTCTCCCCCGAGCCGGGCCAGCACGAGCACGCCGGGACGGTCGACGGTGAGCACCTCTCCCCCGGCCCCGTCGGCCTCGCGGGTCACGGTGGCGGTGGTGCCGCGCGCGGAGGCGGGCGTCGTGGCGCGCCACCGCAGGAGGGTGCGGTAGAGCTCGAGCATCTGCGCGTGCGGCTCGCGGCCCGGCTCGGACCAGTCCAGGGTCGAGGCCTCGACGGTGCCGGCGTCCTGGGGGTCCGGGACCTGCCCGGCCCAGCCGTGCTCGGCGAACTCGGCCTGCCGCCCCTCCCGGATCGACTGCGCGAGCCACTCCTCCTCGTGGTCGGTGAAGTACTGCCACGGGGTCCCCGCGGACCACTCCTCGCCCATGAAGAGCATCGGCGTCCACGCGGCGGTGAGCAGCAGCGCCGCCCCGATCGCGTGCCGGCCCAGGGGTATGCCGTGGTGCACGCGGTCACCGACCGCCCGGTTGCCGACCTGGTCGTGCGTCTGCAGCGAGGCCACGAAGCGCCACGGCTCGGTGACCCCGAGGTCGACCGGGCGCCCGTGCACCCGCTCGCGGAAGGTGGAAAAGGTCCCGTCGTGGAAGAACGGGGTCCGGCCCAGCACCTTGGGGATCGCGGCCGGATCGGCGAAGTCGGCGTAGTAGCCCTGCGCCTCGCCGGTGAGCAGCACGTGCAGGGCGTGGTGGACGTCGTCGGCCCACTGCCCGTGCAGCCCGAGGCCGCCGGCGCCTCCGGGGCCCCGCCGCGACACCGTGGCCGGGTCGTTGCGGTCGGACTCGGCGACGAGCGAGCGGGGTATGCCCGTACGCTCCCCGATCTGGTCGGCCAGCTCGGCGAGCTCCTCGAGCAGGTGCACGGCGCGCTCGTCGTGCAGGGCGTGGACGGCGTCGAGCCGGAGCCCGTCGAGGTGGTAGTCCTCGAGCCACATCGCGGTGTTGTCGAGCAGGTAGTCCCGCACCTCGTCGCTGCCCGGTCCGTCGAGGTTGACCGCCTCGCCCCACGGCGTGTGGTGCCGGTCGGTGAAGTAGGGACCCGCCTGGGAGAGGTAGTTGCCGCTCGGCCCGAGGTGGTTGTAGACGACGTCCAGCCACACGGCCAGCCCTGCGGCGTGGGCCGCGTCGACGAAGGCGGCCAGGCCCTCCGGCCCGCCGTAGGGGTCGTGCACGGCATACGGCGCCACCCCGTCGTAGCCCCAGCCGTGGCGGCCCGGGAAGGCGGCCACCGGCATGAGCTCGACGACGGTGACGCCGAGGTCGACGAGGTGGTCGAGGTGGCCGGCGGCGGCCTCGAAGGTGCCCTCGGGGGTGAAGGTCCCGACGTGCAGCTCGTAGACCGCGGCCCGCTCCAGCTCCACGCCTGCCCAGGCGTCGTCCGACCACGCGAAGCCGGCGGTGTCCACCAGCCGGCTCGGCGCGTGCACGCCGTCCGGCTGGTGCCGCGAGCGCGGGTCGGGGATGGCGATGCCGCCGTCGACGGAGAAGGCATACCGGCCCTCGTGCGGCTCGGGGTCGGCGCCCGCCCGCCACCAGCCGTCCTCGCCCACCTCCATGGGCACGGAGGTGGCGTCCTCGGGACGGGGACCGAGCAGCAGGTCGACCCGCTCGGCGTCGGGTGCCCACAGGCCGAACTCGTGGGTCTCGCTCACTGCGCTCCCTCCTGCAGGTGCTCGGCGCGGACGAGCAGCGCCACCGGGCCGCCGGCGAAGACCTCGGCCGCGAGCGCGCCCTCCTCGCCCACGGGGTGCTCGGCCCCGGTGAGCGCGTCGACCCACAGGTCCGGCGGGAGGGGTATGCGGGTGTCGCCGAGGCCACCTTCGGCGCCGAGGCTGCGCGGCGCGCGGATGGTGAGGGTCGCGGCGACGTCGCCGCGCAGGAAGCCCAGGACGTGGGGGCCCGCCTCGACGGGGCGGTAGCCCGCGCCGGGGCCGTAGGCCTGCGGCAGCCACGCCCGCAGCCGCAGCACCCGGGAGGTGACCCAGAGCACCTCGTCGGAGAGGTCGCCGGTCCAGCCGGTGGCGTCCAGCCGGTCGAGCCGGGCGATGCGCTCGTCGTAGTCCACCGGGCGACGGTTGTCCGGGTCCACGAGGGACAGGTCGACGACGCCGGAGCCCTGGTAGGTGTCGGGGATCCCGGGCAGGGTGAGCTGCAGGATCTTCTGCGCGAGGGTGAGGGTGCGGGTGGTCAGCACGTTGTCCGCGAGGGTCGCGGCGATGGCGTCGCCAACCTCCCCGCCCGCGAGCATCTCGTCGGCGAGCGCGAGCACCCGGGCCTCGTAGTCCTCGTCCGGGTCGGTCCAGGTGGTGCGCTCCTTGGCCTCGCGCAGGGCCTTGGTGACGTAGGTGGAGAGCCGCTCGTGGTCGACCCGTCCGGCGCCGACGAGGGTCTGCCAGATGAGGTGGGCGGTCGGCCCGTCGACGCCGTGCCGGTCCGCGGCGGCCCGGGCGGCCTGCGAGATCCGGGTCCAGCCGTCGGCGTCGCCCGAGACCGCGAGGATGCGGGCCCGGACGTCCTCGCTGCGCTTGGTGTCGTGCGTCGACAGGGTGGTCATGCCCTGCGGCCAGTGCTCGGCCTGGTGCTCGGCCCAGGCGTGCAGCGTCGCGACGCCGTGGGCGGCGTCGAGGCCGACGGCGGGGTCGGCCCCGACCTCGTTGAGGGCGACCAGCCGGTGCCAGCGGTAGAAGGCGGTGTCCTCGATGCCCTTGGCCATGACCGGGCCGGTGGTCTGCTGGAAGCGGACGCACAGGTCCGTCGCGGCGAGCGGGTCGGTGCTGCACCCCTGCGGGTCGGCGAGCACCGTGACCAGGGCGTCGATCTCCTCGCGCAGGTCCGGGCGGGCGGCGAGGGCTCGCTCCTGCCCGGTGAACAGGGGCGCGACCATGGCCTCGTCGTGCTCGTCCGGCGGCGCGCCGGGGCGGACGTAGGCGCGGTAGACGTGGACCGAGACGAGCATCTCGAGCAGGGCCTCGCGCAGCCGCTCGGGGTCGAGCGCGGGGAGCGCCTCGACGGCGCGCCGCAGCAGCCGGGCCACCTCGGGGCGCAGCAGCTCGGTGGCCGCCAGCCGCTTGCACCGCTCGATCTCGGTGTGGACGTCCGGCTCGCCGCCGGTGGCCTCCCACTCCCGGCTGACGACCTCGGTGGTGGTGGGGTCGACCAGGGCCGCCGAGAGGGCGGCGTTGGCGTCGTAGCCGGTGGTGCCGGAGCACGCCCAGCCGGCGGGAAGGCGCTCGTCGCCCTCGAGGATCTTCTCCACCCAGACCGGGGTGCCCGGGCGCACGGCGTCGGTGAGCTCCTGGAGGTATGCCGTGGGGTCCGCCAGGCCGTCCGGGTGGTCGATGCGGAAGCCGTCGACGACCCCGTTGCGGTGCAGCTCGAGGAGCAGCTCGTGGGTGGCGGCGAAGATGTCGGGCTCCTCGACCCGGACCCCGATGAGCCCGTCCACCTCGAAGAAGCGGCGGTAGTTGAGGACGTCGGCGGCGTCCCGCCAGGAGGCGAGCAGCCAGCGCTGCGCGTCGAGCACGGCGGCCAGCTCCTGGGGGGTCCCGGCGGGCATCGTCTCGGTGCCGGGCGCGAGCGGGAGCACGTGCTCGTAGTAGCGGGCGACGGGCATACCGGCGGCGGGTCCCTCGTCGTCGCGGCCGGTGCCGAGGGTGATCTGGCCCTGCTCGAGCACGGCGTCGAGGTCCTCGCCGAGGACCGGCAGGCCGAAGCGCCCGCCCAGGTGGTCCCAGTCGACGTCGAACCAGGCGGCCCGCGACGCGGTCGGCCCGTCGCGCAGCACCTCCCACAACGGCGCGTTGCACCACAGCGGCGCGACCATGGCCATGTGGTTGGGCACGACGTCGACGACGACGCCGATCCCGACGTCGTGGCAGGCCCGGGCCAGGGACTCCAGGCCCTCGCGGCCGCCGATCTCGGGGTTGACCTGGGTGTGGTCGAGCACGTCGTAGCCGTGCTCGGAGCCCGGGACCGCGGTGAGCACCGGGGAGAGGTAGACGTGGCTCACCCCGAGCGCGTGCAGGTAGGGCACGACCTGCTCGGCGTCGGCGCAGGTGAACCCGGCGTGCAGCTGCAGGCGGTAGGTGGCGGTCAGGGGACGGGTGCTGGGCGCTGTCATCTCGCGCACCAGTCTCTCACCGCCCGACCGGCCGCACGGTCTGCGCCGACCGGCCGCACCGTGACCGTAGAATCTTCAGGGTGTCTGCCTCCCGCCCCGACCTGCGCGACCTCGCCCGCGAGCGCATCCTCGTGCTCGACGGCGGCTACGGCACCCTGCTGCAGCAGGAGGGCCTGGTCGAGGAGGACTTCCACGGCGAGGGCGAGCAGTGGGAGGCGCTGCGCGAGGTCACGCTCAAGGGCAACTTCGACATCCTGGCGCTGACCCGGCCGGACGTGCTGGCCCAGGTGCACCGCGCCTACCTCGACGCCGGCGCCGACCTGCTCACGACCAACACCTTCACCTCGACCACCATCGCCCAGGCCGACTACGAGGCCGGCCACCTGGCGCACGCGATGAACGTCGCCTCCGCGCAGGTCGCCCGCCAGGTCGCCGACGAGGTCGAGGCGGAGTCCGGCCGGCCGCGCTGGGTGGTCGGGACGCTCGGCCCCACCAACCGCACCGCGTCCCTCTCCCCCGACGTCGAGCGCCCCGAGTTCCGCGCGATCACCTACGAGCAGCTGCGCGCGGCCTACGCCGAGCAGGCCGACGGGCTGCTCGAGGGCGGCGCCGACCTGCTCATGGTCGAGACCGTCTTCGACACCCTCAACGCCAAGGCGGCGCTGCACGCGGTCGCCGACGTCCTCGCGACCCGGCAGGCGGCCGGTATGCCCCGGGTCCCAATCATGCTGTCCGGCACGATCACCGACGCCTCGGGCCGGACCCTGTCCGGCCAGACCCCGGAGGCCTTCGCGGTCTCGACCGAGCACGTCGACCTGGTCTCCGTCGGTCTCAACTGCGCCCTCGGCGCCCAGGAGATGCGCCCGCACCTGCGCGAGCTCGGCGCCGCGAGCACCGCCCTGGCCTCGGTCCACCCCAACGCCGGGCTGCCCAACGCCTTCGGCGGCTACGACGACACCCCCGAGGACATGGCGGAGGTGCTCGGCGACATGGCCCGCGAAGGGCTCATCAACATCGTCGGCGGCTGCTGCGGGACGACGCCCGAGCACATCCGGGCCATCGCCGAGGCCGTCGACGGGGTGGCGCCGCGGCAGGCTCCCCAGCCGTCGGCATACCTGCGGACCTCGGGCCTGGAGGCGTTCACCCTCACGCCGGACGTCAACTTCGTCAACGTCGGCGAGCGGACCAACATCACCGGTTCCCCGAAGTTCGCCCGCCACGTCAAGGAGGGCGACTGGGACGCCGCCGTCGCGATCGCCCGGCAGCAGGTCGAGGCCGGTGCCCAGATCGTGGACGTCAACGTCGACGAGGGCATGCTCGACGGGCCGGAGACGATGACCCACTTCCTCAACCTGCTCGCCGGCGAGCCCGACGTCGCCCGGGTGCCGGTGATGATCGACTCCTCCCGCTGGGAGGTGCTCGAGGCCGGGCTGCGCTGCATCCAGGGCAAGGGCGTCGTCAACAGCCTCTCGCTCAAGGACGGCGAGGAGGAGTTCCTGCGCCGGGCGGCGATCGTGCGCCGCTACGGCGCGGCGGCGGTCGTCATGGCCTTCGACGAGACCGGCCAGGCCGACACCTACCAGCGCCGGATCGAGGTGTGCGAGCGGGCATACCGGCTGCTCACCACGCGCAGCGAGGCGCTGCCGGACCCCTTCCCGCCGCACGACGTCATCTTCGACCCCAACATCCTCACCGTCGCGACGGGCATGAGCGAGCACGACCGGTATGCCCTGGACTTCATCGAGGCGACCCGCTGGATCAAGGCCAACCTGCCGGGGGCGCTGGTCTCGGGCGGCGTCTCCAACGTCTCCTTCTCCTTCCGCGGCAACAACACCGTCCGCGAGGCGATGCACGCGGTCTTCCTCTTCCACGCCATCGAGGCCGGGCTGGACATGGGGATCGTCAACGCCGGCATGCTCGGCGTCTACGCCGAGCTCGACCCCGAGCTGCGCGACACGGTCGAGGACGTCGTGCTGGCCCGGCGCGAGGACGCGACCGAGCGCCTCATCGAGCTGGCCGAGCGGATCAAGGCGCAGGGCGAGGGGGCGGCGCCCGGCGAGCGCAGCGCCGCGGCGGCCGCGAAGCTGGCCTGGCGCGAGGAGCCGGTCGCCGAGCGGCTGCGGCACGCACTGGTCCAGGGCATCGACACGTATGCCGTCGAGGACGCCGAGGAGGCCTACCAGGAGCTCGGGTCGCCGCTGGCGGTGATCGAGGGCCCGCTCATGGCGGGCATGGACGTCGTCGGCGACCTCTTCGGCGCCGGCAAGATGTTCCTCCCCCAGGTGGTGAAGTCGGCGCGCGTCATGAAGAAGGCCGTCGCGCACCTCACGCCCTACCTCGAGGCCGCGGCCGCGGAGACCGGCGGCCACAGCAAGGGCAAGGTGGTCATGGCGACGGTCAAGGGCGACGTGCACGACATCGGCAAGAACATCGTGGGCGTCGTCCTGGGCTGCAACGGCTACGAGGTCATCGACCTCGGGGTCATGGTGCCGGCCGAGAAGATCCTCGCCACCGCGGACGAGGTGGGGGCCGAGGTCATCGGCGTCTCGGGACTCATCACGCCGAGCCTGGACGAGATGGTCTCGCTCGCCGCCGAGATGCAGCGCCGGACCCTCACCACGCCCCTGCTCATCGGGGGTGCCACCACCTCGGCGGCCCACACCGCGGTGAAGATCGACCCGGCCTACGAGGGCACGGTGGTCCACGTCGTCGACGCCTCCCGGGCCGTCGGCGTCGTCGCCGACGCGATCCACCACCAGGACCGGCTCCGCGACCGGGTCGCCGGGACCTACCAGGAGCTGCGCGAGCGGCACGGCGGCAAGCAGGTGCGCCTCGTCAGCCTGGACAAGGCGCGGGGCGACAGCCGCGCGGTGAGCGAGCCGGTGGCGGCTACGCCGCGGCTCCTGGGGACCCGCACGGTGAGCCCGAGCGTGGCCGAGCTGGTCGAGATCGTCGACTGGACCCCCTTCTTCACCGCCTGGGAGCTGCGCGGCTCCTACCCCCGCATCCTCGAGGACCCCAAGGTCGGGGAGCAGGCCCGGGCCACCTGGGCGGACGGGCAGCGCTGGCTGGAGCGCATCCTCGAGGAGGACCTCTTCACCCCCCGCGGCGTGGTCGGCCTGTGGCCGGCGCGACGCACGGCCGACGGTGACGACATCGAGCTGGACGTCGACGGCGCACCGGTGACCCTGCATACCCTCCGGCAGCAGCGCGAGCGCACCCAGGGCGGGTATGCCGCGCTCGCCGACTTCGTGGCGCCCGCCGACGACCACGTCGGTGCCTTCGCCGTGTCGATCCACGGCGCCGAGACCCTCGCCCGGCGGCTGCGGGAGGAGGAGCAGGACGACTACGGCGCGATCATGGTGCAGGTGCTGGCCGACCGGCTGGCCGAGGCCTTCGCCGAGTGGGTGCACCGGGAGGTGCGCACCACGCTGTGGGGCTACGCGCCGGAGGAGGACCTGCCGGTCGCCGACCTCATCAAGGAGCGCTACGACGGGATCCGCCCGGCTCCCGGCTACCCGGCGCAGCCGGACCACACCGAGAAGTTCACGCTGTGGGAGCTGCTCGACGCCGAGCGCAGCGCCGGGATGACGCTCACCGAGCACGGCGCGATGAGCCCGAACAGCGCGGTGTCGGGCATCATCCTGGGCCACCCCGAGGCCCGCTACTTCTCCGTCGGGCCCATCGACGAGGACCAGGTGGCGGACTACGCCGCCCGCAAGGGCTGGGACCTGGAGACCGCGCAGCGCTGGCTCGGCCCGATCCTCTCCTGAGCGCGAGGCGCTGACCAGCGGATTCGCGATTCGTCGGGGTCGCATTCCTGGCGCCGGCGATCGTGACCCAACCGTTTCCTTCGTAACGGTCGCGTCACGATGCCCGCGAGGGCGGCTCCTGAGCCCCCGTCACGCGGCGTGTCGCTGCTACTTTCGAAAAGTTACGTGTGCTCTGCGGCACATCCCGACACCCCACAGGAGTCCCGTGGCCTCCATCTCTGCCGAGAAGCTCTACAAGATCTTCGGTCGTCGTCCCGAGCGCGGCGTCGACGCCCTCGAGAAGGGCGCGACGCGCGCCGACCTGCGCCAGCAGGACCTGACCCCGGCCGTCATCGACGCCTCCTTCGACGTCAAGGACGGCGAGATCTTCGTCGTCATGGGCCTGTCCGGGTCCGGCAAGTCCACGCTCATCCGCATGGTCAACGGGCTCCTGGAGCCCACGAGCGGCAGCGTCTCCATCGACGGCGACGACGTCACCCGGCTCACCGGCGACAAGCTGCGCGCCGTGCGCCGCGAGAAGGTCAGCATGGTCTTCCAGCACTTCGCGCTGCTCCCGCACCGCACGGTCGGGGAGAACGCCGCGTATGCCCTCGAGGTCAGCGGGACGAACCGCGCCGAGCGCGAGAAGCGCGCCGACCGGGCGCTGGAGATGGTCGGCCTGGGTGGCTGGGGCGGCTCGATGCCCGGTGAGCTCTCCGGCGGCATGCGCCAGCGCGTGGGCCTGGCCCGCGCCCTGGCCTCGGGCACCGACATCATGCTCATGGACGAGGCCTTCAGCGCCCTGGACCCGCTGATCCGGCGCGACATGCAGGACCAGCTCATCGAGCTGCAGCAGGAGCTGGACAAGACCATCCTGTTCATCACCCACGACCTCAACGAGGCCATGCGCCTCGGCGACCGGATCGCCATGATGCGCGACGGCCGGATCGAGCAGATCGGCACCGCGCAGGAGATCCTCAACGACCCGGTCAACCGCTACGTCGCGGACTTCGTCCAGGACGTTGACCGCTCCCGGGTGCTCACCGCCTCCGACATCATGACGTCGGTGGACGGCGCCTCGGCCCCGTCCGAGGGGGCCGTCGTGCCCGCGGACGCCACGCTGGCGGACCTCTTCTCCGAGGCCACCGAGCACGAGCAGCTGCTGGTGCAGGACGCCTCGGGCCAGACCGTCGGCACCATCAGGCGGACCGACCTGCTGGCGGCGCTGCACACCCGCTCCGGCGAGGGCGCGACCGCCACCACGAGCACGACCGACGAGGCCACCACCGGTGACCTGCAGCCGACCGGAGGTGCGGCATGAACGAGAACGACTCGATCGTCCCCCGCATCGAGATCGGCGTGTGGGGCGACAACACGCTCGACTGGATCAACGACAACTTCGAGTGGCTGCTGGACTTCCTGGCCACGGTCCTCAACTGGCTCGTCACCACCGTGACCGACGTGCTCATCTTCCTCCCCGCCCTGGTGCTCGTCGTCGTCTTCGCGCTCGTCGGGCTGCTCGTGCGCTCCTGGGAGCTGGCGGTCGGCACGGTCATCACCTTCCTGCTCATCATCGCCATGGACCAGTGGGTGACGGCGATGCAGACGCTCGCCCTGGTCCTCATGGCGACCCTCGTGGCGATCCTGGTCGCGGTGCCGATCGGTATACTCTCCGCCCGGAACGACCGCGTCAGCGCCATCGTCCGGCCGGTGCTCGACTTCATGCAGACGATGCCGGCCTTCGTCTACCTCATCCCCGCGGTCGTCTTCTTCGGCATCGGCGTCGTCCCCGGCATCTTCGCCACGGTCATCTTCGCCCTCCCGCCGGGCGTGCGGCTCACCGAACTCGGGATCCGCGGCGTGGACGCGGAGACCGTCGAGGCCGGGCAGGCCTTCGGTGCCACCCCCAGCCAGATCCTGCGCGGGATCCAGCTCCCCCTGGCGATGCCGACCATCATGGCCGGCGTCAACCAGGTGATCATGCTGTCGCTGTCGATGGCGGTCATCGCCGGCATCGCCGGCGCCGACGGCCTCGGCAAGGAGGTCGTCGCCTCGATCTCCACCCTCGACGGGCCGCAGGGCATCGAGGCCGGCCTGTCCGTCGTCATCATCGCCATCTACCTCGACCGGGTCACGGCCGCGCTGGGCCGCCCGGGCGACTACCCGCACTCCGCCCTGAGCGCGCTGCGCCGACGGGTCGGTGGGGACTCCGACTCCGGCTCCGACGCGGCGCAGGGCGAGGCCGAGGAGCGGGTCGAGGGCGGCGCCGACAAGGGCCGCGGGCTCGCCCAGGTCGGAGACTGACACCCAGCGCCTGACACCAGACCACACAGAACGGACCGTCCCGTGGCGGTCGCACCAGAAGAAGGGAAGCAACCAGTAATGACACTGCGACGCAACCGCACCATGACCCTGGCCGGGGCCGCCCTGGCCACCAGCCTCACCCTCGCCGCCTGCGGCGGCGGGGACTCCGGCGGCGACACCGAGGCCGGCGGCGACGGCGGCAGCTCGGAGGCCGGCGGCGCGGAGGGCACCATCACCCTCGGCTTCATCCCGTCCTGGACCGACGGCCTGTCCACCGCCTACCTGCTCGAGGACCAGCTCACCAAGCAGGGCTACGACGTCGAGATGCAGGAGCTCACCGAGGCCGCCCTGCTCTACACGGGCCTGGCCGAGGGCGACGTGGACATGTACCCGTCGGCGTGGCCCGAGGTCACCCACGCGCAGTACATGGAGGAGTACGGCGACCGGATCGAGGACCTCGGCGCCTACTACGACAACGCGAAGCTCACCTTCGCGGTGCCGACCTACACCGACATCGACTCGATCGCCGACCTCACCGGCAACGCCGACATGTTCGGCGGGCAGATCATCGGCATCGAACCCGGTGCGGGCCTCACCGCCGCCACCCAGGACTCGGTCATGCCGACCTACGACCTGGAGGGCGACTACGAGCTGGTCACCTCCTCCACCGCGGCGATGCTCACCGAGCTCGGCGAGGCGATCGACAACCAGGAGGACATCGTCGTCACGCTGTGGCAGCCCTTCTGGGCCAACAGCGCCTTCGACGTGAAGACGCTGGAGGACCCCGAGGGTGCGCTCGGCGAGGCCGAGGCTCTGCACTTCCTCGGCACCGAGGGCTTCTCCGAGGAGTTCCCGGAGGCCGCCGAGCTCATCGCCGGCATCCAGCTGGACGACGAGCAGTACGGCGCCCTCGAGGACATGGTCGTCAACGAGTACGGCGAGGGCCAGGAGGCCGAGGCGATCGACGCCTTCCTGGAGGAGTACCCGGACGCCTTCGAGACGGAGATCACCGAGGAGGGCTGACCCCCACTCCCCGACCCGAGGGCCCCGCGGCGCACCTGCCGCGGGGCCCTCGGTCTGTCGGCGAGGCGTTGTCCACAGATCTTTGCCGAGCCTGTCCGGGCCCCCCTCGGCACGGCGGACATCGCCGACCTCGGCACCAGGATGGATGCTGTGGAGGCCCGGCTGACCGGGGTCGAGACCACGGTCGGGAGCCTCGAGACCAAGATCGAGAGGCGCTGGACCTGCTGCGGAGCTGACCGGAGCCCGCCGCAGGTGGTGCGGTGCCGGCGGCGATTTCCCGACCCGCGGGGCCTGCTGGGAAACTGGGCGGCGATGTCCACCACCCAGACCCGCATCTCCGTCGAGCTCGTCCCCCGCAGCCCCGAGTCGGTGCGTGCGGAGATGGCCCAGGTCGCCGAGCGGCTGCCCGTGGTCGACACCATCAACATCCCCGACCTGCTGAAGTTCGACCTGCGCAGCTGGCAGGCGACCGAGGTCGCCCGCGAATCGACCACCCGGCAGGACGGCGCGGCATACCGCACGATCCCGCACATCCGGGCCGCCGACGTCGACCCGGACGCACCGCTGCCGATGGCGCAGGAGGCACGGCGCACCGGCGAGCTGCTCGTCGTCTCCGGCGACGACGCCGACTACTTCCACTCCTCGACCTACCCGGTCGACGCGGTCGACGTCATCCGCCGGGTGCGCGCCGAGCTGCCCGAGGTGACGATCTACGCCGGCCTCGACCCCTACCGCCAGGCGATGACCACCGAGATGCGCTACCTCGACCGCAAGCTGGCGGCCGGGGCGAGCGGCGTCTTCACCCAGCCGTTCTTCGACACCCACCTCATGTCCGCCTGGGCCGCGGTCCTGCCCCGCGACGTGCCGGTCTGGTGGGGTGCGACGTCGGTGACCACGAGCGGCGCGATGGGCTACTGGCGGCGGCGCAACCGGGTCGTCTTCCCCGACGGCTTCGACTCGGGTATGCCCTGGCAGCGCGACTTCGCCCGCCGCGTCGTCGACTTCGCCCGCGAGCGCGGCCACCACGCCTACCTCATGCCGGTCCGGGCACCGTTGCTGGACTACCTCGGCGGGGTCCTGGACGCCTGACCCGGCCACCAGTGTCGGTGGCGGCTGCCAGGATGACGGCATGAGCAGCTGGGGCACGCCTCCGACGGAGCCGCCCCGGCCGGTCGCCGGCGAGGGCGACGGCCGGGTGCGGCGCGCGGTGGTGCTCATCCACGGGATCGGCGAGCAGGAGCCGACCGGCACGCTGCGCGGCTTCGTGGACGGCCTGGGGCTCGGGGAGGACGCCTGGAGCAAGCCGGACCGGGTGAGCGACAACCTCGAGCTGCGCCGGATGTCGGTCTACGGCCGTTCCGGGCGCGGTCGCTCGGTGCCGACCGACCTCTACGAGCTCTACTGGGCCCACCACGCGCCGTCGTCCACCGTCCCCCAGGTGCTGGGCTGGATGGCCCGGCTGCTGCGCCGCCGCTCGGCCTGGTCCGGGAGTCCCTCGGCGCCGGTCCTCAACCTGCTCACCGTGCTGCTCGTCCTGACCCTCGCCGCCGCAGCCGCGATCGCGGTGGTCATGGTCATGCGCGACGGGGTGCGCGCCTGGCTGACCGAGCCGCCCTTCTGGATCGCGCTGGCCTTCGCCCTGCTCCAGTCCGGGCTGCGCCAGGTGCTCACCCGGCGGCTCGCCGACGCCGAGCGCTACCTCACCCCGGACCCGGCCGGGGTGCGCGCCCGGACCGCCATCCGCGTCGAGGGGCTGGAGCTCATGCGGCGGCTGCACGCCACCGAGGTCTACGACGAGGTGGTGGTCGTGGGCCACTCGCTCGGCTCGGTCATCGGCTACGACATCCTCCGGCTCTACTGGGACGAGGCACGGCACCCCACCTTCGAGAAGGCCGGCCCGCAGCCCGAGGCGGAGCGCCTGGTCCACGACTACAGCAACCCCCTCGGGCTGGAGCGGGGCGAGGTGGAGGTCTACCAGCACGTCCAGCGGCGGCTGTGGCGCGAGTGCCGGCAACGGGGCGTACCCTGGCTGGTCACCGACTTCGTCACCCTGGGCTCGCCGCTGGCGCACGGCCGGCTGCTGCTCGACACCCGCGCCTCCTCGCTGCAGCGCCGCCAGGACGACCTGGAGCTGCCGATGTGCCCGCCGATGCCGTCCCTGGCCCCGACCGCCGAGGCGGACGACCGGTCCGGCGCGTTCTACCCGACGGTGCTGCGCAAGGGCGAGCTGGAGCGCACGGCGCTGGTCGGCAACCACGGGGCATCCTTCGGGCCGACCCGCTGGACCAATCTCTACTTCCCCCGCCGCGGGTGGCTCTTCGGCGACCCCGTCGCCGGTCCCCTTCGCGGGACCTTCGGGACCGGGATCCGCGACCTCGCCGTGCACCACTCCGGGCGGCACCGGCACCGGTGGCACCGGCTGCTCCCGATGCACGACCACCTGCGCTACTGGGCGCCGCTGGACCGGCCGCCGCGGGAGCGCCGGGGCACGGTCGAGAGCGTCCCGGCGCTGCGCGCCGTCCTCGGGCTCGACGCGGACGGCGAGGAGGCGCCGGGCGGCTGAGCGGCGTCCCCGTCAGAGCCGGCGGAAGGCCGTTGCCAGCAGCACCGGCTCGCCCGCCTCGTCCGAGGCGTCCAGGTCGCACTCGGCCTCGATCACCCAGTCCAGGTCGCCGTCGGGGTCGCTGACGGTCTGGGCGACCTGCCAGACGCGACGGGCGCGACCGCCGGAGACCTGGGCCTGCGCCGCGGGGACCGGGGCGACCCGCAGGTGCTGCGGCCCGCGGGCGTCGGCGTCGAGGACGACCTGGTCGTGCTCGTCGTAGTAGCCGCCGACCGCCTCGTCCCAGTCCTCCCGGCCCATGAGCGGCTCGATCGCCTCCTCGGGCAGCGCCGCGACCTGGGCCTCCAGGTCGCCCAGCGCCTCCCAGGCGTCGTCCGCGACCAGCTCGACCCTGCGCCACATGGCGTTGCGGATCATCACCCGGAAGGCGCGCTCGTTGCCGGTGATCGGCCGGGCCGGTGTCGCGGGGGCGCCGGCGGCCTCCCGGGCCGCGGCCTCCGCGACGCGCTCGGGGTCGGTGAGCGCCTCCCACTCCTCCAGCAGCGAGGAGTCGGTCTGCCGGATGGTCTCCCCCAGCCAGTGGACGAGGTCGTGCAGCCCCTCGGTGTAGGCCGACTCCGGGACCGTCTGGCGCAGCGTGCGGTAGGCGTCGGTGAGGTAGCGCAGCACCACTCCCTCCGAGCGCGCCAGCTGGTAGTAGCCGACGAACTCGGTGAAGCTCATCGCGCGCTCCCACATGTCGCGCACGACCGCCTTCGGGGAGAGCGCGTCCTCGCGCACCCAGGGGTGGGACTGGCGGTAGATCGCCAGGGTGCCCTCCAGCAGCTCGGCCAGCGGCCGGGGCCACGTCACGTCCTCGAGCAGCGCCATCCGCTCGTCGTAGTCCACGCCGTCGGCCTTCATCTGCGCGACCGCCTCGCCCCGCGCGCGGTAGCGCTGCGCCAGCAGGATCGGCATCGGGTCGTCCAGGACCGACTCCACCACCGAGACGACGTCGAGCGGGTATGCGGGCGCCTCCCGGTCGAAGAGCTCGAGCGCGGCGAGGGCGAAGGGTGCGAGGGGCTGGTTGAGCGCGAAGTTCTCCGCCACCCCCGGCGCCAGGTCGATGCTGCGCCCCTCGCGCTCGGCCGGGTCGGTCCGGACCAGCACGTCGGTGTCCAGCAGCGAGCGGCCCAGGGCGACGGCCCGGCGGGCGAGGCGGTTCTGCGCGGCCGGCGTCTCGTGGTTGTCCCGCAGCAGTCGGGACAGGTGGCCGACCGGGTCCCCGCGGCGGGCGACGGTGTTGAGGATGACCGCGTGGTCGACCTTCATCTTCGACTGCAGCGCCTCGGGCTCGGCCCCCACGAGCTTGGTGTAGGTCTGCTCGCTCCAGGACACCGAGCCCTCGGGCGGCTTCTTCTTCTGGACCTTCTTCTGCTTCTTGGGGTCGTCGCCCGCCTTGGCCAGGGCCCGGGCGTTCTCGATGGCGTGCTCCGGGGCCTGGACCACGACATACCCGGAGGTGTCGAAACCCGCTCGGCCGGCCCGGCCGGCGATCTGGTGGAACTCGCGCGCCCGCAGCACCCGCTGCCGGGTCCCGTCGAACTTCGCCAGCCCGGTGAAGAGCACCGTGCGGATGGGCACGTTGATGCCGACGCCCAGGGTGTCGGTGCCGCAGATGACCTTGAGCAGGCCGTCCTGCGCGAGCTGCTCGACCAGCCGGCGGTAGCGGGGCAGCATGCCCGCGTGGTGCACGCCGATCCCGTGCCGGACCAGCTGCGACAGGGTGCGACCGAAGCCCGCGGTGAAGCGGAACGCCCCGATGCGGGTGCGGATCGCCTCCTTCTCCGCGGCGTCGACGAGCGGGACCGACAGCAGCGACTGTGCCCGCTCCAGGGCCTCCCGCTGGGTGAAGTGCACGACGTAGACGGGCGCCTGACGCTCCTCGAGCAGCGTCTGGATGGTCTCCGGGACCGGGGTCATGGCCAGCTCGGGGGCGAAGTGCAGCGGTACCGGGCGCTCGGCTCCCGCGACGAGGGCCGTGGGTCGCCCGGTGCGCCGGGTGAGGTCCTCGCGGAAGCGGGTCGTGTCGCCCAGGGTGGCGGACATGAGCACGAACTGCGCCTGCGGCAGGGTGAGCAGCGGGACCTGCCAGGCCCAGCCGCGCTGCCCGTCCCCGTAAAAGTGGAACTCGTCCATGACGACGACCCCGATGTCCGCGCCCTCGCCCTCGCGCAGGGCGATGTTGGCGAGGACCTCGGCGGTGCACACGACGATCGGTGCGTCGGCGTTGACCGCGGCGTCCCCGGTGAGCATCCCGACGTTCTCCGCGCCGAAGATCCGGCAGGCGTCGAAGAACTTCTCGCTGACCAGGGCCTTGATCGGCGCGGTGAGGAAGGCGACCTCGTCGCGCGCCAGCGCGAGGAAGCAGGCGGCCGTCGCGACCAACGACTTGCCGCTGCCGGTCGGGGTGGCGAGCACGACGTTGCTGCCCTCGAGCAGGTGCAGCAGCGCCTCCTCCTGGTGCGGGTAGAGCTCGGTGCCCCGCTCCTGCGCCCACGTCGCGAAGGCGGTGAAGAGCGTGTCGGGGTCGAGGGCCGTCCCGTCCTGCGGCAGCCGTGCGGTGAGGGTCTGGTCGGTGGGCATCGCCTCCCATTGTGAGTGATGACCCGGAGAGGCACGATGGGCGCATGCTCAGCGTCGACCTCGCCAACCAGCTCCACGACGCCGGTCTCATCTGGTCGCCGCTGGCCGGGGACCGCTTCGTCGTGGACCGTCCCGGGATGACGCACGACGTCTTCTATCTCGCCGACATGACGGTCGAGGTCCACGAGTTCGTGGGCGGCTCGGTGATCGGCTTCAACGGGGTCGCCGAGTGGGCGCTGGACTCGGTCGCGCTGGACGACACCGTGTGGCTGCCCCGGGAGGACCAGCTGCGGGCGGTGCTCGGGCACGACTTCGTCGGGCTCGGCAAGCGCGGCACCGAGCCGGACGACGTGTATGCCGTCGTCGCGCTCGTCGAGGGCGCGCCGCAGACCTTCACGCACCGCAACGCCGAGGAGGCCTACGGCCTGGCGACGCTCGCCGTGCTCGCGCACCGCCACTGAACGACGACCCCCGAGCCGGGTCCGCCGACGCTATCCTCGGGCATGGCGCCCGACGAGACCGAGTTCTTCCACTCCGACCGCGGCCACTACGAGTACCTCCGGCAGCAGCGTGAGGCGGCCGAGGACGCCGCTGCCGCGCAGCGGTCGCGCAACGCCGGCTGCGGGATGCTCTGGCTGATCCCCGCGCTGCTCGCGCTGGGCTCGGTGCTCGCCCTCGACGACGTGCTCGCGGCCTACCCGCCCTGGAGCGAGGGGATCGTCGAGCTGCTCCCGGAGGGCTGGGCGCAGGGGGCGCGCGAGCACTGGTGGGGCGCGCTCCTGCTCGGCATCGGGGTGCTCACGCCGCTCTGGCTGCTCGCGTGGGCGCTGGCCGGGGTCCGCCGGGCGGTGGCCGTGCGGATGCCCCGCGGCTGGGCGGCCGGGCCGGTGCGCTGGCTCTGGCTCACCGCGATGACCGCCGTGCGGGCCGTCGCCACCCTCGTCGGTCTCGTGACCGCCTGGCAGGTCGTCCGGCTGGTCCGCGGGATCCCGTTGCAGGAGGTGGACTACGCGCAGGGTCCCGCCGTGCTCGTGGCGGCGCTGGTGGGCATCGCCTCGGCGCTGCGTGCGTTCGCGCTGCACCGCCAGCTGCCGGCAGCGGGTGAGCGGTTCTAGCGGCGGACGGTGATCTGCGGGGCGTAGAGCTCCATGGCGGCCAGGGCCCGCTCGTGCGCCTCGTCGCCGGACCCGGCGCAGGCGGCGGCGACGACCTCGACCGTGCACCCGGCGTCGGCGGCGGCGAGGGCGGTCGACAGCACGCAGCAGTCGGTGGCGACCCCGGCCAGGACGAGGTGGGCGTCGGCCCCCACGACCTCGCGCAGGCCCTCGCCCCACTTGCCGAAGGTCGGCTCGGAGACGGTGTAGGGCAGCGACAGGTCCGCGATGTCGTCGACGAGGTCGAAGAGGGGGTCGAACTGCTCCCGGTCGGCGAAGGGGAAGCGCTCGAAGTAGGGCACCCAGGAGCCGTGCTTGACGTGCGGCGGGATCCACCGGGTCTGCACCACGCGGGCGCCGTCGTCGTGGTCGGCGACGAGCTTCCGGATCGGCCCCAGGGTCTGCGCGAAGCGCGGTGCGCACCACTCCGAGGACGGGTCGGCGAAGATCCGTTGGGCGTCGACGACGACGAGCCAGGACGCGGTGCTCATGGCGCTAGGGTACGTCCGGGTCGGCCAGCGGCCAGCCGCCCGCCGCCAGGTGCGCGCTCACCCGGGCGACGTCCTTGTCGCTGGCCTG
The DNA here is from genome assembly GCF_001685415.1 of Serinicoccus hydrothermalis. NCBI lineage: Bacteria > Bacillati > Actinomycetota > Actinomycetes > Micrococcales > Ornithinimicrobiaceae > Serinicoccus > Serinicoccus hydrothermalis. Next base: position 2,827,669 of record NZ_CP014989.1, on the reverse strand, counting down.
CTGCAGGGCATACGCCTCGACGAGCTCGCGGATCTGCTCCCGGGTGACGGCACCGTCGGTGTCGGCGAGGAGCTCGGTGACGATCGCCTCGATGTCGTCCTCGGTGAGCTTGCGGCGCAGCACACCGAGCAGGGCCACGTAGTCGCCGTCGGGGACACCCTCGGGATAGCCGGCACGCAGCCAGCCGACGATCTTCTGCAGCAGACCTGCCCGCTCCACCTCAGCCCTCCTTCTGCAGCGTCGGCAGGACGCCGTCGAGGACCAGCTCGTAGCCGGCGCCGGATGACACGATGACCGCCAGACCCAGGAGGACCCCGGCCACCACGGCGGCGAAGCAGAGCCAGGCCACGGGACGCGCCCAGGGGCGGGGAGGTGCGGGGCTGCCGGTCTCCGCGTCGCCGCCGTCGGCGAGCGCCAGCGCGCGTATGCCGAGGGCGAAGACCAGCGGCAGGCCGGCGCCGAGGAGCAGACCGGCCACGAGCAGCTGCCCGCCACCGGCGAGCCAGAGCAGGAGCAGATCGCCCATCAGCGTCCCCCTCCCGCCGTGCCGCTCCGGGTCTGCGCCCACTCCTCGTTGACGTTGCCGGGGTTCACCGGCGCCTGCCGGGAGCGGCGGTACATCACGCCGACCGCGAGGAGCAGCAGCAGCACCATCACCGCGGCGGCGAGGGCACCGCCACCCAGCAGGTGGCCGAGCAGCCAGGTGAGGGCACCCGCCATACCCGCCATCGGCAGCGTGATGAGCCACGCCGTCACCATCCGGACCGCCACGCTCCAGCGCACCTCCGCCCCGGGCTTGCCCACCCCGGAGCCGAGGATCGACCCGGTCGCGACGTGCGTCGTGGAGATGGCGAACCCGAGGTGGCTGGCGGCCAGGATCACCGCGGCGGAGGCCGACTCGGCCGCCATCCCCTGCGGCGAGGAGATCTTCACCAGCCCCTGCCCCAGGGTGCGGATGATGCGCCACCCCCCGAGGTAGGTGCCCACGGCGATGGCGAGCGCGCACGAGGCCTTGACCCAGAAGGGCACGCTGCCGGTGTCGGTCCAGTGCCCGGTCGCGAGCAGCGCGAGCGTGATGATGCCCATGGTCTTCTGCGCGTCGTTGGTGCCGTGCGCCAGGGACACCAGGGAGGCGGACCCGATCTGCCCCCATCGGAAGCCGGCCGCGCGGTACTTCTTCGCGACCCCCTCGGTGACCCGGAAGACCAGCCAGGTGCCGACCGTCGCCACCACGAGGGCGATGGCCGGCGACATGACGGCGGGCAGGATCACCTTGCCCACCACCCCGTCCAGGGTGGAGCCGTCGCCGACCCACTTCACCCCGGACCAGCCGAGCCCGGCCACGGTGGCGCCGATGAGGCCGCCGAAGAGGGCGTGCGAGGAGGACGAGGGCAGCCCGAAGAGCCAGGTGAGGACGTTCCAGACGATCGCCCCCACGAGCCCGGCGAGCAGGATGAGCAGCAGCGCCACTCCCCCGTCGCCGATGAGCTCAGGTCGGGGCGAGCCGTCGGAGTCCTGGATGTTGATGACGGCGTTGGTGACCGTGAGGGCCACCTCGATCGACAGGAACGCACCGACGAGGTTGAGCACCGCCGACAGCAGCACCGCCGTCCGGGGGCGCAGGGCCTGCGTCGCGATGGAGGTGGCCATCGCGTTGGCGGTGTCGTGGAAGCCGTTGGTGAAGTCGAAGGCCAGGGCGACCACGACCACCAGCCCGAGGATCACGGTCTCGGCAGGCACGAGGGACATTGTGCACCCGCGCCGGAGGGGCGGGCATACCCGCGGCGAGGGTCAGTCGTTCTCCTGCCGGCGCACGATCGCGCGGCCCAGGGTGAGCCACCCGACGAAGCCGATCGCGAGGGCGACGAGGACGCCGAGGTTGGCCCAGGCCCAGGTGCCCTCCTTGCCGCCCAGGCCGAGCGGACTGAGCAGGTAGCCCTGCCAGTTGTTCCACGCGGCGGCGTCGGCGAAGGTGTTGATGACCAGGCCCCACCCGACGAGCGCGGCGAGGACCATGAGGCCGATCGCGGTCCAGTTCCAGTCGCCGTAGCGGCCCCGCGGGTCGAAGAGGGCGCGCTCGTCGTAGTCGCGACGGCGCAGCGCGACGTCCGCCATGAGGATGCCCGCCCACGCCGCGATCGGGACGCCGAGCGTGATGAGGAAGCTCTGGAAGGGCGCGAGGAAGCTCTGGGCGAAGAAGACGACCCAGATGGTGCCGAGGGTGAGGATCGTGCCGTCGACGAGGGCCGCCGCGGGGCGGGGGATGTCGATGCCCAGGGAGAGCAGCGTCAGGCCGGAGGAGTAGATGCCGAGCACGGCACCGCTGACCAGCGCGAGGACCGCGGCCAGGAGGAAGGGCACGAGGAACCAGATCGGCAGGATCGTGGCCAGGGTGCCGATCGGGTCGTTGACGATACCCGCCTCGAGCTCGGGCTGGGAGCCGATGAGCAGGAGGCCGTAGAGGACGAGCAGGGTCGGCGCCAGGGCACCGCCGAGGGTGTTCCACAGGACGATCGCCCCGCCGCTGGCGTCACGCCGCTGGTAGCGCGACCAGTCCGCCGCGATGTTGATCCAGCCCAGGCCGAAGCCGGTCATGAGCAGGACCAGGGCGCCGATGACGGACTCGACGGAGCCGGGCTCCCGGGAGGTCACCGCGGCCATGTCGATCCGGTCCAAGGTCATGAGGATGTAGGCGATGGTCGCCGCGCCGGTCAGCCAGGTGAGGATCGACTGCAGCCGCATGATCGTGTGGTAGCCCGCGACCGAGGCGGCCACGATGAGGGCCGCGATGACGGCGCAGGCGAGCACCTTGGTCGTCGTGCCGCCGCCCCACCCGAGCTGGGTGAAGACGGTCGCGGTGGCGAGCACCGCCATGATCGCGAGGAAGGTCTCCCAGCCCATGGAGATCAGCCAGGAGAAGACGCCGGGGACCTTCTGGCCCTTGACGCCGAAGGCGGCCCGGGAGAGCACCATCGTGGGCGCCGAGCCCCGCTTGCCGGCGATGGCGATGATGCCGCAGGCGAGGAAGGAGGCCACGACGCCGATGACGGTGACGATCAGGGCCTGGGTGAAGTTGATCCCGAAGCCGAAGACGTAGCTGGCGTAGCTGATGCCGAAGACCGAGACGTTGGCGGCGAACCACGGCCAGAACAGGTCTGCCGGTCGTGCGGTGCGCTCGGTCTCGTCGATGATCTCGATGCCGTTGGTCTCGACGAGACGGCGCTCGGTCTCGCTGAGCCGCGCCGTGGCGGTGCTCTCGCTCATGGGTGAACTCTTGCACAAACCCGGTCAACCCCTACGGTGAAAGGTATGACGACGCGCACGGCATACTTCTCCGCCCTGGTGGCGACCGCTCTCGTCGGCACCCTCGCCGCCCCCGCCGGTGCCACGCCGGACCGGTCCGGTCGCGACCGCGGCGGTCTGGACCGCGACGTCCGGGTGGCGACCTTCAACGCCTCGCTGAACCGGTCGGCCGAGGGCGAGCTCACGAGCGACCTCTCCGACGGCGAGGACGAGCAGGCACGCAACGTGGCCGAGACGATCCAGCGCACCCGGCCCGACGTCGTCCTCGTCAACGAGTTCGACTACGCCCCCGGCAACGAGGATCTCTTCCGGGAGAACTACCTCGAGGTCGGGCAGCGCGGAGCCGAGCCGGTCGACTACCCCTACGCCTATATCGCGCCGTCCAACACCGGGGTCCCGAGCGGCCACGACCTCAACAACGACGGGACGGTCGGCGGGCCGGACGACGCCTACGGCTTCGGGCTCTACCCGGGCCAGTACGGCATGGTCGTCTACTCGCGCTACCCGATCGACACCGACGAGGTGCGCACCTTCCGGCAGTTCCGCTGGCAGGACATGCCCGGCAACCTCATCCCGAAGCGCTTCTACGACGCGAAGGAGCGCAAGGACCTGCGCCTGTCCAGCAAGTCGCACTGGGACGTGCCGGTCGAGGTGGGCGGCCGGACCCTGCACGTGCTCGCGGCCCACCCCACGCCGCCGACCTTCGACGGCGAGGAGGACCGCAACGGCAGGCGCAACCACGACGAGATCCGGTTCTGGGCGGACTACGTGGCGGGCAAGCGCGCCTCCTCCTACATCTACGACGACCAGGGCCGGTCCGGCGGGCTGGGCCGCTTCGAGCGCTTCGTCATCGTCGGCGACTACAACGCCGACCCGGTCGACGGGGACTCGCGGGACGGCGCGATCAACCAGCTCCTGGACAGCCGCGACGTCCGGACGAGGGTGGTGCCCGACAGCGAGGGGGCCGTGGAGCAGGCAGAGCTGCAGGGTGGCGCCAACCTGGACCACGTCGCGGACCCGGCCTTTGACACCGCGGACTTCACCGACTCCCCGGAGCCGGGCAACCTGCGGGTGGACTACGTGCTGCCGAGCCGGACGCTGCCCATCCTCGACGCCGGCGTCTTCTGGCCGACCGAGGACGACCCCCTCTTCCGTCTCGTGGGCACCTACCCCTTCCCCACCAGCGACCACCGGCTGGTCTGGGCGGACCTGCGCCTGCTGCACCGGGACTGATCCGCCCCTCGCGGCCCACGGCATACCCTGGGGTCATGACTGGGACGCCGGAGGAGAACGGACCGTCCGCGCGGGGCGGGCAGCCCCCGCTGCCCGGGCCGGGTGACGAGACCGAGCAGCCGAGGACCATCATCGGTGGGCCGGCGGCGGAGGACTCGCCCGGCTGGCGACCCGAGCAGGCGGGTGCGGGCGGCCGCGCGGAGGTGCCGGCCCGGAGCGGGGAGCCGACGCCGACCCCTGCGCGCATCACGACCTTCTTCAGCACGACGCAGCGGATCGGACGCTGGCAGGTGCCCGCGGTCCTGACGCTCTCCGGTGGATTCTCCGAGTCGGTGCTGGACCTGCGGGAGGCGGTCGTGACCTCTCCCGTCGTGGAGCTGCGGCTCAACGACATCTTCTCCAGCTGCAAGGTCATCGTCCCGCGGGGCGTCGGGGTGGACGTGCCGGGCGGGAGCGCGCTCTTCAGCGAGCTCAAGGGTGACTACGAGGGCGTCTCGGACCCGGGTATGTGGCGGCTCACGATCGTGCACAACGGCGCCGTCAGCAGCGTGCGCGTCCTCTCGCTGGACCCCGGCGAGACCGAGCCGAAGTGGTGGAAGAAGCTCTTCTGAGGATCGGCGGATCGTTGATCTCTGCCATCTCGCAGGACATCGGTGACGGTTCTGAGTCAGGACATGGGTGACAAGTTCAGGGTCGTGTGATGGTGACATTTCTGGGCGGTCTTGGGCCCGGGGTGGTGTTGCTGGACCGGGCTGATGCGCCGCGCGGGGCGGTGAGCACCTTCTGCTTCGAGCACGGCATCTCGCGCATGACGTTCTACGCGATCCCGCGACGCACGGTGGACGAGGGCCCGGCGGCGGCACCGGAACCGCGGTCACGCCTGCCCGGGCCGGCATCGAGTACGTCCGGCCGACCCACAGGCACACGACCCAAGAACGGCTGAACGACACCGATGTCCTGACACATCAACCGTCACCAAAGTCCTGGTGCAGAACTGCCACCGATGCCCTGAGACATCACACGCAAGAAAGATCGCCGCGGCTCTTGTGTTCGTACAGGTGTTCGAGTATGCTGGTCGTACCAGCCCACCACCTTGGTGGGCGTGGGAGGGTTCCTCGGGGGAGGTGAGTGTCATGGCGGTCACGGCAATCGAGCCGCAAGGGTGCGCGGAGGATGCTGCGCTGGAGGCCCTCGGTGTCGTGGCGGCGACCCGGGCGGGGCTGGACGCGCGGCTGGTGGAGGCGGCCCGCCTGGTCGTCGCGGTGACCGGGGCGGCGGTGCTGGCGCAGAAGGGGTTCACGTCGGTGGAGGAGCTGAGCCAGGGGCAGCGCACGAAGTGGCGGGCGGAGACCAAGCGGGCCGCCTGCGCCGAGGTGCAGGCCCGCCTCGGCATGGGCGTCACCGAGGCACGCCAGCTCGTGGGACTGGCCTGCGCGCCGGACGGGGTGCGCACCTTGGTGCTCGGCGCACTCGACCGGGCGGAGGTGACCTGGGAGATGGTGCGGTCCTTCTGGCGGCGCTGCGGGTCCCTCGAGGCCGACAAGGCGCTCCTGGTCGCCGAGGGCCTGTTCGGGACCGACCCTGCCGTGGTCGTCACCGAGCGCCTGACGCCCGAGGGTGACCTGCGTGAGCGCCCCTGGCACCAGGCCGACTACACCACGGCGCTGGCGCGGGAGGCCGCCCGGGCCGAGGGTGAGGACGCGCAGGCCGAGCGGGAACGCCGGCGCAAGGCCTACCGGGCCCGCCGGGCCACGATCACCGTGCACGACGACGGCACCGCGACCCTGGAGGCCACCGGCCCCGCGATCTCGGTCATCGCCGCGCACAGCCGGGTCGAGCGCGCCGCCCGCCTGCTGCGCAAGCAGGGCGACCCGCGCACCCTGGACCAGCTGCGCTCCGACGTGCTCATGGCCCTGCTCGTCCACGGACAACTCCCCGTGCCGCAGGACGAGCCCGGCGGCAACGACCCGAGCCCGGAGCGACCTGGCGGGAGCGACCCGCGCCCGCACGCACCTGGCGGGAGCGAGGCGAGCCCAGACGGGCCGGTCGGGAGCGACCTGGGCCGGTCACCCTCCTGCGGCAACGACGTGGCCGGCCCTCCGGAGGGGTGGGCCGACCTGTTGACCCCCGATCTCGAGGGCATCGCCCGGGTCGTGAGCGGGATGCCGACCATCGAGCTGCAGGTCATCGTCCCCTGGGACGCGCTCACCGGCCGACCGGCGTGCACCCGTTGCGCCGGGACGTCCGTCGCCGGTCCCGGGCACGGCCACGGCCACGGGAAGGACCCTGCCCCCACCGACCACGGCCACGGGCTCGGGGAGGACTCTGCCTCCGCCGAGCACGGCCACGGCCTGGGCCTCGGGGAGGACTCCGCCCTCGCCGACCCCAACAACGGTGATGGTCGTGAGCGTGCTTCGCGTGGGCGAGGGGGCGGCGTGGGGCTGGTGCTCGGGCGGCACCCGACCTTCCTCTCCCCCGGGCACCTGCGCGAGCTCGCCCTGGCCCCCGGCACCACCCTGGCCCGGCTGCTGACCGACCCCGCCGACGGAAGGCTCGTCGAACGGTCCATCACCGCCTACCGCCCCGACGCCGCCATGCGCCGACAGGTCCTGGCCGCCGACGTCTACTCCCGGGCCCCCGGCACCCGCCGACCCGGTACCGTGTGCGAGCTCGACCACGTCACCCCCTGGGCACCGGAGCGACCCGGAGGCCCGACGGCCGAGACCAACCTCGTCGCCCTCGCCAAGTCACCCCACCAGCTCAAGACCCTCGGACGGGCCCTCGCCCGGATCAACGACCTGCGCGACCTCACCTGGACCACGCTGCTCGGCCAGACCGAGACCACCCGGGTCCACGACTACCGCCAGTACAGCGCAGCACCCGACCTGGCCGAGGCGCTCGACCACGCCGTGCCGCTGGACCCTGCCCGCACCCACGAGCACCCAGCGCTGCGCGAGGACCTGGACGCCAGACGCGACCTGCTCAACCGCGCCTTCTACGCCGCCCTCGCGCACCGCGGCCCCGGCGCCTTCCTCACCGACGCCGACGACCACCCCGGCACCGGCGAGCACGGCGGCCCCCTCTCCGGCTGGATGTGGGTCACCCGCACCCACTCCGGTCGCCGCCGCGACGGCGCCCACCCCCACACCCCGACCCCGGAAACCGTCCTCGGCCTGGCGACCACCGACGAACCCGAACCGGACCCCGGCGACACAGACGAGCCCGGCACCACCGGCTGGCGCATCCCGCCCGGAGAGCCCCCACCCTTCTGAGCACCGTCCGCCGGGACAGCGGTTAGCCTGGGACGCCGGAGCCGACGCCGACCACCACGGACGACGTCGACCTCCGGGCCTCTAGCTCAATTGGCAGAGCTGCGGACTTTTAATCCGTAGGTTCCGGGTTCGAGCCCCGGGGGGCCCACCGCGGAGGAGCCCGCTCAGCCTCGGCGCAGCCCCGCGCCCACCGCGACGTGCTCGGCCACCAGCCCGGGCCAGGCCATGAGCCCATAGGGCGTCTGGGCTACCACCACCCTGCTGACCGGCAGCAGCTCCCCCAGCGCCACGGCGGTCGAGACCGGGTGCGACGGGTCGTCCTCCCAGGCCAGCACGAGGGTCGGCACCGGGATCCGGCCGACCTGCTCCGGGTCAGGCAGGTCCGTCGCCGCAGCCCCGCGCAGGATGGTCGGCAGCAGCTCCTCGGCCACCGTCGGCTCGGTCGCCGGCGCGTCCGCGAGCGCCGGCGGCCCCGGCGCCGTGCTCGCCTGGTGGACGAAGGCGCCCACCCCCTCGGCCTCGATGAGCGCGGCGTCGGCGAGGTATCTCTCCCGCTGCGCGGGCCGGGTCGACCACGCCGTCGGCGGCACCACGAGGCACAGGGTCGCGAAGCGGTCCAGGTCGGCGAGGGCGGCGTGGAGCAGCGTCCCCGCCCCCATCGACGGTCCGATCCCGTGCACCTGCTCCCCCGGCGCCACCTCGTCCAGCAGCGCCAGGAGGTCCTCGGCGAGCCGGCTCCAGTGGTAGTGCTCGGGTCGCGGCGTCCCGCTCGAGCCCCCGTGCCCGCGCGCGTCGTACCTCAGGACGCGGTGCCCACGCAGCGCCCGCGCCAGGTCCAGCCCCAGGTGCGCGTCGCGGTCGCGCGAGGAGGTCAGCCCGTGCAGCTGGACGACCACTGGGCCCTCCTCACCGCTGGTCTCGAAGTCCAGGCTGGCGTCGCCCACGCGGAATGTCGGCATGCGCCTAGAGTACGAGCGCATGCGGCTGACCAACGTGGGGATGATGGTCCTGCCGCCCGGGCACGTCCAGAGCTACTCACCCCGGGTGGGTGCCCTCGGGGCGAGCCTGCCGATCTCCTTCGACCAGCGCCGGCACGTCGAGGCCGGGTCACGTCCGGGCTCGTGGATGGCGATCTCCTTCCGGCTCCCGGCGGGCACCACCCCGGCTCAGGTGGAGCAGGCCTGGCTCGCCGTCCTCGCCCGCCACGGCACGCTGCGCACCACCTTCTCCCGCTCCCCCGCGGGCCTCCTCGCCCTGCACGAGACGGCCCTCCACCCCGGCACCTGGCGCGAGCACGAGACGGGCGGCAGACCCACCCGCGACGTCGTCCGGGACGTCTTCGACGCGGCGTGCCAGCCGTTCGCGCGGCCGTCGCACGAGCTCTGCCTCGTCCGGCCCGACGAGCCGGACGCGACCGGCGACGACCGCCCGGTGCTGCTCGTCGGGGCCGACCACGCCCACGTCGACATGTGGTCCGTCGTCGTGCTCGCCCGCGACCTGCTCGCCGGCCTCGACGACACCCTGCCCGGCACCGAGGCTCCCGCGTTCGCGGCGCATACGCGCGAGCTCGAGACCGCGCCTCCCGCCCCGCAGCAGGTGCACGATCGCTGGTCGCAGATCCTCGCGGCCGGGGGCGGCTCCATGCCCACCTTCCCCCTCCCCCTCGGCGACCTGGACCCCCGACCCGAGGAGGTCGTCGAGGTCCGTGACCTGCTCGACGGCCCGGGCTGGACCGCCTTCGAGAACGCGGCACGCGAGCAGGACGCGCGGCCGACCGCGGTCGCGGTGGCCGCCCTGACGCAGGTATGCCTGGAGCTGGCCGGGGTACCGCTGCGCGCCGTCTTCCCCGTCCACAGCCGCCACGACCCGCGCTGGCACGACGCCGTCGGCTGGTTCATCACCAACGCGGTGCTGGAGTGCCGCACCGCCGACCCGGGGGCTGCACGCGAGGCCGTGGCCGAGGCGACCACGCTCGGGTCCCACCCCCTGGCCCCGATCCTGGCCCCCTACGGCGGTATGCCCGAGGGTCCCGGCATGTTCGCCCTGTCCTGGCTGGACACCCGGCGGCTGCCGGTCCGGCTCGACCCCTCCACCCGTGCGCAGTACGTCTCCGCGGCCATGCGGACCGACGGTGTCATGGTGTGGTTCGTCGTCACCGACGACGGTCTGCACCTGCGGGCGCGCTACCCCGACACCCCGCAGGCGCGGGACTCGCTCACCCGCTGGCTGGACGCGGTCGAGCACCAGATCCGGAGCGCGGTCACTCCCGCACGGCGGGCGAGGTCGCGACGTCGTCCACGATGTCGATGACCACGCGGCTCATCTCGATGAGCGCGCCGTAGAGCGGCCACCGCTGGTCGGCCAGGTCCGCCGAGGACAGACGGGAGGCCAGCGCGTCGACGTCCTCGCGCAGCGCGATGACGTCGCCCTCCGGGTCCGCCACCCGGCGCCCCAGCTCCGCCAGCAGGTCGGTCCAGGTGTCCCGGAAGATCGCGTCCCAGTCCTCCGCCTGCTCCGCGGACTGGTGGATCAGCCGCACCATCCCCCGCACCTGGGCGATCCCCTCCTCCAGCCGGCGGAGGACCCGGGACAGCTCCTGGTCGTCGCGACGACGCCGCTGCCGCGGGTTGCCCCACCTGCTCTCGTCCGCCTCGTAGACCAGCCGCCACGCGCTCTCCAGCCGCTTGTCGAGAGCGCGGGTCCGCTCCACCCACTCGCCCGTGCGCTCGTCGTCCGCACCCTCCCGTATGCCCTCCGCCATGTCGGTGAGCAGGTCCCCGAGACCTCGGTCGACGTCGGCGATCTGCCGTCGGGCGCTCGCGTCCCGCAGCGGCGCCGCCAGCGCCGCGTTGACCACGAGCGCCACCACGACGCCGATCCCCGTGGCGCCCAGCCGGTCCAGCAGCGTGCCCGGCCCCGTCGAGGAGGAGGTGGTGATGACGAAGAGCACCGTCGTGGCGACGGTGACGCCCTCGTCGCGCAGCAGGCCGACCCGCGCGAACAGCATGGCGACGAGCAGGGCTATCCCGAGCGTGAGGATGCCGCGCCCACCCAGGAGCACCGCCACGAAGGCCAGCGTGACGCCGGCCGTGGTGGCCAGGACCGCCTGGGCCCCGCGCGACACCGTCCGGTAGACGGTCGCGTGCACCGTGAGCAGGGCGGTCCAGGGAGCGAGGAAGGCCTGCTCCAGCTGGAGCACGCGGTCCGCCAGCACCCACGCCACCAGGGCGGCGACGACGCTCTTGACGACCTGGAGCAGGTCGCTGGCGACATCGGGTCGCCGCAGCCACGCCATCACGGGCTAGGAGGTCCGCGAGACCACGCGCTGGAGGAAGCGGGTGATGACCTCGCGCTCCTGCTCCCCCATGTCGTCGAAGAAGAGCCGCCGCACGGTCCGCACGTGGTCCGGCGCCGCCCCCTCCAGCGCCTCCCGACCGGCCCGGGTGAGGACGACGAAGGCCCCGCGCCCGTCCTCGGCGCACTCGACCTTCTCCACGAGGCCCCGCGCACCCATCCGCCGGAGGTGGTGCGAGAGACGGGAGCGCTCCCAGTGCATCTCATCGGCGAGCGCCGACACCCGGAGCCGGTCGTCGTCGGACTCCGAGAGGCGCACGAGCGTCTCGAAGTCCTGCAGCGACAGCTCGCTGTCGGCGTGCAGGGCCCGGCCCATGGCGGCCGGCAGTTCGGTCTGCGCACGCAGCCAGGCACGCCAGAGCTCCATCTCGGACTCCTCGAGCCAGGGGACGGACGGCGCGGACGACATACCCTCATCCTACCAGTTGCATGACACGTCACGGAGATCTACGATGATGCTTGAAACGTCAATCATCTCCGAGAGGAACGCATCATGAGCGAGACCACCGCCACCGCCACCGCCCTCACCGACCTGGACGGCACCTACGCCATCGACGCCTCGCACAGCCGCGTCGGCTTCTCCACCCGCCACGCGATGGTGACCAAGGTCCGCGGCGCCTTCAACGAGGTCGAGGGCACGGCCACCACCGGCCCGGACCTGCAGGACGCGAGCGTCCAGGTCACGATGCAGGTGGCCTCGGTCGACACCCGCTCGGCGGACCGCGACGGCCACCTGAAGTCGGCCGACTTCTTCGACGCCGAGACCTACCCGACCATCACCTTCGCCTCCACCGAGGTCTCCGCCGTGGACGCCGAGACGCTGCGCGTCACCGGCGACCTGACGATCAAGGACGTCACCCGTCCGGTCACCGTCGACTTCGAGTACGCCGGCGCCGCGACCGACCCGTTCGGCAACCAGCGCATCGGCTTCGAGGGCTCGACCGTGGTCAACCGCAAGGACTTCGGCCTCACCTGGAACGCCACGCTGGAGACCGGCGGCGTTCTCGTGGCGGACAAGGTTACGCTTGAGTTCGAGATCTCGGCGATCAAGTCCGCCTGAGCTCGAGGACTCCCCGGGCAACCCTGCCCCTGCTCGGGTGAGCGACGGCCCCGCCGGCCCTGTGACCTGGCGGGGCCGTTGTCATGCCCGGGACGGTGTGCCGCTCAGCTGCGGAACTGCGTGAAGTCCGCGGTCTGCGGGTCGGGGAACATCCGCTCGGGGGTGTCCAGGCCGCTGATCGCGCTCATCTGCGCCTCGTCCAGCTCGAAGCCGAAGACGTCGGCGTTGGACACGATGCGCTCGGGGGTGGCCGACTTCGGGATGACGATGCGCCCCTCCTGCAGGTGCCAGCGGATGACGACCTGGGCCGGGCTGACGCCGTGCGCCTCCGCCGCCTCGGTCACCGGGGCCAGCTCGAGGTCGGCACCCTGACCGATCGGCGCGTAGGCCTCGACCGCCAGGCCCGCCTCGCGCGAGGCCTGCTGGGTCTGCGGCTGCTGGAAGGAGGGGTGCACCTCGATCTGGTTCACCGCCGGGGTCACGTCGGCTCCCGCGAGCAGCTGGGCGAGGTGGTCGGGGAGGAAGTTGGAGACACCGATCGCGCGGACGGCGCCCTCCTCGTAGAGCTCCCGGAAGGTCTCCCAGGTCTCCCCCGCCAGGCCCTTGCTCGGCACCGGCCAGTGGATGAGGTAGAGGTCGACCGCGTCGACGCCGAGGGCCTCGCGCGAGGCCTCGAAGGCCTCCCGGGCGCGGTCCCGGCCCTGGTCGCCGTTGCGCAGCTTGGTCGTGAGGAAGACCTCCTCGCGCGGCAGGCCGCTGGCGCGCAGCGCCGCACCCACACCCGCCTCGTTGTAGTAGCCGGCGGCGGTGTCGATGTGGCGGTAGCCCGCCTCCAGCGCGGCCTCCACGACCCGCTGGGTCTCCTTCTCGTCGACCTGGAAGGTCCCGAAGCCCAGCTGGGGGATCCGGACGTCGTTGTTGAGCGTCACAAATGGCTGATTCGTCATACACCCCACCCTAGGTCGGGCACACTGGGCGTATGTCGTGGGACCCCTTTCCGGACGACCCCGGCGGCGATCCGCCGTGGTGGGGGCCTCCGGACGAGCCCCCGTCCCCGGCCCGCCCGTCCCGGCACCTCGAGCTCAAGCTGCCCGGGCTGGTGTCCCGGCGGGTGCCCGTGCGCGGCATCACACCGGGTCCGCTGACCGGGGTCGGCCGGCTCCGGCTGGCCGACTCCACTACCTTCCTCGTGAGCGGCGCCGAGCCCGGGGACCTGGGCCGGGTGCTGCGGGCGCTGCACAACAAGCATGCGATCGTCCTCGCCCGGTGGCACCACGAGGACGACCGGCTGCTGCTCACCCTGGACGGCGTGCCGGGTCGCTTCCCGGTGCAGCTGTGGCTGATCGGCCCGGACCAGCCGGACTGAGCGCGGCCCGCTCCACCGCCGCCAGCACGGCCCGCGCCTTGGTGCGGACCTCGGCATACTCCTCGTCGGGGTCCGACAGCGCGGTGACCGCCCCGCCCACCCCGAGGGCGAGCGTCCCGTCCGGGTCCCGGGTGAGGGTGCGGATGACGATCGAGGTGTCCATGGACCCGTCCAGCCCGACCCACCCGAGCGCGCCGGAGTAGACGCCGCGGGCCTGCCCCTCCAGCCGGTCGAGGATCTCCATCGTGCGCACCTTGGGCGCGCCGGTCATCGATCCGCCCGGGAAGCAGGCCCGCAGCACGTCCGTGGCACGCATGCCCGGCGCCAGCTCGCCGCGGATCGTCGACACCAGCTGGTGCACCGTCGCGTAGGTCTCGACCGCGAACAGCTCGGGCACGTGGACGCTGCCGGACCGGCAGACCCGGTGCAGGTCGTTGCGGAGCAGGTCGACGATCATGAGGTTCTCGGCACGGTCCTTGACCGACGCGGCGAGCTCGGCAACCAGGTCGGCGTCCTGCTGCGGGTCCGCGCCCCGGGGACGGGTGCCCTTGATCGGGCGCGCCTCCACCGTCCCGTCGGCGACGGACACGAAACGCTCCGGCGAGCCGCTGAGGACGCTCCCGTGCGGCGTGCGCAGCCACGCACCGTGCGGGACCGGCGACACCTCGCGCAGCGCCCGGTAGATCTGCGCCTCGTCCACGTGCGGGGCGTGCGCCCGGTATGCCGTCGTCAGGCAGACCTCGTAGGACTCGCCCCGGGCGATCTGCGCCTGGGCGGCCCGCACCTTCTCGAGGTAGGCCTCCTCCTCGTCCCGGGCGACCCAGCGGACGCCGCCCTGATCGGTGCCCGACGGCGGCGGGACCGACCGTGGACCCGTGGACGCCTCGGCCGCCCGGACGGCCGCCTCCACCTCGCCGCGCCAGCGCTCCTGCTCCGGCGCGACCTGCTCGTCCTCGATCCAGACCGCCCAGACCTCACCGGTCACGTGGTCGACCACCGCGCCGCGGTCGACGAGCATGAACCAGGCGTCCGGCCACGACGCTGCCGCTGCCGTCGCCGACACGTGCGCCGCCGACCCACCGGTCTCGGCCTGGAGCTCGTAGCCCCAGTAGCCGACGAGGCCGGGGCGCCAGGGCAGGTGCGCCGGGATCGGGTGGTCGGTGTCGTCGAGCTGCCACCGGTCCAGCTCGGCGTCCAACCGGTCCAGCAGCGGCGGCCGCTGCCCGACCCGGTGGCTCAGCACGCCGCCCAGCGGCCCCCGACCGTCGGCGACCAGGGACCAGCCGGTGCCGTCCGAGGAGTCCAGCCAGACCGAGGCCGGCGCGTCACCGACGAGCGCGTCCCGCAGCGTCGGGACGTCCACCGGGTCACCGGCGTCGACCCGCTCCGCCCGGAGCCGCACCATCCGGCCACCGTCCCGGTGCTGCTGCGGGGTCATGGCGTCGCCCACCGCCACCGCGGCCGAGGGCGACTCCGGACCCCTCTCCACCCCGGCGAGCGCGAGGAAGTTCTCGACGATCCGGTCCCCGTGCTCGGAGAGCACCGACTCGGGGTGGAACTGCACCCCCCAGAACGCGTGGTCCGGGTCGGCGAGGCCCATGACGCAGCCGTCGTCCACGGCCCGCGCGCTCACCCGCAGCCGCGAGCGCAGCGGTTCCCGCACCTCCAGCGAGTGGTAGCGCACGACCCGGACCGGCGAGGGGACGCCCGCGAAGATCCCGGTGCCGTCGTGCTCGACCGGGCTGACGATGCCGTGCCGGGTGAGCGCCATCTCGGTGATCTCCTCGCCGGCGACGTGCGCGAGGCCCTGGTGGCCGAGGCATACCCCCAGCACGGGCACCTCGCTCTGCCGCAGCACCAGCTCGGAGAGCCCCAGGTCGCTCGCCACCTGCGGGCGGCCGGGGCCCGGGCCGATAACGACCGCGGCGAAGCGGCGCAGGTCCTGCGCGCCCGCCGGGTGGTCGTGCCCCCAGAGCACCGGGGGCCGGCCGAGGACGCGGTGGAGCAGGTCGGCGAGGTTGTAGGTGAAGCTGTCGAGGTGGTCGACCAGCAGGACCTCGGCCGGCATACCTCAGCCTCAGCCCCGTGGCCGCAGCCGGACCTGCGGCAGCGCGGGCGCCGGCAGCGACGGCCCGTCGGGGTAGTCGACCGCCCCGAACCGCCCGTCGGCCCGGTGCCCGAGCTCGGTCTGCCACTGCTCGCGGGCGGCGACGACCTCCTCGTGCGACCGGCCGATGAAGTTCCACCACATGACGATCTGCTCGCCGAAGGGCGGCCCCCCGAGCAGGAGCACGCGCACGCCCTCACCGCCCGCGACGAGCTCCAGCTCCTCGCGACCGGGGGCGAGGTAGGCGAGCTCGGCCCGCCGCACCGCCTGCCCGGCCACCTCGACCTCACCCTCGTCGACGAGCACGCCGTGCTCGTGCCCGGCGTCGACCCCCAGGCGCACCCGGGAGCCCGGCTGAAGCACCACCTCCGCGCCCAGGAGCGGGGTATGCGTGGTGACCGGCGAGGCGCTGCGCCGCTCCCCCACCCCGAGGTCGCCGAGGAAGACGCTCACCCTGGCACCGCCGTGCTCCAGCGGCTCCGGCACGAAGTGCTCGAAGGAGGGCTCGACCTCGGTGCGTCCGGTGGGCAGGGCGACCCACAGCTGCGCCCCGTGCAGGACCGGGGCCACGCCGTCGGTGCCGCCGACCGAGACCTCGGAGTGGCTCACCCCGTGGCCGGCGGTCATGAGGTTGAGCTCACCGGGCCGCACCAGCGCCCGCACCCCGGTGGAGTCGCGATGCTCGATGAGGCCGCTGAACAGCCAGGACACGGTCTGCAGCGCCGTGTGCGGGTGCGGCGGCACGACCATGCCGCCGGTGCGGGTGACGTCGTCCGGGCCGTAGTGGTCGACGAAGCACCACGCACCGATCATCGTGCGCTGCCGGGTCGGGAGGGTGCGCCGCACCGTCATCGCGCGGGGACCGCCGAGCGGGACCTCCCGCGGCCCGAGCACGGTCACCGTGCCGTCGGCCTCCGCCTGCTCCCCGCAGGTCACCTCGTCCGGTCGCGTCTCGAGCGAGCTCATCGAGACAGTCTCCCATCGTGACCAACGTCTCGTCGTCGTAGGGCTCCCGCGGGGCCGGAGCGGAAATCCCGACCCCGGATGTGCTGTTGACTAGGTATATGAGCGCCGTCCAGCCCCGCACCGACTCCCCGCACCGCGTCCTCGTCATCGGCTCCGGCTTCGGCGGGTTGTTCGCCACCAAGGCCCTCAACGACCCGGCCGTCTCCGTGCTCATGGTCGCGCGCACCGGGCACCACCTCTTCCAGCCGCTGCTCTACCAGGTCGCCACCGGCATCCTGTCCGAGGGCGTCATCGCCCCCTCGACGCGCGACGTCCTCGCCGACCAGAAGAACGTCACGGTGATGCTCGGCGACGTGACGAGCATCGACCTGGAGGCGCGCACGGTCACCGCCGGCACGGCCGGGGAGGACATGGTCTACGACTACGACAGCCTCATCCTCGCCGCCGGCTCCAACCAGTCGTGGTTCGGCAGCCCGCACTTCGCGGAGTACGCACCGGGGATGAAGTCCATCGACGACGCGCTGGAGCTGCGCGGCCGGATCTACGGCGCCTTCGAGCTCGCCGAGCTCGCGGCCGCCGCCGGACGCCCCGACGACGTGGCCCGGTTGCTCACCTTCGTCGTCGTCGGCGCCGGGCCGACCGGCGTGGAGATGGCCGGCCAGCTGGCCGAGCTGAGCAAGCGCACGCTGCGCAAGGAGTTCCGGCACATCGACCCCACGAAGGCGCGCATCCTGCTCGTCGACGCCGTGGACCAGGTCCTCACCCCCTTCGGCGAGAAGCTGGGCGCCCGCACCGAGAAGAGCCTCACCGAGCTCGGCGTCGAGGTACGGATGGGCAGCAAGGTCGTCGACGTCGACGAGGGCGGCGTGGTCCTGGAGTCGACCGAGGACGGCAGCCAGGAGCGGATCGAGGCCCAGACCAAGGTGTGGGCCGCCGGCGTGCAGGGCAACCCCCTCGGCCGCAAGGTGGCCGAGCAGGCGGGCGCCGAGCTGGACCGGTCGGGACGCGTCAAGGTGCTTCCCGACCTCAGCCTGCCCGGCCACCCCGAGGTCTTCGTCGTGGGCGACCTGGCGGCCGTCGACGGCGTCCCCGGCGTGGCGCAGGGGGCGATCCAGGGTGCCCGGCACGTGGCCGACCAGATCCTGCGCCGGCTGCGCGGCGAGGAGACCGGCCAGGAGTTCCGCTACTTCGACAAGGGCTCGATGGCCACCATCTCCCGCTTCCGCGCCGTCATGAAGCGGGGTCGGATCGAGATGACCGGCTACCCGGCCTGGGTGGCCTGGCTCGCGGTCCACCTCTTCTACCTCATCGGCTTCAAGAACCAGCTCGCGACGCTCATGCACTGGGCGGTGAGCTTCATCGGGCGCGACCACCGCGGCGAGCGGACGGTCACCGAGCAGCAGGTGTATGCCCGGCTCGCCCTGGAGTACCTCGGCGAGGACTTCCGCAAGCAGCCCCGGCGGTAGTCAGTCCCTGACCATCGGCAGGTGCGGGATGCCGTCCTCGAGGTAGTCCTCGCCGCTGCGGCGGAAGCCCAGACGGGCGTACCACTGCTCGAGGTAGGCCTGGGCGCCGAGGTGCACCGGGCCCGGGCCGAGCCGCTCCAGCCCCTCCCGCAGCAGCGCCGCGGCATACCCCTGGCCGCGGTGGTCCCGGTGCGTGGCGACGCGACCCAGGTGCCGGGTGCCGTCGGGGTCGTGCAGGACGCGCACCGTGGCGGCGACCTGACCGTCGAGGTCCATCCACAGGTGCTCGGTGCCCTCCTCGACGTCGCGTCCGTCGATCTCGGGGTAGGCGCAGTCCTGCTCGACGACGAAGACGTCGACCCGCAGCCGGAGCAGGTCGTGCAGCACGCGGTTGTCGAGGTCGGCGAAGTGCGCGGCGCGGATCGTGGGCATGGCGGCAGCGTATGTCCTCGTCCCGCCGTAGAGTCACGACCATGAGCGGCGAGCAGGGCCTGGAGCCGGTCGACGCGCTGCGCCGGATCGCCTTCCTCCTGGAGCGGTCGCGGGAGGAGACGCGGCGCGTCGAGGCCTACCGCAGGGCGGCGGCGACCATCCTACCGCTGGGCGAGGAGGAGGTGCGGCGGCGGGCCGCTGCCGGCACCCTGCGCGACCTGCCCGGCATCGGCCCCTCCACCTCGGCCGTCATCGAGGCGGTGGTCGCGGGGCAGGTCCCGGACAAGCTCGCCGACCTGGAGGAGGCTGCGGGCGAGCCTCTGGCCGACGGCGGCGGGGCGATGCGGGAGCAGCTGCGCGGCGACCTGCACAGCCACTCCGACTGGTCCGACGGCGGCAGCCCCATGGAGGAGATGGTCGCCAGCGCCATCGAGCTCGGGCACGACTACCTCGCGCTCACCGACCACTCGCCCCGGCTCACCGTGGCCAACGGCCTCACCGCGTCCCGGCTGCGGCGCCAGCTGGAGGTCGTGGAGGCCGTCAACGCCCACACCGCCCCCGGCTTCACCCTGCTCAAGGCGATCGAGGTCGACATCCTCGACGACGGCGCGCTGGACCAGGAGGAGGACCTGCTGGCCCGGCTGGACGTCCGGGTCGCCTCGGTGCACTCCAAGCTCACCATGGAGAAGGCCGCGATGACCCGGCGCATGCTGGCCGCGGTCCGCAACCCGCTCACCAGCGTCCTGGGCCACTGCACCGGCCGGCGGGTCATGCCCCGGCGCGGCGACAAGGGCGGCCGCAGCGGCTCCCGCATGCGCCCGCCCAGCGACTTCGACGCCGCCGCGGTCTTCGAGGCGTGCGCACAGACCGGCACCGCGGTGGAGATCAACTCCCGCCCCGAGCGGCAGGACCCGCCCGGCGAGCTGCTCGACCTCGCGGTCGACACGGGCTGCGTCTTCGCGATCTCGACCGACGCCCACGCCCCCGGTCAGCTGGACTTCCTCGACTACGGCTGCGAGCGGGCGGTGCGCCACGGTGTGCCCCCCGAGCGGGTCGTCAACACGTGGCCGCTGGAGCGGCTCCTGGCGTGGGCACGGTCCCCGGAGAGCATCGTCTGAGGCGTTTTGGTCTGCGCGTGGGCGATCACGTATGCTCATCGTCGTCCTCAACGGATAGGTCCCCATCGTCTAGTGGCCTAGGACCCCGCCCTTTCACGGCGGTAACACGGGTTCGAATCCCGTTGGGGATGCACCAGGTCTCGACCTGAAATCGAGGCCCCGTGGCGCAGTTGGTTAGCGCGCCGCCCTGTCACGGCGGAGGTCGCGGGTTCGAGTCCCGTCGGGGTCGCAGAGTAGGGAACGGCGTGGTCACCGGAGAGATCCGGGGCCACGCCGGATCACTACTTCCGGCCAGGTAGCTCAGTTGGTACGAGCGTTCGACTGAAAATCGAAAGGTCGGCGGTTCGACCCCGCCCCTGGCCACGCGACGAGCCGCGGGTCTGCCCCTGAGACACCCGCGGCTCCCGCATGTGGGGGCTTGGGACTGCACAGCGAGGTCACAGCCGTGGCAGCCCCTCGGCACAGCCGCGACGCGTGGACTCGCGCCATGAGACGACACCACCGCCCGACCACGACCCTCGCGCTCGTCGCCGCGCTCGCACTCGCCGGCTGCGCCGCACCCCTCGTCACGGGCGAGAGCGCCGTCTCGTCGGCGCCGGAGGTGACCAGCGCGCTGTTCACCGCGACGGAGGTCCACACCATCGACGTCACGGTCGACGAGGACACCCTCACCGGGATGATCCAGACCTACCTCGACACCGGCGAGAAGGAGTGGGTCAGCGGTACCGTCACCATCGACGGCCAGACCTTCGAGGACGTCGGCCTGAAGCTCAAGGGCAACTCGTCCTTGCGCGGGATCTCGACCGACACCCCGGCGCAGGAACTCCCGTTGCGGATCCGTCTGGACAAGTTCGTCGACGACCAGACCCTGGAGGGCTACAGCGACGTCACGGTCCGGTCCAACACCACGGAGACGTCGCTCAACGAGGCGGTCTCCCTCGACGTGCTGTCCGCCGCAGGTCTCGCCTCGACAGAGGCGGTCGCGACCCGCTTCTCGGTCAACGGCAGTGAGGAGGAGCTCCGGCTCACCGTCCAGAACCTCGATGACGCCTGGGTGACGGACGCCTTCCCGGAGGCTGGTGAGGACAGCGTCCTCTACAAGTCCGAGGCGGAGGGTGACTGGTCGTGGCGGGGCGAGGACGGCGACTACTCGACCGCCTTCGACATCGAGGCCGGCGAGGACGACTACGGGCCGCTCATCGAGCTGCTCGACCTGCTGCACAACGGCACGGAGGAGGAGATCGCGCAGCGCCTGCCGGAGCTGGTCGACCTCGAGTCCTTCGCGACCTACCTCGCGGTGCAGGAGATCATCCAGAACACGGACGACATCGACGGGCCGGGCAACAACTCCTACCTCTTCTGGGACTCCTCGACCGAGCAATTCACCGTCGTGGCCTGGGACCACAACCTGTCCTTCGGGGCGATGAATGCCGGAGGTGGCCCCGGCGGGAGCGGCGCGGGCGGCGGAATGCCCACCTTCGAGGACGGCCAGGTGCCCGAGGGCCTGGAGCCGCCGGCCGTCGAGGAGGGCGAGATGCCTGAGGGCGTGCAGCCACCCGGCGTGGAGGGCGACGAGTTGCCCGGCGGCGGGGGCGGCATGATGAGCCGCTCCCACCCGCTCGTCGAGACCTTCCTGGCCGACGAGGAGTGGGCTGCGGCCTACGAGGCGGAGCTGACCCGCCTGCGGACCGCGCTGGTCGAGGGCGGTGTCCTCGAGCAGGCGGTCAGCACCTGGACCACCACCCTCGAGGACGGGGCCGGTGATCTGCTGACCGCTGACCAGATCGAGGACGACGCCGACGCCGTCCTCGCCGTCGCCGGGTGAGTCGGCGCGGTGGTCCCGCGCATACAGTGGCGCGGTGACCTCCTCTCCCCGCACGCGGCCCGACCAGCGCGTGTCCCGGCTGAAGGCCCTCGCCGGATCGGCACGGGCGCTGCGGCACGGGATGAACGCCTGGCCGCCGTTCCTCTTCTCCGGGATCCGGATCCAGGCGATGTCCGCCGACTTCCGGCACGTCCGGGTCCGGCTCGCACACACCCCGCTCACGACGAACTACGTCGGCACCCTCTTCGGCGGCTCCCTGGTGGCGATGGTCGACCCGTTCTGGATGCTCATGGTGCTGCGCAACCTCGGTCAGGGGTATGTCGTGTGGGACAAGGCCGCCGAGATCGAGTTCGTCTCGCCCGGCCGGAGCGCGGTGAGCGCCACCTTCGACCTCAGCGAGCAGGTCCTGGACGAGCTGCGGGCCGAGGCGGCGGACGGCGCCAAGGTGCTGCGCTGGTTCGACAACGACGTCGTCACCGAGGACGGCACGGTCGTCGCCCGCGTCCGCAAGCAGCTCTACGTCCGCCGCAAGCGCTAGGCCAGGGCCTGCCGGATGAGCCCGTGCAGCGTCGTGAGACCGTCCCGGGAGAGCACCGACTCGGCGTGCCCCTGGATGCTGGCCACCCGGGTGCCCCGGAGCCCGACGACGGCGTCGTCCGGCTCGTGCACCGCCGCCTCCAGCTCGATGTCGCCGATGCGCGGGTCGCCCGGGCGGGCGACGAAGGTGTTGTAGAAGCCGATCCGGCGCACGTCCCCCCACAGGTCGACCGGCAGCTGCACGCCCTGGTTGGGCGCGGGGAGCTTGGTGACCTCGAGCCCGGCGAGGGTCGCGAGGACCTGGTGGGACAGGCATACCGCCAGCACCGGCGCCCCGGTGCCCAGCCGCGCGGCGAGCAGCGAGTGCAGCGCCGCGATGCGGGGGTCCTGCAGGTCGGTGGGGTCCCCCGGCCCGGGGCCGAAGAGCACGAGGTCGTGGCCGACGGCGGGGCCCGCCACGTCGGCCTCGGTGACCTGCTCCCACCGGCGCACCTCGGGCACCATGCCGAGGTGACGCAGCATGTGCGCCAGCATCTGGGTCCAGGTGTCCTCGGCGTCGACGACGAGGACCCGCCGGCCGAGCAGCTCGGGATCGGGCCGGGAGCCCTGCGGGCTGAGCCAGAAGGGGGACAGCGACTCGTTGCGCGAGGCGAGGTCCGCCGCGACGCCGGGCAGACCCTCGAGGTCGAGCGCGCGACCGGGCTCCCGACGGGGGCGCAGCCCGAGCGCCGACAGCATCCCGCGGGCCTTGGCGCTGGTCTCCTCGCACTCCGAGGCCGGGTCGCTGTGCCGGACCAGCGTGGCGCCCGCGCTGACCCGCACCGTCCCGTCCTCGGTGAGGTGCGCGGTGCGGATGAGGATCGGCGCGTCCAGACGTTCCCCGCCCTGCTCGTCCTGCTCCAGCAGCGCCAGCACCCCGGAGTAGTAGCCGCGGCCGTCCGGCTCGTGCTCGGCGATGACGCTGCAGGCGTTCTCCATCGGGGACCCGGTCACGGTGGGTGCGAACATCGTCGTGCGCAGGACGTCGCGGACGTCGGCGTGGCTGCGCCCGTCGAGGAGGTACTCGGTGTGCGTGAGGTGGGCCATCTGCTTGAGGTAGGGCCCGGTGATTCGGCCGCCGTCCGAGCAGATCTGGGCCATCATCTTCATCTCCTCGTCCACCACCATGAAGAGCTCCTCGGTCTCCTTGGTGTCCTTGATGAACGAGCGGAACTCCGGCTCCAGCTCGGAGTCCTGCACCGGGTGGCGGAAGGTGCCCGAGATCGGGTTCATCCACACCCGGCCGTCGCGCACGCTGACGTGGCGCTCCGGGGTGGCGCCGACGAGGGTGTGGCCGGGGGTGTGCACGGCGAAGGTCCAGTAGGCCCCGCGCTCGTCGACGAGCAGGCGGCGCAGCCAGGTCAGCGCGGCGACGGCCTGGTCGCTGCGGCAGTGGGCCAGGACGTCGCGCCGGATGACGAAGTTGGCGCCCTCGCCCTCGCCGATCTCCTCCTCGATGACCTGGGCCACGGTGCGGGCGTAGGTCGCGTCCTCGACGCTGAAGCGCTCGGCGGCGACCTCGACCTCGCCGGTCGGCAGGCTCGCCACGAGCTCCTCGACCGAGAGCCGCTGGGTATGGCTCGGGCGCAGCACCCGTAGCGGGGTGCCGTCGTCGTGGGCCACGAAGCCGCGCTCGGCGATCTGCCGGAAGGGCACCATCGCGAGGACCGGCGCACCGGCGTCCGGGCGGGGGATCTGCGCCAGCAGGTCGAGGTCCTCCACGTCGCCGACGAGCACCTCGGCCTCGTCCTCGGACGCGCGCCACAGGATCGCCCACGACTGGCCGGAGGGGTCGGCGAGGATCTGCTCCAGCAGGTGCGGCGGCATGGCGCAGAGTCTGTCATGGGGCGGCGACAGCCCCTCGGCCACTCCACCACCCGGGTCCCTGACCTAATTCGGGTGAGGTTAGCCTTGTTGCATCCCCGGACAGCAGAAGGAGAACCCATGTACGGCACGGTCGTGCGCACCGAGCAGCTCACCCCGCAGCTGGTGCGCGTCGTCCTCGGCGGGGAGGGCCTCGCCGACTTCGCGGACCCGCAGTTCGCCGACTCCTACGTCAACGCCTTCTTCCTGCCGGCCGGCGCCGACTACGCGCCGCCCTTCGAGGACGAGGCGACGCGCGAGCTGCCGCGGGAGCAGCGCCCCTACCCGCGCCGCTACACCCTCCGGTCCTGGGACCCCCAGACGCGGGAGATGACCATCGACTTCGTCGTGCACGGCGAGGTGGGGTATGCCGGCCGCTGGGCGCTGCACGCCCGCCCCGGTGACCGGCTGCAGCTGCGCGGCCCCGCGGGTGACTACTCTCCCCCGACCGAGGCCGACGGCGTGCTGCTCGTCGGCGACGAGTCCGCCCTTCCCGCGATCGCGGCCTGCGCCGAGCAGGTCGGTGCGGGCATACCGGTCCGCGCGGTGGTCGAGGTCGAGGACGCGGCCGGCGAGGTCGAGCTCACCTCCCCGGGCGACCTCGAGGTGACCTACGTCCACCGCAGCTCGGCGGGCGACGAGGACGCGCTGACCCGGCTGCTGGCGGACACGGTCGCCGCGCTCCCCCGGCTCGACGGTGTCGTCAGCGCCTTCGTGCACGGGGAGGCGGAGTCGATCCGCGCGGTGGGTCACGCGCTCCGCGACGGCGGGCTGGCCTCGCCCGACCACCTCTCTCTGTCGCCCTACTGGCGCCGCGGCCTGACCGACGAGGAGTGGCGCTCGGTCAAGCGCGACTGGGTGCGCGCCCTGCAGTCCGAGCTGGCCTGACCCAGACGTCATCGCGGCGCCCCCTGGTGGCCACCTGCGGGCCATCTGCGCGTCGCCGACGGACTGGTTGACTGCCGGTATGGCGCAGGCTGACCAGCACGAGATCGACCTCGCCCTCGTCAAGCAGGTCCTCTTCGTCGACGACGCCAACACCGGGCGCAGCCAGATCGCGGCCGCCATCGCCAACGGACGGGGAGAGGGGCTGCTGCGGGCCCGCTCCGGCGGGGTGAGCCCCGGCGAGCAGCTCCGGCCGGAGATCGCCGCGCTGTTGCGGGGAGAAGGGCTACGACCCCGATGCCCACGCGGTGACCGCCATGACCGGGAAGATGGTCCTCACCTCCGACGTGGTCGTGACCATGGGTCTCACCGACGAGGAGAAGGTGCAGATGCCCACCCACGGGCTGCACCAGATCGACTGGGACGAGCTGGGCTCGCTCGAGGGGCACGACGACCTCCCGTCGGCCTACGAACAGATCGAGGCCAGGGTCGGCGAGCTCGTCGACGCCCTCCTGGAGCGTGACGTCGCCTCCCGGGAGGTCGACCCCGAGGTCGAGCGTGAGGTGCAGCAGGTCATCGAGGACCTGCACGCCGGCGACGGCACCACCTGACGCCCGCTCCCGCCTAGTGGGTGATGGCTCCCTCGGAGGCCGAGCGCACGAGGGCGGCATACTTCGCCAGCACGCCGCGCCGGGCACGCTCGGGGGGCTCGGGGGGCGCCCAGGCTGCCCGCCGACGCTCCAGCTCCGCCTCGTCGACGTCCAGGTCCAGCGTGCCCTTGGCGACGTCCAGGGTGATCCCGTCGCCGTCCTCCACGAGCGCGATCGGGCCGCCCTCGGTCGCCTCCGGAGCGATGTGGCCGACGCACAGGCCCGTGGTGCCGCCGGAGAAGCGGCCGTCGGTGATGAGCAGCACGCCCTTGCCCAGCCCGGCGCCCTTGATCGCCCCGGTGATGGCGAGCATCTCGCGCATCCCCGGGCCGCCCTTGGGCCCTTCGTAGCGGATGACGACGACGTCGCCGGCGGTGACCGTGCCGTCCTCGAGCGCGTCCATGGCGGCCCGCTCCCCGTCGAAGACCCGGGCGGTGCCGGCGAAGACGTCGGAGTCGAAGCCGGCCGACTTCACCACGGCCCCGCCGGGCGCCAGGGTCCCGTCGAGGATGGTCAGCCCACCCGTCGCGTGGATCGGGTCGTCCATCTGCCGCAGCACGGTGCCGTCCAGCGGCGGTGCGCCGAGCTCGGCGAGGTTCTCGGCCATCGTGCGGCCGGTGACCGTGAGGACGTCCCCGTGCAGGAGCCCGGCGTCGAGCAGGGCCTGCATGACGACGGGTATGCCGCCGATCCGGTCCACGTCGACCATGACGTGCTGCCCGAACGGCTTGACGTCGGCCAGGTGCGGGACCTTCTTCCCGATCCGCCGGAAGTCGTCCAGGGTCAGCGGCACGTCCGCCTCGCGGGCGATGGCGAGCAGGTGCAGCACCGCGTTGGTCGACCCGCCGAAGGCCATGGTCACGGCGATGGCGTTCTCGAAGGCCTCGCGGGTGAGGATCTGGCGTGCGGTGATGCCGTGCCGCAACATCCCGACCACGGCCTCCCCGCTGCGCCGGGCGAAGCCGTCGCGGCGGCGGTCGGTGGCCGGCGGTGCCGCGGACCCGGGCAGCGACATCCCGAGGGCCTCGGCGGCGGCGGCCATGGTGTTGGCGGTGTACATGCCGCCGCAGGCACCCTCGCCGGGGCAGATCGCGCGCTCGATCGCGTCGACGTCCTCGCGCTTCATCAGCCCGCGCGAGCACGCCCCGACCGCCTCGAAGGCGTCGATGATCGTCACCTGCTTCTCCGAGCCGTCGGAGAGCTTGGCGATCCCCGGGAGGATCGACCCGGCATACACGAAGACCGAGGCGAGGTCGAGGCGGGCCGCGGCCATGAGCATCCCGGGCAGGGACTTGTCGCACCCGGCGAGGAGCACCGAGCCGTCGAGCCGCTCGGCGGACATCACCGTCTCGACCGAGTCCGCGATCACCTCGCGGGAGACGAGGGAGAAGTGCATCCCCTCGTGCCCCATGGAGATGCCGTCGGACACCGAGATCGTCCCGAACTCCAGCGGGTAGCCGCCGGCCGCGTGCACGCCGTCCTTGACCGCCTTGGCCAGCCGCTCGAGCGAGAGGTTGCAGGGGGTGATCTCGTTCCAGCTGCTGGCGACGCCGACCTGTGGCTTGGCCCAGTCGTCGTCGCCCATCCCGACCGCTCGCAGCATCCCGCGGGCGGCGGTCTTCTCCAGGCCGTCGGTGACGTCCCGGGACCGCGGCTTGACGTCGACCTCAGCCACGGGCGGCCGAGCCCTCGACGTAGTCCTTGTCGGCCTCGTGGCCCTTGACCCACGCCATCATCCCGCGCAGGTCCTTGCCGACGTTCTCGATCGGGTGGGACGCGCCCTTGGCCCGCAGCTCCTCGAACTCGGGCCGGCCGTTGTCCTGGTCGGAGATGAAGCGGTCGGCGAAGGCGCCGTTGCGCACGTCCTCCAGCACCGCCTGCATGTTCTCCTTCACCGAGGGGTCGATGACCCGCGGGCCGGAGACGTAGTCGCCGTACTCCGCGGTGTCGGAGACCGACCAGCGCTGCTTGGCGATGCCGCCCTCGTACATGAGGTCGACGATGAGCTTGAGCTCGTGCAGGCACTCGAAGTAGGCCACCTCGGGCTGGTAGCCCGCCTCGGTGAGGGTCTCGAAGCCGTACTGCACCAGCTGGCTCATGCCGCCGCAGAGCACCGCCTGCTCGCCGAAGAGGTCGGTCTCGGTCTCCTCGGTGAAGGTCGTCTCGATGCCGCCGGCCCGCAGCCCGCCGATCGCGGAGGCATACGACAGCGCGAGCTCCTTGGCCTTCCCCGAGGCGTCCTGCTCGACCGCGACGAGCACCGGCACCCCGCGACCGTCGACGTACTCGCGGCGCACGAGGTGGCCCGGGCCCTTCGGCGCCACCATGCAGACGTCGACACCGGCCGGCGGCTCGATGTAGCCGAACCGGATGTTGAAGCCGTGGCTGAAGAAGAGGGCGTCGCCCTCCTGCAGGTTGGGCTCGATCGCGTCGCGGTAGACGAGGCGCTGCACGTGGTCCGGGACGAGCACCATGATGAGGTCGGCCTCGGCGCACGCCTCCGCGGGCGTCACGACGCGCAGTCCCTCGGCCTCCGCCTTGGCCCGGCTGCTGCTGCCCTCGGCGAGCCCGACGCGCACGTCCACCCCCGAGTCGCGCAGCGAGAGCGCGTGGGCGTGGCCCTGGCTGCCGTAGCCGAGCACGGCGACCGTGCGGTTCTGGATCAGCGAGAGGTCGGCGTCGTCGTCGTAGTACATCGTGGCCATGAGGTGGAGTTCTCCTGTGGGGTAGGTGGTGAGTCGAGCGGTGGGTGGAGGGGCGGAGCCCCGGTTAACCGCGAGCGCAGCGAGCCTGGTTCACCGGAACAGACAGTGCGTCCGAGCGAAGCGAGGTCTTCGCAGTGGGGGGGCATGCGGGGGGCGAAGCCCCCAGCACGTGATCAGAAGGCGGCGGCAGCCATCGCGCCGACCGGGCGCGGACCGTTGTCGTTGATCTGCCAGAGCTTGCTGCGGATGGCGTCGGCGTCCTCGAGCTCCTCGATGTGGATGACCTCGACGAGCTTGTCGAGCTGGCTGGTCACCTTGTGCAGCTGCTCGGCGTTGACGTTGACCACGATCGTCATCCGGGACACCTTGTTGTCCTCGGTCGGCCCCACGACGAGGTGGTCGATGTTGAAGTTGCGCCGGGCGAACAGGACGGACACGCGGGCCAGGACGCCCGGGTTGTTCTCGACCAGGACGGACAGCGCGTGACGGGTACGAGCAGCGTCGCTCATGGTGGTGCCTTTCGTCGGGTGGTGCTGGGCGGTGTGCGGTTGGTATGCGGGGGCCGGCGTCGGGACGTCGGCGTCGTGGGGCGGGTAGTCGGACAGCAGGGTCATTCGTCCTCCCCGAAGTCGGGTCGCACGTCGCGGGCGTGCTGGATGTCGTCGTTGCTCGTGCCGGCCGCGACCATCGGCCAGACCATGGCGTCCTGGCTGACCCGGAAGTCCACCACGACCGGCTGGTCGTCGACCGCCATGGCCGCCTCGATGGTGGAGTCGACGTCCTCGGCGCGGTCGCAGCGCAGCCCGACGCAGCCGTAGGCCGTCGCGAGCGTCGCGAAGTCCGGGACCTGCATCGAGGGCAGCTGGCTGTGGCTGAACCGCTCGGAGTAGAACAGCGCCTGCCACTGCTTGACCATCCCGAGCGCGGCGTTGTTGATGATCGCGACCTTGATGGGTATGCCCTCGACCGAGCAGGTCGCGAGCTCCTGGTTGGTCATCTGGAAGCAGCCGTCCCCGTCGATCGCCCAGACGGTCGAGTCCGGGCGGCCGACCTTGGCACCCATGGCGGCGGGCACGGCATACCCCATCGTCCCGAGGCCCCCGGAGTTGAGCCAACGCCGCGGCTCGTCGTAGGTGATGAACTGGCTGGCCCACATCTGGTGCTGCCCGACCCCGGCGGCGAAGACCGTGTCCGGGCCGGAGAGCGCGCCGAGCCGCTCGATGACGAGCTGCGGGGCCAGGGCACCGTCGGAGGGGGTGTCGTAACCGAGCGGGTAGCGCTGCTTCCACGACGAGCAGCGGCGCACCCACGCCTCGTGGCGGGGCGTCGCGCCGGCCGCGGTGCGCCGCGTCCACTCGGTGACCATGAGCCCGATGCTCTCCCGGGCGTCGCCGACGAGGCCCACCGCGGTCGGGAAGTTCTTGCCGATCTCGGCCGGGTCGATGTCGGCGTGCACGATCGTCGCGTCCGGGGCGAAGGTGTGCTTCGCGCCGGTGACCCGGTCGTCGAAGCGGGCGCCGAGGCTGACGATGAGGTCCGACTTCTGCAGCGTCGCGACGCCGGAGACGCTGCCGTGCATGCCGGGCATCCCCATGTGCTGCGGGTGGCTGTCCGGGAAGACGCCACGCGCCATGAGCGTGGTGACGACGGGTATGCCGGTGAGCTCGGCGAGCTCGCGGACCTGCCGCGCCGCGTTGGCCCGCACGCAGCCGCCGCCGACGTAGAGGACCGGGCGCCGCGCCGTGAGCATGAGCTCGACGGCGTCCCGCACCTCCTCGGGCGCGGGGCTGCTCGGGGTGCGGTAGCCCGGCATCGGCAGCTGGAGCAGCGACTCGTCGGCAGCGGCGACCAGGGCGTCCTTGGTCACGTCGACCAGGACCGGGCCGGGCCGGCCGGTGGAGGCGATGTGGAAGGCCGAGGCGAGGGTGGCCGCGATCTCGTCCGGGTTCGTGACCAGGAAGGAGTGCTTGGTCACCGGCATCGAGATCGACCGGATGTCCGCCTCCTGGAAGGCGTCGGACCCGATGGCCGAGCTGGCGACGTTGCCGGTGATCGCGACCATCGGCACCGAGTCCATGTTGGCGTCCGCGAGCGAGGTGACGAGGTTGGTCGCCCCCGGGCCCGAGGTCGCCATGCAGACGCCCACCTTGCCGGTGGCGGCGGCATACCCCTGGGCGGCGTGGCCCGCGCCCTGCTCGTGCCGGACGAGGATGTGGCGGACCTTGGCGCCGTAGAGCGCGTCGTAGAGCGGGAGCACCGCGCCCCCCGGCAGCCCGAAGACGTGCTCGACGCCGAGCCGCTCCAGCGTGGCCACCAGCGCCTCGGCGCCGGTCCGCTGCTGGGCACCCGTCGAGGTGCCGCCGGTGACGCCGGGCGGGATCGCGGTGGCGCCGTCGGGGATGTGGGTGGTGGTCATGGGGTGGGTCCTGACTTCCGGTGGTCTGGGCAGTGGCAACAAAAAACCCCTCGGCCCGGTGGGCTGGCGAGGGGAGGACGCGTCGATGGCGAGGATCGGCCGACGGCGCGTCCCTAGGTAATAAGTACGAGAACGAAGCACTGCATGAGGGACATACAACCTCCTCGGATGCCGCCGCGTCAACCCGGTGCATAGGTATGTGACACGTCGCACACCCATCGAGTTATCGATATGTCGTTGACATAACGAGACACATCTTGTTATTCTGACGTATGACGACGCACGGGCTGTCCGTGCGCACACCAGAGAGGGGAAGCACATGACTTCCAGACAGAACTTCGGCGGTTTCGGCAACATGGACGACCAGATCTTCGGCCCGAACGGGCTGCTCGGTCAGGTCTTCGGCCAGCCGGGCGGGCCGTTCGGCCCGCAGGGCCCCGGCCCCGGCGGACGCGGACGGCGCGGTGGACCCTGGGGCCCGCAGGGCTTCGGCCCCCAGGGCGGCCCGCGACGCGCGCGGCGCGGGGACGTCCGCAACGCGGTGCTGCACCTGCTGCAGCGCGAGCCGATGAACGGCTACCAGCTCATGCAGGAGATCGAGCAGAGCTCCGGCGGCGCCTGGCGGCCCAGCTCCGGCGCGATCTACCCCGCGCTGGCCCAGCTCGAGGACGAGGGCCTGGTCTCGCAGACCGAGGTCGACGGTCGTCGCGCCTACGAGCTCACCGAGGCCGGCCGGGCGGCCGCGCAGGACCTCCCCCCGCAGGGCTGGGCCGGCGGCGAGGAGCCCGACGACCCGTGGGCGCAGGACCGGCAGGACCGGGAGGAGCGTCGGGGCCCGCGCGGTCGTGGCCACCGCCACGGCGCGCACAGCGGCCACGGCGGACGGGGCGAGCGCGAGCGGGACCGCCGCGGCAGCTCGGGCACCCTGTGGAAGGCCCTGGGCAGCGTGGCGATGGCCACCCAGGCCGTCGGCCAGTCCGGCCAGGACCAGCTCAACCAGGAGGCGGCCGAGCTGCTCGACCGCACCCGGCGCGACCTCTACCGCATGCTGGCCGAGGCCGAGGTCGCCCGCGACGAGTTCGAGGAGGACTCCCGGCAGGGCGAGGACCCCGAGGAGATCGCCGAGGGCGAGATCGTCGAGGACTGACCCCGGGCAACCGCGAGCGCAGCGAGCCTGGTTGCCCGGAACGAAGGGAACGAGCGAGCGAAGCGAGTCCCGGGCCCGGGGCGGAGCCCCCGGGCGTGGGGCAACCCGGGGGCGAAGCCCCCGGGTGTGGCATTAGTCTGACCCCATGGCCGATCACTATGACGTTGTTGTCCTGGGCGCCGGCCCCGGCGGGTATGTCGCGGCGATCCGCGCGTCCCAGCTGGGCAAGAAGGTCGCCGTCGTCGAGAAGAAGTACTGGGGCGGGGTCTGCCTCAACGTCGGGTGCATCCCGAGCAAGGCGCTGCTGAAGAACGCCGCGCTCGCGCACACCCTCAACCACGAGAAGGACCTCTACGGCATCGAGGGCGACGCCACGATGTCCTACGCCCCCGCCCACCAGCGCAGCCGCAAGGTCAGCTCGGGCATCGTCAAGGGCGTCCACTTCCTCATGAAGAAGAACAAGATCACCGAGGTCGACGGCTGGGGCACGCTCACCTCGGCGACCTCGATGGACGTCAAGGATGACGACGGCAACACCACCCAGCTCACCTTCGACGACCTCATCCTGGCCACCGGCTCGGTCACCAAGATGCTGCCGGGCGTCGAGGTCAGCAAGAACGTCGTGACCTACGAGGAGCAGATCCTCGACGAGGAGCTGCCCGGCTCGATCGTCATCGCCGGCTCCGGCGCGATCGGCGTCGAGTTCGCCTACGTCATGGCCAACTACGGCGTCGACGTGACCATCGTGGAGTTCCTCGACCGGATCGTCCCGCTGGAGGAGCCGGAGATCTCCAAGGCGCTGGCCAAGGAGTACAAGAAGCTCGGCGTGAAGATCATGACGAGCACCAAGGTCGAGAACGTCGAGGACACCGGCGACGGCGTCAAGGTCACCGTGACCCCCGCCGACGGCGGCGACTCGCAGACCCTCGAGGCGGACAAGCTGCTCTCGGCCATCGGCTTCGCCCCGCGCGTCGAGGGCTTCGGCCTGGAGACGACGGGCGTCGAGCTCACCGAGCGCGGCGCCATCGCCGTCGACGACTACCTGCGCACCAACGTCGACCACGTGTATGCCATCGGTGACGTCACCGCGAAGCTCATGCTCGCGCACACCGCCGAGTCCCAGGGCATCATCGCCGCGGAGACCCTGGCCGGCGCCGAGACGATGCCGCTGGACTACACCTTCATCCCCCGCGCCACCTACTGCCACCCGCAGATCGCCTCGATGGGCATGACCGAGCAGGCGGCCAAGGACGCCGGGCACGACGTCAAGACGGCGCAGTTCCCCTTCTCGGCGAACGGCAAGGCGATGGGCCAGGGCGAGAGCGTCGGCTTCGTCAAGGTGGTCGCGGACTCGAAGTACAACGAGATCCTCGGCGCGCACCTCATCGGCCCGGACGTCACCGAGCTGCTGCCGGTGCTCAACCTGGCGCAGACGTGGGACCTCACCGCCGACGAGATGTCGCGGGTCGTCTTCGCGCACCCGACGCTGGGTGAGGCCGTCAAGGAGGCCGTGCACGGCATCGCCGGGCACATGATCAACCTCTGACAGCGGCCGCGCGGGGCACCCGGTGGTGACCCGACCGAGCATCGGTCGCGCCGCGCTGCTCGTCGCCGGCCTCACCGGCGTCTCCACGCTGCTCGGCTTCGTCCGCGACGCCGTCATCGCGGCGGTCTACGGCGCCGGGCCGCAGCTCGACGCCTACTTCGTGGCGCTGGGCCTGGCCAACATCGTGCTGGGCCTGCTCGGCACCTCGCTCACCCGGGCGAGCACGCCGGTGCTCGCGCGGGAGGCGGACGGCGAGGAGGTATGCCCGGGCCACCGCACCTTCGACGTCGTCCTCACCCGTGCGGTCGTCGGCATCGGCGCCCTGAGCGTCGCCCTGGGGATCGCCGCGGCCCCCGTCTCCCGGCTGCTGGCGCCCGGCCTCACCGGCGAGGCGGCGGACGTGCTGGTGCTGCTGACCCGCATCGTGCTGGTCACCACGGTCGTCGTCGCGGCCACCGACCTGCTCGTGGCGCAGGCGCAGGCGCACGGGATCTTCCGGTGGGGGGCGCTCCAGGGGGTGCCCTTCAACCTCGTGATGATCGCCGCGGCCGGCCTGCTCGGCCCGCACCTCGGGATCGTCGCCCTCGCGGTCGGCTTCCTCGTGGGCTCGCTGGCCCGGCTCGCCCTGCAGCTCGTGCCCGTGCTCCGGCACCGCTGGCCGGTGCGGGCGCGGCTCCGCGGCGACTCCCCCGGGGTGCGCGAGATCACCGCGATGCTCCCGCCCCTGGTCCTCGGGCAGGCGCTGCTCAACGTCAACACCCTGGTGGACCGCGCCGTGGCCTCCACCGTCGGCGAGGGGGCGGTCTCGGCGGTCTTCCTCGGCTGGCGGCTGGTCAACCTGCCCGAGACCCTCGTCGTGGCCGCGCTGGTCGCCCCCCTCTACCCCGCCATGGCCGCGGCCGCCGCGCAGGCCGACGGGCGCGCCCGGGTCCGCCGCCTCGTGCACCGCGGGCTGGCCGTCTCGCTCACCCTCCTCGGGCCGGTGGCCGTGGTGCTGCTCGTCGCGCCGGAGCAGGTGGTGGCCCTCGCCTTCGGCCGGGGCGAGTTCGACGCCGACGCGGTCCGGCTCACCGCGGTGGCCGTGCTCTGGTTCGTCCCCGGGCTGCTCGCCCTCGCCTGCCGCCAGGTCCTCGTCAGCGCCTGCTACACGGTGGGCGATACCCGCGGACCGGTGGCCATCGGCACCCTCGCGATGGTCGTCAACGTCGTGGGCGACCTCGCACTGGCGCCGGTCCTCGGGGTGGCCGGCATCGTCATCGCCACCTCGGCCTCGCTGCTCGTGGCGGCCGTCCTCACCGGGTGGCTGGCGGCATACCGGCACCACCTCGTGCCGGTGCGGGCGAGCGGCCTGCTGCTAGGCCGCGCCGCTCTGGCGCTGCTCGCCGCGACCCTCGTGGCCCGGCTGGCGGTCGGCGCCGTACACACCGAACAGGTCTGGTGGGTCGCCGCGCTGGGCCTCGTGACCGGGGCGCTCGTCTACCAGCTCGCCCTGGCCGTGATGCGCGCCCCGGAGCGCTTCGTGGTGCTCGAGGTCGTCCAGCAGCTGCGGCGCCGCTGAGGGCACCGACGTCCCGGCGGGCTCGGCGACGAGCCGCCCGGCCAGGAGGCGGAGGGCCGGACCGGGGTCGCCGGCTCCGGCGATGCTGTGCCGGGCCCCCAGGGCCCACGTCAGGGTGCCGAGCACGTCGGCGGCCAGCCCCCGACGGCGCTCCTGGACGGCCCGGCGCAGGTCGCCCGGCAGCCACTGGTAGCGCAGCCCGGCCCGCCCGTCGCCCAGCTCGGGCACCGGCAGCCCCGCCGCCGCCCGCAGCCCGGCGTCCACCAGCCCGGGCCGAGCCGCCTCGCTGAGGGCCAGCGACCCGAAGAAACGGCCGTTGAGGTCGATGAGCCGGTGCACCCCGTCCGCACCGACGAGGAACTGCAGCTCCACCAGCCCGGTCCACCCCAGGGCGCGCAGCAGCTCCTCGCAACGGGCCGCGAGCAGGGGCTCGACGGGGACCGTGCGCGCCCGCGCCGAGGCCCCCGAGGGCGTCGGGAAGACCCGGGGCGAAACCTGCTGCACCCGTCCGGTGAGGCGCCCCTCGTGCATCACCCCGATGAGTGCCGCGAGGTGGCCCTCCACCGGCTCCTGGAGCACCGGCTCGTCGTGCTCGGAGGCGAAGGACAGCAGGTGCTGCTCCAGCTGGGCCGGCGTGCGGCACACCGCGGTCTCGATCCGGTGCCGCCGGTCGTGGTGCGGCGTCCAGTGGCGGCGGTTCTTCACGACGGTGGGCAGCGGGACCCCGGCCACGGACGCGGCGGCCAGGCTGCGCGTGGGGGGCGTCGCCAGCCCGACCTCCAGGGCCAGCCGGTGCAGCGCGAGCTTGTCCATCCCCGCGCTCACCACCGCCTCGTCGGGGTGGGCGACCCGTGCCTCGATGCGGTCACGGTGGTGCGCGAGCGCGGCCATCCAGTCGTCCCCCGACCCGACGACGACGTCGTAGCCGCCGTCGGAGATCGCCGCGCGCAGCCTCCGGACGAAGACGTCGTGGTCGCCGCTGGGACGAGGCAGTGGGTGCAGGCACCCGACCGCGCCCGAGGCCCCGAGCAGGCCGCCGTCGACCCGGCTCGAGCCGGCGCCGACCCGCCACCCTGCCCGCTGCAGCGCCCGCGCCGCGGTCACCGCGCCCCGGTCGCGCGCGTGCGCGAGGAGCAGCACCGCACGCCGGTTGCGGCTGCGTCGCGCGTCAGGCATGCGCCCCACGGTAGGGCGCTCGGGGCGCGATGCCCGGGAGGATCGCCGGTCGCAACGGCATCCGGTGCCGGCCGAGGGGGATAACCCCCGCACCGTTCCGGTGGTCCACCGGCTCGGTCCGGGCAGCGGCCGGCGGCAGGCTGGGTCCCATGAACGAGAACCCCGGCTCCGCCCCCGCCTCCGACCTCCCCCCGATCCTGCCGCAGCCCGTGCCGCAGCAGCAGCGCTCCGGCTCGCTCGACGGCCTGTATGCCGCCCTGCGCCGCCTCCCCACCCGCCGCACCGACCAGGCCGTCCTCGGCGGCGTGTGCGCGACCATCGCCGACCGGCTCGGCGTCGCCCCCGTCGCCGTCCGTGCCGCCGCGGTGCTGGCCGCCCTGCTCGGCGGCGTGGGCGTCGGGCTCTACCTCATCGCGTGGACCGTCCTGCCCGACGGCACCGGTCGCACGCACGTCGAGCAGGGTCTGCGGCACGGCCGCGGCCGCTCGCTCGTCGTCCTGGCCCTCGGCGGGTTCGCCCTGCTCGGCGTGCTCGGCGGCGGCCTGTCCTTCCTCGCGGCGATCCTGCCCGAGCTCCTCGGCCTGGCCGTCCTGGCCGCCGTGGGCTACTGGGCGTGGGGCCGGCTCTCCGCCCGGCGCGAGGAGGCCACCGGCTGACGGGGCAGGGACTCCCCGTCACCCCAGGGTGGCCGCGCCGGTCGGGCCCCGTGCCCGGCCGGCGCCCTCACGCGTCGGCGAGCTCGGCGCGCAGCTCGACGAGCCGCTCGACCAGGGCCTTGGCCGCGGCCAGGCGGTCCGCCGACCAGGCGACCGCCCCCTCGACCCGTTCGAGGAGCTGGTGTGAGCTCAGCGGGTCGAAGACGCTGCCCAGCCGCTGCGGGAAGTCGTCGAGCTCGGGCACGTCGACCTCGAGGCGCGAGGCCGCGAGCTCCTCACGCAGGTGCGACGCGACCTCCTCGGCCGCGGCGATCTGCCGCCGCACCGCACGGAGCCCGTCGACCCAGTGGAGCGCGCCGTAGGGATCGCCCGCCGGGATCGACGCCTCGATCCCCGCCGCCACGACGGGCAGGCGCCGGTCCACCCGCGTGAGCTCCTTCACCAGCTGCCGGGCGACGGGCAGCACCGCGTCGATCCCGGCCCGCTGGTGGATCCGTTGCTGCCGCCGCTCGGCCCAGCCGACGACCTGCTCGGGGACGAGCACCTCCTCGGCGCCGTCCGTGCCGCCGGAGGACGCACCGGTGAGGTGGCCCTGCGCGCGGGCGGCCAGGACGAGGTCGCTGAGCGCCTCCTGGTAGGCCGTCTCCGGGTCGCCCAGGAGCGCGATGTCGCCGTCGAGGCGGTCCGCCTCGACGGCGAGGGTGGCGAGCCGGGCCCGGACCTCCTCCGCCCGCGCCTCGGCCTCGTCGGCCTCGGCGAGCTGCTCGACCCGCCGCTCGTCCAGGGAGCGGTCCAGGGTGGCCAGGAGCCGGCGCAGCCCCGGACGGTCCAGCCGGTCCACGTCCGCCTGCTCGGAGGCATACGCCCGGTCCCGCTCGGCGAGCAGCGCGCGGTCCCGGTCGATCCGGGGCTGCAGCAGCTCGCGAGAGAGCCGGAGCCTCCGCCACCGGGCCCGCCGGTCCTCCAGCTCCAGCACCCGCTCCCGGAGCCGCCCGAGATCGGCCACGTCAGTCCGTGGCGACCGGTTCGGCCGGGGCGAGCGCGAGCAGCTGCCGCGCCGCGAGCAGGCAGAGCACCCCGCCGAAGGCGCTCAGGACGAGCCCGGGCCCGGGCATCCACCCCTGGAAGCCCACCCAGCTCAGCATCCTGACGACCTGCCAGACCGGCAGACCCACGGCCACCACGCCGCAGAGCAGCGACTGCGCGACGATCACCGTGCGCCACCGGCCAGCAGGCAGCAGGCCCCCGGCGAGCGCCAGCAGACCGGCGTAGAAGACCCACAGCCCGCCGCCGATCGCACCGCTCAACGTGCCGACGTGGGTGTAGAGCCAGGGCAGGAAGCCGCCGAGGGCCATCATCCCGGCGGCGAGCAGCAGCCGGCCTTGTCCGGGGGCACGTCGGGACCGCATGCGGGCACTGTATGCCACGGCGGACGGCATACCGGTGCCGCTCGGCGCAACGCCGCCACCGTTCGGCGCACCACGCCAGCCCCACGCTTGCCCGCGCGTCAACGGTTGGGTTGCGTGGGTCCCTGACCACACGTCCCGCAGAGCAAGGAGGCTCCATGCTTGACGTCGACCAACGGCGTGAGTACTGGCGGCGCAACGTCCGCCTGATGTCGGTCCTGCTGGTGATCTGGGCCCTGGTGTCCTTCGGCGCCGGGATCCTCTTCGTCGATGTCCTCAACAACGTGTCGATCTTCGGCATACCGCTGGGCTTCTGGTTCGCCCAGCAGGGCTCGATCATCGTCTTCGTCCTGCTCATCGCCTTCTACGTGTGGCGGATGGACAAGCTGGACGCCGAGTTCGGCATCACCGAGTACGAGCAGGAGGTGCATCACCAGTGAGCACCATCCAGGCCTGGACGCTCGTCTTCGTCATCCTCACGTTCAGCTTCTACATCTGGATCGCCTACCGCAGCCGCGTCTCGGACACCGCCGGCTTCTACGTCGCCGGCGGCGGCATCCCGGCCCCCGCGAACGGCGCCGCGGTCGCCGCCGACTGGATGAGCGCGGCATCCTTCATCTCGATGGCCGGGCTCATCGCCTTCAGCCAGAACGGGTATGCCGGCTCGGTCTACCTCATGGGCTGGACCGGCGGCTACGTGCTGCTCGCGCTGCTGCTGGCGCCCTACCTGCGCAAGTTCGGCAAGTACACCGTCCCCGACTTCGTCGGTGACCGCTACAACGAGACGGCGCGCCTGGTCTCCGTGGTCTGCGCGCTGGTCGTCTCCTTCGTCTACGTCGCCGGGCAGATGTCCGGTGTCGGCGTCGTCTTCCAGCGGTTCCTCGGCGTCGACCGGACCTGGGGCGTCGTCATCGGCATGGCGATCGTCTTCCTGTATGCCGTCCTCGGCGGCATGAAGGGCATCACCTGGACCCAGGTGGCGCAGTACGCCGTGCTCATCGTCGCCTACCTCATCCCCGCGGTGGCGATCTCCCTGCAGCTGGCCGGCAACCCCTTCCCGCCGATCGCCTTCGGCTCCATCCTGGACGAGCTGGACGGGCTGCAGCAGGACCTCGGGCTCGCGGCATACACCGAGGCCTTCACGCAGACCTCGATGCTCAACATGATCCTCATCACGGCCGCGCTGATGTTCGGCACGGCCGGGCTGCCGCACGTCATCGTCCGCTTCTACACCGCCAAGTCGGTGCGGGCGGCGCGCTACTCCGCGCTGTGGGCGCTGTTCTTCATCTCGCTGCTCTACACCACCGCCCCCGCGGTGGGTGCGTTCAGCAAGTACAACGTGCTCACCCAGATCCCCGGGTCGGGCATCGACGACACCCCGCAGTGGTTCAACACCTGGCGCGACGTCGGCCTCATCACCACCGAGGACCTCAACGGCAACGGCATCATCGACGTCGCCGGGGCGATCGGAGAGGGCACCGAGCTCGCGATCAACAACGACATCGTGGTGCTCGCCGCCCCGGAGATCGCGGGCCTCCCGGCCCCGATCGTCGGCCTCGTCGCGGCCGGTGGTCTGGCGGCGGCGCTGTCGACCGCCTCCGGTCTGCTGCTGGTCATCTCCAGCTCGGTCGCGAACGACCTCTACTTCAAGAAGGTCAACCCGCGGGCCACCGACGCCCAGCAGCTGCGGGTCGGGCGGATCGCCATGGCGGCGGCCATCCTCGTCGCCGGCTACCTCGGCATCAACCCGCCCGGGTTCGTCGCCGAGGTCGTGGCGCTCGCCTTCGGTCTGGCAGCGGCGTCCTTCTTCCCGATCCTCGTGCTGGGGATCTTCTGGAAGAGGGCCACCGCGGCGGCGGCCGCCTCGGGTATGGCGGTGGGCCTGAGCGTCACGCTGCTCTACCAGCTGTGGACGTTGCCGACCTTCCTCGGCAACGAGCCGATCTGGGACATCCCGGCCACGGGCATCGGGACGATCGGGATGATCCTCAACTTCATCACCGTCATCATCGTCTCGCAGTTCACGGCCGAGCCCAGCGAGCTCATGCAGCAGGTGGTGGAGGACGTGCGCTACCCCGGCCGCTCCGAGCTCGTCGCGGCGCACGCCGAGGGCCACATGGAGGAGTACGCCCAGGAGCACGACGGGCATACCGACCAGGACGGGCACGGCGGAGACAGCCGCGGCTGACCCTCCCTGCTGACCGGCCGCACGGTGTGCGGCGACCGACCGCACGGTGTGCACGCAGACCGTGCGGTCGGTGCGTGCTCGGGGGAACCTGGCAGGGTGACGTGGCGTCAGAGGCCTGACCGAAGCATCTCCACCGCCAGGAGCCCGCCATGACACCGTCGTCCGGCCGCCGCACCACCCTTCTCGCCCCGCTCCTCGCCGTGCCGCTCGCCCTGGCGGCGTGCAGCCCGGCCGACATCGTCTCCCCGCCCGCCGCCGGCGCGGCCGAGCTCACCGACTTCGGGTCCTGCGAGGAGCTGCTCGGGTACTTCCAGGACCACGCGCTGGAGCAGGTCGGTCCCTGGGGCCTCGGTGGCGCACGGGGCTGGCTCGCGACCGAGGACTCCGCCGACATGGCCGCGTCGGACTCGGCAGCCGGCTCGGCGGAGAGCGCCGCCTCCCCCGGGTCGCCCCAGGAGGGCACCGACTTCTCCGGCACCAACAACCAGGAGGAGGGGGTCGAGGAGCCGGACATCATCCAGACCGACGGGGAGATCGTCGTCACCTCGCGCAACGGGGAGCTGGTGGTGGTCGACGTGGCGAGCAGGGCGACGGTCGGGAGCCTGCGGCTGCCCGGGCGTGACGCCGGCTCGGAGCCCGAGCTGCTGCTCGACCGGGACAACGACCGCGTCCTGGTGCTCACCCGCGAGTGGACCGGTGGCGTCTCCCCGCTCCCCTCGACGGACGGGCTCTCGACCTTTCCCGCCTTCGAGACGGTCCGGACCGTCGTGACCCTCGTCGACATCTCCGACCCGAGCGCCCCGCGGGCCGGCGGCACGCTGCGGCTGGAGGGCGACTACCGCTCCACGCGGATGCACGACGGCACGGCGCGCATGGTCATGGTCACCCCTCCCCCGGGGCTCGCCCTCGTCCAGCCCCGCAACGGCAGCCTGGTCGCCGAGGACGAGGCGGAGCAGGCCAACCGCGAGATCATCTCCGCCACCACCCTGGACGACTGGCTCCCGCACCTGCAGACCATCCAGGGCACCCGCTCCGCGGGCACCGAGCTCGCCGTCCCCTGCGAGGACATCGCCCGGCCGCCGGAGTTCTCCGGTCTGTCCACCATGTCGGTGCTGACCTTCGACCTCGACGACGCCCAGCTCGACGTCACGTCGTCGACCGGCGTCGTCGCCGCCGGCTCGACCGTGTATGCCTCGACAGACCGGCTCGTCGTGGCCACCGGGGCCTGGGAGGCGTGGGCCGCCGCCGACGGGCCCGACTCCTCGATCATGCCGCGTGGCGGCGGGGCGCAGAGCACGTCCCTGCACACCTTCGACCTCACCGAGGCAGGCTCCACCGACTACCTCGCGTCCGGCTCGGTCGACGGCCGGCTCCTCAACCAGTTCAGCCTGGACGAGCAGGACGGGGTGATCCGGGTCGCCACCACCACGGACCGCCAGGGCAGCACCCCCTCCAGCAGCTCCCTCGTCGTGCTCGCCGAGGAGGGAGACCGGCTGGTGGAGCAGGGTCGCGTCGACGGGCT
Organism: Serinicoccus hydrothermalis; assembly: GCF_001685415.1. Taxonomy (NCBI): domain Bacteria; kingdom Bacillati; phylum Actinomycetota; class Actinomycetes; order Micrococcales; family Ornithinimicrobiaceae; genus Serinicoccus; species Serinicoccus hydrothermalis. The sequence continues at coordinate 2,785,873 of NZ_CP014989.1, read as the reverse complement.
CGGCGAGACCGAGCAGATCTACTCCGTCCGCTACCTCTCCGCCGACACCGCGGCCGTGGTGACCTTCCGTCAGACCGACCCGCTCTACCTCGTCGACACCTCCGACCCCACCGCGCCCGAGGTCACCGGCGAGCTGAAGATCCCCGGCTACTCGGCATACCTCCACCCGGTCGGTGAGGATCTGCTGCTCGGTGTCGGGCAGGACGCCACCGACGAGGGGCGGACCACGGGGCTGCAGGTCTCGCTCTTCGACATCTCCGACCCGGCCGCACCGACCCAGGTGGCCATGGAGACCTGGGCCGACCACTACTCCGACGTCGAGTACGACCACCGGGCGTTCCGCTACTGGCCGCAGACCGGGCAGCTCTTCCTGCCGGCGAACGCCTGGACCGAGGACTCGGAGTGGACCGGGGTCGTCTCGGCACGGGTCGAGGGCACCTCGCTCAGCCAGGGCCCGCGGCTCCAGCTCGGCGGCAGCTCGGCCTCCGGCTGGGACCACGCCCGCCGCACCCTGGTCATCGGCGACCAGCTCTGGGTGCTCGGCGACAGCTCGCTGCACATCACCGACCTCACCACGCTGGAGGAGCAGGGCACCGTCGACCTCTGACGCACGCACACCTTCTCGGCACCAGCATCGTTATCCACAGGTGCCCAGCACGCCTGGCCCGTTCCCGGCAGGCTGGTCGCCATGTCCGACCACCCAGCCTTTCCCGCGATTCCCGGTCAGCGCGGGCTCGCGACCTACGCCCAGCTGCGTGCGGCAGGGTGGACGGAGGCGGAGATCCGCCACCGACGGTCATCGGTATGGCGCACGCCCTACCCCAGCGTCGTGTCACCCCATCGAGGGCCGGTGCAGGGTGAGGACCTGCTGACCGCGATCGGGCTCTGGGCGGGCGAGCGGGCGGTGCTGACCGGGCTGGTGGCACTCAGCCAGCACGGACTCCGGGTCCCGGCAACGAGGGTCGCGACCTTTCTCGTGCCGAGTACGTCCCGCGCCCGGCGGCACGGTGACGCGCGCACGGTCCGGACGACGCGTATACCCGTGGTCGCCCGTCGTGACGGCACCCTACGGACGGCTCCAGCGGCCAGGGCGCTCGTCGACGCCGCCTGCCTGGAGGAGGTGTCACCGCGCGATCTCGAGGCGCTCACCATCGCCGTGCTGCAACGCGGTCTGGGTCGCCCCGAGGAGCTCGACCACGAGCTGTGGCAGCGGCCCACGGATACGGTGCAGGGGGTGCGCGCCGGCCTCCAGGCCTTCGTCGGCGGCGCCTGGTCTCGACCCGAGGCGGTGCTGCGACAGCTCTGGGACAGCCGGCCGGATCTGCCGGCGTTGCTGACCAACTGCCGGATCGTCCATGCCCCCACGGGCCGGTTCCTCGGCTGTCCGGACGGCTGGCTGCCCTCGTGGGGCGTCGCCATCCAGGTGCACTCCCGCCAGTTCCACCAGGGCGTGGACGACCAGGGCGGTGACCGGTGGGCGGACACCGTCGAGAAGGACGCCCTGCTCGTGGGCGTCGGCGCGCGGGTGATCGGTGTCTCACCCTGGACGTTGCACGCGCGACCACGGCGCTTCCTCGCCCGGGTGGACGAGGTGGTCGCCCTCGGGCCGGCCTCGCCCATGCCGGACGTACGGGTCCTGGAGTCCGCCCCGCGGTGACGGTGGTGCAGGAACGGTGTGTCACATCCGTCGTCGGAGCAACGGATGTGACACACCGTTTTCGAACCAGCATCGGTTTCACCGGGGCCCGCGGTGACGGGCGCACCTGCTGGCTTAGACCCGGCATACCGAAGCATTCTGAAGTGGCGGTGACCGTGCCGCAGATCGTGCGGAACCACCCGATCTCCTAGCCCGAAAGTCGCATTGACTTCGCTTCTCCGGCCCTGCTCTACTGGTCCCCATGACGACCCGTTCCCGCCGAATGCGCCGCTGCTGAGCCCTCCCCTCGCAGCCGATGCGCACCGCGGACCAGCGTCCGACGCCATCCCCTCCCGCTGCCGAGGCGGGCTCAGCAGAGTGATCGACCACCCTGCACCCCCTCCAGCGAAACGAGACGCGATGGCCACCTACACCGACTTCACCACCCGGCAGATCCACGCCGGCCAGACCCCCGACTCCCAGACCGGCGCCCGCGCGCTGCCGATCTACCAGACCACCTCCTACGTCTTCGAGGACGCCGACCAGGCTGCGGACCGCTTCGCCTTGGCCGAGCTGGGCCCGATCTACACCCGGATCACCAACCCGACCCAGGAGACGGTGGAGAACCGCATCGCCGACCTCGAGGGCGGCGTCGGCGCGCTGCTGGTCGCCTCCGGCTCCTCGGCGGTGACCCTGGCGATCCTCAATCTCGCCGGGGCGGGCGACCACGTCGTGTCCTCCCCCAGCCTCTACGGCGGCACGCAGAACCTCTTCGCGCACACCCTGCCCCGGCTCGGCATCGAGGTCACCTTCGTCGAGGACCCGACCGACCCCGAGCAGTGGCGCGCGGCCGCCCGGCCGACCACCAAGGCCTTCTTCGGGGAGACCATCGCCAACCCCAGCAGCGACGTCCTCGACACCCGCGCCGTCGCGGACGTCGCGCACGAGGTGGGCGTCCCGCTCGTCGTCGACAACACGGTCGCGACCCCCTACCTCGCCCGCCCCATCGAGCACGGCGCGGACATCGTGGTCCACTCCGCCACGAAGTACCTCGGCGGCCACGGCACGGCGATCGCCGGGGTGATCGTCGACGCCGGCCGCTTCGACTACGGCGCCGAGCCAGGCCGCTTCCCCGGGTTCACCGAGCCGGACGAGAGCTACCACGGGCTCGTGTATGCCGAGGCGCTCGGCGAGGGTGGCATCCTCGGCGCCAACGTGTCCTTCATCATCAAGGCGCGGGTGCAGCTGCTGCGCGACCTCGGCCCGGCGGTCTCTCCGTTCAACGCCTTCCTCATCGCCCAGGGCCTGGAGACGCTCTCGCTGCGGATCGAGCGGCACGTGGACAACGCCCGGCGCGTGGCCCAGTGGCTGACCGAGCAGGACCAGGTGCTCTCGGTCTCCTACGCCGGGCTGCCCGACCACCCCTCGCACGCCCGGGCCCAGGCATACCTGCCCGGCGGCGCCGGGGCCGTGCTCGCCTTCGAGATCGAGGGCGGGGCGCCGGCGGGGCGCGCCTTCGTCTCGGCGCTCGAGCTGCACAGCCACGTCGCCAACATCGGTGACGTCCGCTCCCTCGTCATCCACCCCGCCAGCACCACCCACTCCCAGCTGACCCCGCAGGCCCAGGCCGCGGCCGGGGTCACCCCGGGGCTGGTGCGCCTGTCGGTGGGCATCGAGGGGATCGAGGACATCCTGGCCGACCTGGAGCGGGGCTTCGCCGCCGTCTCGGCCTCCCGCCGCGAGACCGAGGCGGCCTGACGTGGCGGCCCTGCCCGGACCCGAGACGGTCGAGCCTCCCCCGGCCCCCCGCGCCCGGCGCCGCACCCAGTCGGTCGGCGACCTCACCCTGGAGTCGGGCGAGGTCCTCGAGGACGTGCGCGTCACCTACCAGGCCTGGGGCAGGCTCAACGCCGACCGCAGCAACGCCGTCCTCGTCCTGCACGCGCTCACCGGCGACAGCCACGTCGTCGGCGACCGCGGGCCGGGTCAGCCGACCTGCGGCTGGTGGCCGGGCCTCATCGGCCCCGGCGCCCCGCTGGACACCGACGAGTGGTGCGTCATCGCGCCCAGTGTCCTGGGCGGGTGCGGCGGCACGACCGGCCCGTCATCGGCGGCGCCGGACGGCCGGCCCTACGGCAGCTCCTTCCCCCGCATCACCGTCCGCGACCAGGTGCGCGCCGAGGCGCTGCTGGCCGACCGGCTCGGCATCCGCAGCTTCGCCCTGGTCGTCGGCGGCTCGGTCGGGGGTATGCGCTCGCTGGAGTGGGCAGCGAGCCTGCCCGGACGGGTGCGGCGGTGCGTGGTCCTCGCCGCGAGCGCGGCGGCGAGCGCGGACCAGATCGCCTGGTCGGTGCCGCAGCAGCACGCGATCCGGCTCGACCCGGCCTTCCACGGCGGCGACTACTACCCCGGCCCGGGGCCGCGCGCCGGGCTGGAGATCGCCCGCCAGATCGCGCACGCCACCTACCGCTCCGCGGCCGAGCTCGCGCTGCGCTTCGGCGGCGACGCCCAGAGCGGGGAGGACCCGCTGCGCGGCGGCCGGTATGCCGTGCAGTCCTACCTGGAGCACCACGGCAAGAAGCTGGTCCGCCGCTTCGACGCCAACTCCTACCTTGCCCTCACCGAGGCGATGAACAGCCACGACATCGGCCGCGGCCGCGGCGGCGTCGAGGCGGCGCTGCGCCGTATCACCGCCGAGCTGACCGTCGCGGTGGTGAGCAGCGACCGGCTCTTCACCCCGGCCGAGGGCGAGCGGGTCGCCGCGGCGCCGGCGTGCCGCGAGCTCGCCGTCATCGACAGCCCCTACGGGCACGACGCCTTCCTCATCGAGACCGAGCAGGTCTTCGGGATCATCGCGCGGGCGCTCGGCAGCCCGGCACGCGCCGAGGTGCAGCCGCCCAGGCCACGGCTGGTGGAGACTGGTCCCCGGTAGTCCGTCGGCCGACCGGAGGGAAAACGGGTGCTCCAGGTCATCGGGGCCAGCCTGCCGAGCGTCGTCGCGGTCGCGGTGTCGCCGATGCCGCTGGTCGGGCTGCTCTTCCTGCTCATCGGCCGGGGTCGTGGGGCGGCCGCGCTGTGGACGCTCGGGTGGTTCGCCGCGACGCTGCTCGGCATCGGGCTCGGCGCAGCCCTCGGGGCGAGCAGCGCCGGACGCGCGTCGTCGGGCGGCGAGGACGGCGTCAACTGGGCCGCCTGGGTCTTCGCCGTGCTCTTCCTCGTCCTCTCCTACCGTTCCTTCGCGGGTATGCCCTCGGCCTGACGATGTCGCAGGCCGGGCTGTCCGCGGCCGCGTGGTGGGTCACCCTGCTCGTCCTCGGCACGCTCTGCTCGGTGACGGCGCTCGGGGTGACCGGAAGCGCCTACCTCCTCGGCGACCGGGCGACCGCGCCGCTGCAGGCGGCCCGGACCTGGCTGGTCGGCCACAACAACCTCGTCATGGGTCTGCTCCTCCTCATGCTCGGTGCCGGCCAGCTCGGCACCGCCCTCGGCTCGCTCTGAGCCGCCGCCCTACAGCCCGGTCGGCTCGGCCAGCCAGTCGACCTCGGCGCACACGGCCCCGGGGACCAGCCCGGAGAGGGCGACCGTCGCGGCCGCCGTGGTGTTGACCACCCGGTAGTCGATCGAGGTGACCACCCGGCCGTCCTCCTCCACGGCATACGGGTCGCCCTCGAGCCCCGGCGGCAGCCCCAGCGCGTCTCCCCACCCGACGCTCTCGGTCGTGGGCCAGGACTGGGCGAGCGCGACCCGGGCGGCGGCGTCGGCCCGCGCCTCCTCGCCGGTCACGCCCTCCTCGTGCACCAGGGTGAGGGTCGCCTCCCGACCGGTGAAGGACATCCCCCACGCCCGCGGCGAGCGCAGGTCCTCGACCGGCGCCGCGCCGACGACGTTGTCCTGCTCCTCCACGGTGGCGTCGACGCCCAGCGCGGTCGGCCAGGACAGGCACCCCGGGACCGCCAGGCGGCTCTCGCCCTCGTCCTCCAGCAGCGCCGCGACCTCGTCGCGGTCCGCCAGCACGTCCCCGGTGGCCTCTCCCCGCAGCAGCAGGTGCCCGTCACGCAGCACGCTCGCGCCCTCGACGCCGGGCACCTCGTCCTGCACCGCGCGCTCCAGCCCGTCGAGGTCGAGGTCGTCCCGCAGGCGCAGCGCGAGCCCGGCCGTCCGCTCGTCATCGACCTCGTCGTCGGCCCAGCGCACCTCCCAGAGCGCGTCGTCCTGGGTCACGGCATACCGCAGCCGCAGCCGGCTGTTCTCCTCCCGCAGCACCCCGTCGGTGAGCAGCACCGTGCTCGTGCCCACGGACCGCCAGAACTCGATCGTGTCGGTCTGGATGCTCTCGCTCGTGAGGTCGGCGGCGCCGAGCCGCTCCTTGATCGCCGCCCAGTCCGTGACGGTGAGGTATGCCGCGTCCGCCGGCGCCAGTGCGAGCGCCGCCGCCTCGGGGCCGGGGTCGGGCATGGGCGCGGGCTCCGGGGTCGGCGACGTCGGGGCGGCCGTCGCCGACGTCGGGACGCCCGACGTCGGAGCGGCCGAGGCCACCGCGGCCTGGTCCGCGGTCTCCGTGGCCTCCGGCGTGCCCGTGGTGGTGCAGCCCGCGAGCAGGGGCAGGGACAGCGCGACGGCGGCGGCAGTGCGTCTCACAGGTCACAGTCTGCACGCCGGGCGCGGCCCTCGGAGGGAACCCGCCGCGCCCCGCGCACGTCAACCCCCTAGGCTGGACCGTCACAGGGGAAAGGAGCCTGCGATGCCTGAATGGCTACGAGACTCGCCACAATGGCTGTGGTGGATCGGTGCGGCCCTGACGTTCGGGATCGTCGAGATGACGACCCTGGACCTGTTGTTCCTCATGCTCGCGCTGGGCGCGCTGGTGACCGCGGTGGTCGCCGGCGCCGGGATCGGCATCATCTGGCAGGTGCTGCTCTTCGCGGTCGCCTCGGGCCTGTTCGTCTTCGCCCTGCGCCCGGTCGCGCTGAAGTACCTCCGCCTGGAGGGACGCGGCGGCCCCATGGGCGTCGCGGGCCACGTGGGCCAGACCGCGACGGTGCTGGAGCCGGTCTCCGACCGCGACGGGCTGGTCAAGCTGCGCGGTGAGGACTGGACCGCGCGGGCCGAGCTGGAGGGTCAGACCTTCGCCACCGGTGACCTGGTCACCGTGGTCCGCATCGACGGGGCGACGGCGGTGGTCGCCGCCTCCACGCCCGAGGACAAGCCCTTCGACCTGGAACCGCCGCCCGCCTGACCGGCCGGCGCTCCCGCATACCTTCGCTGGAACCGACCAAGGAGAATCCACATGGATCCCATCAACCTCATCGTCTGGGTCGTCGTGCTGCTGCTGGCGCTCTTCGTCGTCGTGGCGATCGCCCGGGCGATCCGGATCGTGCCGCAGGCGACGAGCGTCATCGTCGAGCGGCTCGGTAAGTACGACCGCACGCTGGACGCCGGGCTGCACTTCCTCGTGCCCTTCATCGACCGGCCGCGCTCGGTGGTCGACCTGCGCGAGCAGGTCGTGAGCTTCCCGCCGCAGCCGGTGATCACCAGCGACAACCTGGTGGTCTCGATCGACACCGTCATCTACTTCCAGCCCACGGACCCCAAGGCGGCGACCTACGAGATCGCCAACTACATCCAGGGCATCGAGCAGCTCACCGTCACCACGCTGCGCAACGTCATCGGCTCCCTCGACCTGGAGCAGACGCTGACCAGCCGCGACATGATCAACGGCCAGCTGCGCGGGGTGCTGGACGAGGCGACCGGCCGCTGGGGCATCCGGGTCAACCGGGTCGAGCTCAAGGCGATCGACCCGCCCGCCAGCGTGCAGGACTCGATGGAGAAGCAAATGCGCGCCGAGCGCGACCGGCGCGCCGCGATCCTCAACGCCGAGGGTGTCAAGCAGAGCCAGATCCTCACCGCCGAGGGTGAGAAGCAGGCCCAGATCCTCAAGGCCGAGGGCACCGCGCAGTCGGCGATCCTGGAGTCGCAGGGTGAGGCCCGCGCGATCCTGCAGGTCTTCGACGCCATCCACAAGGGCAACCCGGACAGCAAGCTGCTGGCCTACCAGTACCTCCAGATGCTGCCCGAGATCGCCAAGGGCGACTCCAACCAGATGTGGGTCGTGCCGACCGAGCTCACGGCCGCGCTGTCGGGCATCGGCAACGCGCTCGGCGGTGCCCGCCCCGGCGACACCGCGGCGCTCGACGCCCCCTCGCAGGGCATCAGCTCCGACGCCGGCGACATGGGCCTGGACGACATGGACACCCCCACCCTGGAGGACCCGCGCGAGGCGCTGCGCCGGGCCCGCGAGGAGGCGCAGGGCGCCACCCGCGACGCCGAGACGACGACCACCAGCCGGTCCCGCAAGGAGGCCGACCAGGCGATCGCCGAGGCCGCGGAGAAGGCCAAGCGTGCGGCCACCGGCCAGGCCGACGAGGGCCAGCAGGGCGAGCTCGGCGAGCTCTCCCAGCCCGAGCAGGTCGCGCCCGACCTCGGCCAGCAGGCCGGCCAGGCGCAGGAGCAGGGCGACGCCGACGCGCAGGCGCAGGCGGACCCGGAGGCTGAGCCGTGGGAACGGCCTGAGGGCGAGGGCCAGCCGTGGCGACGGGACGAGCAGAGCTGACCGCTCGACGCTGAGCAGCGGGACGGGACGGGGCGCGACCGACAGGTCGCGCCCCGTCCTGCGTGCAGGCCGCCCTCCGTAGGCTGACCGGCATGTGGATCACCGACGTCCGCTCCTGGGGCGGCCCTCCCTGCGACGTCCGGGTCGAGGGCGAGCACATCACGCAGGTCACCGCCCCCTCCCCGGACAGGCCCTCGACCACCGGCGAGGTCGTCCTGGAGGGACGGGGCCGGCTGCTCCTGCCCGCCTTCGCCGACGTCCACGTGCACCTCGACTCCACCCGGCTGGGGCTGCCCTTCCGCCCGCACACCGGCGGCCCCGGCGTGTGGACGATGATGCTCAACGACCGGGAGCACTGGCGGGACGCGGAGGTCGGTCTCGTCGAACGGGTCGACCACACGCTGGAGCTCATGATCGCCCGGGGCACCACCCGGGTGCGCTCCTTCGCGCAGGTCGACGTCGACTGCGGCCTGGAGCGGCTCGAGGCGGTGCTCGCCGCCCGCGAGACCCACAGCGAGCGGGCCGAGGTCCAGGTCATCGCCTTCCCGCAGGCGGGGCTGCTGCGCGAGCAGGGCTCGGTCGAGGTGCTCGAGGAGGCGCTGCGGGCCGGGGCGGACGTGGTGGGCGGCATCGACCCCTGCTCGCTGGACCGCGACCCGGCGCGTCACCTGGACCTCGTCTTCGAGCTCGCGCAACGGCATACCGTGCCCGTCGACATCCACCTGCACGAGCCGGGCGAGCTCGGACGCTTCTCCGCCGACCTCATCTGCGAGCGCACCGAGGCGCTCGGGATGCAGGGCCAGGTGCTCATCTCGCACGGCTACGGCCTCTGGGACGGCACCGAGCCGCAGACCGCGGCCCTCGTGGAGCGCCTCGCCGAGCTCGACGTCGCCACGGCGACCGTCGCCCCCGGCGGCCGGCAGACCCTGCCGCTCGCGCAGCTCGCCGAGGCCGGGGTGCGCGTGGGGCTCGGCGAGGACGGCCAGCGCGACTACTGGTCGCCCTACGGCAACGGCGACATGCTCGACCGCACCTGGCAGCTGGCCTTCACCCACGGGTTCCGGGCCGACGCCCTCGTCGAGCACGCGCTCGCCGTCGCCACCCGCGGCGGCGCCAGCATCATGGACCCGGGTATGCCGCGGCTCACCGGCGTCGAGGACCGGCCGGGCCTCGCGGTCGGTGACCGGGCCGACCTGCTCCTCGTCGCCGGCGAGACCCCGACGTCGGCGGTCATGGACCGGCCCGGTGACCGGACCGTCCTGCACCGCGGGCGCGTGGTCGCGGACGCGCTCAGGCTCCTCTGAGCAGGACCACCGACTCCCAGCCCAGCAGCACGCCGCCCTCCTGCACCCCGGCGGCGGCCTCGGTCGAGGTCGACACCGCCACGGCGGCGTCCCGCCAGCCGTCGAGCAGACCCTCGGGCAGGGTGAGCGGCTCGCGGGTGAAGGAGGCCAGGGTCAGCAGCTCGACGCCGTCGAGCTCACGCCCGAAGGCCCACAGGTCGGGGTGATCCATCGCCAGCGGGGTGATGCCGCCGCGGGCCACCACCTCGTGCTCGTGCCGGAGCGCGACGAGCGCGCGGTAGTGCTCGAGGACGGAGCCGGCGACGCCCACCTGCGCCTCGGCGTTGATCTCCCGGTGGTTGGGGTTGACGCCGATCCACGGCTCGCCGTCGGTGAACCCTGCCCCCGGTGCGGCGCTCCACTGCACCGGGGTCCGGGCGTTGTCGCGGCTCACCTCGCGCAGGCCCGCGAGCAGCTCCTCGAAGCCGACGCCGGCGACCTCCTGCTCGGCGACGTGGTTGAGCGACTCGATGTCGCGCAGGTCGGCGAGCGTCGCGAAGGGGAGGTTCGTCATCCCCAGCTCCTCGCCCTGGTAGACGTACGGCGTCCCGCGCAGGGTGTGCAGCACGCTCGCCAGGGTCTTGGCCGAGCGCTCGCGCCACGCCGGGTCGTCGTCGCCGAACCGGGACACCGCCCGCGGCTGGTCGTGGTTGTCCCAGTAGAGGCTGTTCCACCCCCGGTCGGCGAGGCCGGTCTGCCAGCGCATGAGGCTCTCGCGCAGCTCGGGCATGGTGACCGGCACCCGGTCGAACTTCCCGCCCGCCCCGATGCCGAGGTCGACGTGCTCGAACTGGAAGACCATGTCCACCTCCCCGCGCTCCGGGTCGGTGTAGCGGCGGGCGGTGTCGACGTCGACGCCGGGCGTCTCGCCCACCGTGAGGAAGGCGCGAGGGTGGTCGGCGAAGACCTCGCGGCGCATCTCGGCGAGGAACTCGTGCATCCGCGGACCGTCGACCACGGAGTGGAAGCAGTCGCCGTCGGTGAGGGTCCCGGGCTTGGAGACGAGGTTGATGACGTCCATCCGGAAACCGTCGACGCCCCGGTCCAGCCACCACCGCATCATCGCGTAGACCGACTCCCTGACCTGCGGGTTCTCCCAGTTCAGGTCGGGCTGCTTGCGGCTGAACAGGTGCAGGTAGTACTCCCCCGTCGCCTCGTCGAACTCCCACGCCGGCCCGGAGAAGAAGGAGCGCCAGTCGGTCGGCTCGGCGCCCGGCTCCCCTCCGGTATGCCCCTCCCGCGGCGGGCGCCACCAGTACCAGTCGCGCCGGTCCGACACCGGGGAGGAGCGGCTGTCCTCGAACCAGGGGTGCTCGTCGCTGGTGTGGTTGACCACGAGGTCCATGACCAGGCGGATCCCCCGCCCGTGCAGGGCGGCGATCAGCTCGTCCATCACCTCCAGCGAGCCGAAGACCGGGTCGATGTCCTGGTAGTCGCTGATGTCGTAGCCGTTGTCGTCCTGCGGGCTCCGGTAGACCGGGCTGAGCCAGACCACGTCCACCCCGAGGTGCTCCAGGTGGTCGAGGTGGTCCAGCACGCCGCGCAGGTCCCCGATGCCGTCCCCGTCGCCGTCGGCGAAGCTGCGCGGGTAGATCTGGTAGACGACGGCGGAGCTCCACCAGTCGCGGGGCAGCGGGGCGTCGAGGGGCGCGGGCATACCGCGACTGTATGCGCCGCTCAGCGGTCCAGCTGCGCGAGCACCATGCGCGCGATCCGCTCCGGCGGGTTCGCGACGTCGTAGGTCGCGCCGCGCTCCTCGGCCCCCAGCGGCTCGAGGGTGTCGAGCTGGGACTCCAGGAGCGAGGGCGGCATGAAGTGGTCGCGCGTGCTCATCCGGTCCAGCAGCAGGCCCTTGTCGCCGACGAGGTGGACGAACCACGTGCCCTCGCCCCCGCGCCGCAGGATGTCGCGGTAGACGTGGCGCAGCGCGGAGCAGGTGAGGATCGTCGGCTCCGCGCGCGCGTCCCGCTCGCGGGTCCAGCCGGCCAGGGCCTCCAGCCAGGGCCACCGGTCCTCGTCGACGAGCGGGCGACCGCTGGCCATCTTGGCGACGTTGGCCTCCGGGTGGAAGTCGTCCCCTTCGGCGAAGTCCCAGCCGAGCCGGCTGTGCAGCGCCTGCGCGATCGTCGACTTGCCGGTGCCGGACACCCCCATGACCACGAGGTGGATCGGCTCCGCGACCGGGTCGGGCAGCGGCGTCACGGCACCACGACCCAGAGGCCGAGGGCCAGGACGAAGATCGTCAGGCCCAGGGTCGTCTCCATGACCGTCCAGGTCCGCAGCGTGGTCTTGACGTCCATCCCGAAGAAGCGGCTGACCAGCCAGAAGCCCGAGTCGTTGACGTGGGAGAGGACCGTGGCCCCGGCGGCGATCGCGAGCACGAGGCAGGCGATCTTGAGGTCGGACAGGCCGTCCGCCGCCACGGCGGCCGAGATGAGGCCCGCGGTGGTGGTCAGCGCCACCGTCGCCGAGCCCTGGGCCACCCGGAGCAGGGTGGCGATGAGGAAGGCGGACACGATGAGCGGCAGGCCGAGGTCGGACAGGCTGTCCGAGAGCGCCGAGCCGATGCCGGAGTAGCGCAGGACGCCGCCGAACATGCCACCCGCGCCGGTGATGAGGATGATCGCGCAGATCGGCCCGAGCGCGTCGTTGAGCAGGCTCTCGACGGTGGCCAGCGACCTGCCCTTGGTGCCGAGCACGTAGGTGGTGACGAGCAGGGTGATGAGCAGCGCGACCGGGGTCTGGCCGATGAAGACGAGGGCGTCCAGGACCACGTTGTCGCCGAGCACCTCGGCCGAGCGCAGCGTGCCGATCCCGGTGTTGAGCGCGATGAGGACGAAGGGCAGCAGCAGCAGCCCCAGGACCATCCCGAAGGACGGCGGAGCGACCTCCTCCTCGCCGCTCGCGATCCGCTCGGCGCGGGCGTCGTCGTCGCCGTCGTCCAGGTCGCCCGGCTCGCCGGACACCGTGCCGCGCAGCATGCTGTCGTTGATCGGCACCATGATCTTGCCGGCGTAGGCGGTGGTGACGAGGTAGACGCCGACGTACCACGCGACGAAGGCGACGGGGAGGCCGATGAGCAGGCTGAGCCCGATGGACCCGCCGAGCTCGGTCGCCGCGGTCACCGGGCCGGGGTGCGGGGGCACGATGGCGTGCATCGCGGCGAAGGCGCCGGCGGCGGGGAGGGCATACAGCAGCACCGACCCGCCGAAGCGTCGGGCGACGGAGAAGATGATGGGCAGAAAGACGACCAGGCCGGCGTCGAAGAAGATCGGGATGCCGAAGAACAGCGCGGCCACGCCGAGCGCGAGCGGGGCCCGTTGCTCGCCGAAGCGGTTGATCATGGTGTCGGCGAGCACCTGGGCACCGCCGGTGACCTCCAGGATGCGCCCGATCATGGCGCCGAGGCCGACGAGCAGCGCGACCGAGCCGAGGGTGGTGCCGAAGAAGCCGGTGGCCACGCCGGCGAGCTCGCCGAAGGGTATGCCGGCCGCGAGCCCGGTGAGGAAGCTCACCGAGATGAGCGCCACGAAGGCGTGCATGCGCAGCTTGATGATGAGGAAGAGCAGGACCGCCACGGCGACCGCCGCGATGGTCAGGAGAGTGCCCGCTCCGTAGACGGGATCCATCGGTTCCATAGGGTCTCCCCGGGTCGACGTCGGCGCTGTGGGACACACCGTAGCGCCGCAGCGTCACCGCCGTACGCTCACCCGCCGCGCGGGCCGCCGGGCGCGTCCAACCAGGCCTGCCCCTCGGTCCCGGGGACCGGCTCGGCCGCCCCGGCGGTCAGCTCGGCCAGCAGGTCCGGCAGCCCCGAAGCCTGCGCGACGGGCACCTGGAGCCGCAGGGTGACGTCGCGGGCATACCGGACGTCGCCGATCGAGACGCCGCGCGCACGCAGGTCGTGCTCCAGCCGCCCCGCGAGGTCGTGACCTGCGCGGACGTCGACCTCGTGCACCAGCATCCGGGTCAGCAGCGGCGCCTGCTCCACCGCGTCCCGGACCGCCCCGCCGTAGGCGCGGGCGAGCCCGCCGGTGCCCAGCTTCGTCCCGCCGAACCAGCGGGTGACGACGGCGACCACCTCGGTGAGGCCGGCGTGGGTGAGCGCCTCGAGCATCGGCATACCGGCGCTGCCGGCCGGCTCGCCGTCGTCGTTGCTGCGCACGAGCGAACCGTCGGCGCCGAGGACGAAGGCCGAGCAGTGGTGCCCGGCGTCCCAGTGCGTCCGCCGCGCCTCGTCGACGACCTCCCGGGCGGCGGCCTCGTCCTCGGCCCGCCGCAGCCAGCACTCGAAGACCGACCGCCTCTCCTCGAGGCGCCCCACGACGGGGGTGGCGATCGTCCGGTAGGTCGTCGGCTCCACCAGGCGAGGGTAGGCCGCACCAGGGTCTGCTCCTACACTGCGAGCATGGCCTCCCTCCGCACGCTGCCCGCCGCCGTCCTCGCCGCCGGCCTCGTCCTCGTGCCCGCGACCGCGCAGGCGCACGACGAGCTCACCGGCAGCGAACCGTCCGACGGTGCCACCGGCGAGGCCCCGGACGACCTCACCCTCACCTTCAGCGGCAACATCGCCGAGGTCGGCGCGGCCGTCACCGTGACCTCCCCGGACGGCAGCTCGGTCACCGACGGTGAGCCGCAGGTGGACGGCACCGAGGTGGAGCAGGACCTCGCGGACGACCTCACCGACGGGGAGTATGCCGTCGCCTGGCGGGTGACCAGCGAGGACGGTCACCCGATCTCCGGAGAGTTCGGCTTCACCGTCGAGGGTGCGGCCGCGCAGACTTCGGAGGAGACCTCCGAGGAGGCCCAGCCGGAGGAGTCGTCCGAGGCCCCGCAGGAGAGCGAGGCCGAGCCGGCCCCCACGCCGGAGGAGACCCAGGGTGCCGAGGAGGAGACCACCGAGGAGGAGACGACCGACGACTCCGGCCAGACGTCCGAGGAGTCCGTCAGCACGGCGACCGGTGTGCCCGGCTGGGCGTGGGTCGTGGTGGGCGTGGCGGTCGCCGGGCTGCTCGGCACGCTGGCCTGGACCTGGCAGCGCGGACGCTCCTGACGGCGGGTCCTGATGCGGGAGGTCGGCCCCCTCTCATGTACCGTAGGGCCCACGGATTACACACATTCCCGGGCCGGCTCCGCGACCTGAGCGATCAGCCAGCGATGCCGCCCCGGCAGACTCGAGGCAAGGGGGTCACGCCATGGGGCGCGGCCGGGCCAAGGCAAAGCAGATCAAGGTTGCACGGAAGCTGAAGTACTCAGCTCCCGACACCGACCTCTCCGCACTCGAGCGGGAGTTGCACTCCACGCGCGGCGAGTTCGACTACTCCCCTCCGGGCGACGAGGTCGACGATGACGACGACCTCGACCCCGAGGACGACAGCTACGCCGAGCACACCGACGACGAGCGCGGCGACGACTACGGCTCCTGGGCCGCAGGCGGTCGCTGAGACCGTGACCGCGGGGGCGGGGCGGTGAGCACCCGCAGCAGGCACGAGGCCCGGTGGACGCACGCCGAGGCCACGGCCAGCGGGCGACTGCCCCGCAACGCGTGGTGGATGCTCCCGCTGCTCCTCGGACTCGCGCTGCTCGCGCTCTACGGCGGCTACCGGGTCTACATGGGTATCGACACCGTCACCTACGAGGTGCGGCAGTGCGAGGAGTCCCTCACCGAGCAGTCGAGCTGGGACGAGGTGCAGGCGGCGGCCTGCGACCCGGTGCCCGCGGCGCCGGTCACCATGGCGCTCATGCAGGGCATGGACCGGATCGAGCCGGACGACGTCTCCGGGTCGGTCCTCACCTGGGACGCCTGGCCGGTCAACTCGCCGGAGCACAGCGTCGACCTCGAGCTGCAGGACCCGGCGCAGACGGTCGTCATCGCCGAGCCCGAGGCGCAGCGCGTCCGCGTCGAGCTGACCAGCGACGCCAGCGAGACCATGTGGGGCGGCTTCATCGGCGGCCGCGGGCCCACGTCCTACTGGGTGCTGATCACGCCGGCGGGATAGCTCCCCACCACGCGCACGGCCCCGCCGTCCACGCCCTTGGCGCCCTGCACCACGTCGCCGTCCTGCT
This sequence comes from Serinicoccus hydrothermalis, assembly GCF_001685415.1. NCBI lineage: Bacteria > Bacillati > Actinomycetota > Actinomycetes > Micrococcales > Ornithinimicrobiaceae > Serinicoccus > Serinicoccus hydrothermalis. Next base: position 2,770,218 of record NZ_CP014989.1, on the reverse strand, counting down.
CGCCGGTCCCGCCGCGGCTCACCGTGCCGATCTGCCAGGTGTCGACGCCCGCGCCCGTCAGCAGCTCGATCGCCCGTCCGGCGCGGTCGGCCGACAGCACCGCGACGAAGCCGACGCCCATGTTGAGCGTCTGCTCCAGGTCGGGCTGCGGCACCCGGCCCAGCTCCTGGACGAGGGTGAAGATCGGCGGCGGCGTCCACGAGCGCTCGACGGTGGCCAGCGTCCCGGCGGGCAGGACCCGTGCGAGGTTGGCCGCGAGCCCTCCCCCGGTGACGTGCGAGAGGGCGTGCAGGTCGGTCCCGAGGTCGCGCACCAGCTCCAGCAGCGGGCGGGTGTAGATCCGGGTCGGCTCCAGGCATTCCTCGCCGAGCGTGCGCCCGAGCTCGGGCACCTGCCGGTCCCATGCCCAACCCGACGCCCCGACGACCCGGCGGACGAGGGAGAAGCCGTTGCTGTGCAGCCCGGAGCTGGCCAGGGCGAGCACGACGTCGCCGTCCTCGACCCGGTGCGGGCCGAGGACCGCGTCGTGCTCGACCACGCCGGTCGCCGCCCCGGCCACGTCGTACTCCTCCGGGTCGAGCAGGCCCGGGTGCTCGGCCGTCTCGCCGCCGACCAGCGCGACGCCGGCGAGCTCGCACCCCCGCGCGATGCCCGACACGATCGCGGCGATGCGCTCCGGGACGACCCGGCCGCAGGCGATGTAGTCGGTCATGAACAGCGGCTCGGCCCCGCTCACGACGATGTCGTCGACGACCATCCCGACGAGGTCCTGCCCGATCGTGTCGTGCCGGTCCATGGCCTGCGCGAGCGCCACCTTGGTGCCGACGCCGTCGGTCGAGGTGGCGAGCACCGGGCGGCGCATCCCCTGCAGCGCCGAGGCGTCGAACATCCCGGCGAACCCGCCGAGCCCGCCGAGCACCTCCGGGCGCTGCGCGCGCCGGACCGACTCCTTCATGAGCTCCACGGCGCGGTCGCCCGCGTGCACGTCGACGCCCGCGCTGGCATACGTGATCGGCTGGTCGCTCATCAGGTGCGTTCCCTCGGGGGTCGGGACGGGTGCGCACCCAGGGTATGCCGCCGCGCGCCGGCAGCGGCGACCGGACTCGGGCCCGGGGGCCGGACGGCTCAGCCGTGGGCGTGCCGGAAGCCGGCCTGCTCCGCGGTCTGCGCGTCGACGAAGCACTCGTGCGGTGCGGTGTCGTAGCCCTCCTCGTCGGGGAGCACGTAGGTCATCGTGTCGTGCCAGGCCTTGACCGGGTGGCCCTCCGGGGTCCCGCCGTCTCTGCTCGGCGCCGCCGAACCCCAGCCGTGCCCGCCGTCGCGGATCTCCTCGGTGGTGTCGGGGGTGGAGCCCCCTTCGCCCTCGGTGCCGCCAGGGCCGCCCGCGGATTCCTCGCCCGTCGACCCGGCCTCTCCGGTGTCAGGGGTGCCGCTGCCGTCCGTGGGCTCCGCCTCGGCCTGGGTCTGCCCCGTGGCGCTGTCGTCGCCCGTGCTGTCGTCGACCGCGGTCAGCGTGGCCTGGTCGGTCTCCAGGTGCTGGGGTTCCTCGCCCTCGCCGGCCGCCCAGTCCCCCGGCTGACGGAAGTCCGCACCGGCGTCGACGTCGTGGTTGGCCGGGTCGTGCTCGCGCGCGAACTCCTCCTGCCGGCGCCGGGTCTCCTCCGCGGCCTCCTCGGCGTCCCGCTCCGCCTCGTCGTCGTCCTGCCCGTCCCCGTCCTCGCCGTCATCGTCCGCGTCAGAGGTCTCCGCGGCCGAGGACGCGTCGGACGCGTCGGCGGCCGTCCCCTCCGGCTCTGCGGAACCGCTCTCGTCGTCCTCGTCGGAGTCGTCCTCGGAATCCGCGTCGGAGTCTGCGTCGGAGTCCGACGCCCCAGCCGTCTCCCCCTCGGCCTGGTCGGTCGTCCCCTCCGCCGACCCCGCCGAGCTCCCTTCAGCCAGGGCGTCGCCCCTCGTCCCGTCGCCGGACCCCGAGGAACTCCCCTCGTCGATGCCGCCGTCACCGGTCTTCTCGCCCCCAGAGCCCGAGGCACTCCCCTCGAAGCCGCCCTCGGTCTCCGACGTGGTCTGCTCCTGGTCCTCGGTGTCCGAGGTGGCCCGCTCGTCCTGCTCGCTCATGACGTCTCCGCATCTCGGGTCGCCGCCGTCGCCGACCCGTCGCCACGGACGCTAGACCCGATCCGGCTCCTCCCGCGCGGCGAAGCGCCCCCGCACCTGCCTGGACGTCACCTGTGCACGCGTGTGCGGCCGGTGCATACGTTATTTCCTACGCTCTGCCCGCATATCCGTGCCCAGGTATGCCTGGGGCTCGTGTGGCGTGCACAGGCTGCAGAAGCGTGCACAGGTCGGGAGAGGGAACGGGAGACAGGCCCGCCCCCCTCGGAGGTATGCCCTCCCTCAGGGGCGGCGCACGGCGTCGGCGCCGCCGGCCGTGGCCGTGACACCGACCCGGTCGACGTCCAGCGTGCCGACGTCCGTCGGGTCCACGTCGGCCTCGTCGACCGGGAACTGCAGCTCCAGCACATCCTTGCCGAGCTGGTCCTCGGCCGGGAGCTCGATCGGGTAGTCGCCGGAGAAGCAGGCGGTGCACAGCGCGGACCGGGGCTGCTCGGTGGCGGCCACCATGCCCTCCTCGCTGATGTATCCCAGCGAGTCCGCCCCGACCGAGGCGCAGATGTCCTCGGCCTCCAGCCCGGTGGCGATGAGCTCGGCGCGGGTGGCGAAGTCGATGCCGTAGAAGCAGGGCCAGCGCACCGGGGGCGAGGAGATCCGCACGTGCACCTCGGCCGCGCCCGCCTCGCGCAGCATCCGGACCAGGGCCCGCTGCGTGTTGCCCCGCACGATCGAGTCGTCGACGACCACGAGCCGCTTGCCCTTGATGACGTCCCGCAGCGGGTTGAGCTTGAGCCGGATGCCGAGCTGCCGGATCGTCTGGCTGGGCGCGATGAAGGTCCGCCCGACATAGGCGTTCTTCACCAGGCCCTGGCCGTAGGGGATCCCGGACTCCTCGGCATACCCGATCGCCGCCGGGGTCCCCGACTCCGGCGTCGGCATGACCATGTCCGCCTCGACCGGGTGCTCGCGCGCGAGCTGACGCCCCATCTCCACCCGGGAGTCGTAGACCTCGCGTCCGGCGATGCGGGTGTCCGGGCGGGCGAGGTAGACCCACTCGAAGACGCACCGCTTGGGGGCGGCCTGCGTGAAGCGGCTGGAGCGCAGGCCGTTCTCGTCGATGGCGATGAGCTCGCCCGGCTCGACCTCACGCACCACCGAGGCCCCGACGATGTCGAGCGCCGCGGTCTCCGAGGCGACCACCCACCCCCGCTCCAGCCGGCCGAGGACCAGGGGACGCACGCCCTGCGGGTCGCGGGCGGCATACAGCGTGCCCTCGTCGCAGAAGACGAGGGAGAAGGCGCCGCGCAGCTGCGGCAGCACCCGCATCGCCGACTCCTGCAGGGACAGGTCGGGGTCCGCGGTGAGCAGCCCGGTGACGATCGCGGTGTCGGTGGTGTTGCCCCGGCCGACCTCCCCGGCGGAACGGCTCAGGTCGCCCCCCAGGGCCTCGCGGAGCAGGTCGCGCAGCTCGGCGGTGTTGATGAGGTTGCCGTTGTGGGTCAGCGCCAGGGTGGAGTCGGCGGTGCCGCCGAGGGTCGGCTGCGCGTTGTGCCAGGAGTTGCGCCCGGTCGTCGAGTAGCGGCAGTGGCCCACGGCCAGGTGACCCTGAAGCGAGGCGAGCGCCGACTCGTCGAAGACCTGGCTGACCAGCCCGACGTCCTTGTAGACCACGAGCCGCTGGCCGTCGCTCGTCGCGATCCCGGCCGCCTCCTGTCCGCGGTGCTGCAGGGCGTAGAGGCCGAAGTAGGTGAGCTTGGCGACCTCCTCGCCCGGCGCCCACACCCCGAAGACCCCGCAGGCGTCCTGGGGCAGGCGCTCCTCGGGAAGCAGGTCGTGCGAGAGTCGTCCGTCAGCGCGAGCCACGTCGCCATGGTCCCACAGCCGGGCGCCCCCACGCACCGCCCCGATCGGGCGGAACCGCCCTCAGGACCCGAGGCGGGGGCGGTCCGCGACGAGGAAGGCCAGGGCGCCGACGGCCACGCCTGCGCCGGCGCCGATCACGGCGAAGATGAGGTATTCCTCCAGCCCGTTGACGTAGGGCACGTCCCGACCGATGAGGGCCACCAGCAGCGCCACGACGATCCCCACGGCGGCACCGGTGCCGAGGAAGCGCGGCAGGCGGGGAGGTCGGGAGGCCATGGGCTCAGCGGCGGCCGCTGCCGCGGTCGACGACGAGGTAGACGATCGCGGCGAGGAGCCCGAAGAAGATCGCGCCGGTGGCGCCCAGGAGGATGGCCTGTTGCCCCGAGCTGCTCCCCGGCGCATCCGGGCGGCTCAGCGAGACGACCACCCCCACGACCAGACCCAGCACCGCCCCGGCGACGAGGAAGCGGCTGAGCTGCGGGCGCCGGTGCACGGGGGCGCGCGAGGGTTCGTCCGGGGTCTGGTCGGGGGCCATCCGTCCAGTATCCGCCAGGACGCCGCACGGCGCGGCAGCCGGGTGGCTGCCGCGCCGCGTCGGTCACGGGACCCGCGGGCTCACTCCTGGGGGATGTTGGCCCCGGTCTGCCCGCCGTCCGACCGCTCGGTGGGGTCGGCGAGACCGCCGACCAGCCCGAGCAGCTGGGTCTCGACGGTGTCGTGCACCGCCACCTCGCCGCCGACGATGGTGATGAGCGGGAACGAGAAGCCGGTGACCAGCCGCTCGACCTCGTCCAGCACCCCCGCGGGCACGGCGTCCGGCCGGGTGAGCGCCACGCCGGCGCCCGTCCGGGCCGCGACCGGGACCGCGGTGAGGCTGTCCGGGAAGTCCTGTCCGGTGGCGACGAGCACCTTGCCCTCGGCCGGGAACTGCTCGAGCACCTTCTCGGCGGTCACGTAGCGGTCGGCCCCGCTGTAGCGGGTCCACGGCATACCGCCGGACACGGCGTCAAGCACGTCGTCGGTGAGCACCGTCGTGCCGCCGGCGGCGTAGACGTCGTCGAAGGACAGCGCACCGACCGCCGCGTCCGTGGCGGGCGGCACCTCGTCGTGCTTGACGAGGACGAGCGGCGCCTGGTGACGCGCGGCGAGCGCGCTGAGGACGAGCGCGTCCGGGAAGTCCTGCCCGGAGGCGACGAAGAGCTCGGCCGAGCTGTCCTGCACGACGCGTTGGGCGATCGCGCCGGCGGTGCCGTAGCGGTCGGCGCCGGACACCCGCTCCACGGTGGCGGCGGGGACGGCGGCCTCGACGTCGAGGAGGACCTGGTCCGTCACCGCCGTGCTCCCGCCGACGACGTAGACGTGCTCCGGCACGAGCCGGGTCAGCTCGTCCACGGTCGCGGTGGGCAGCCCGCCGGGGTTGGTGAGCAGCAGCGGAGCGCCCATCTGGGCGGCCCACGGGGCGGCCGTCAGCGCGTCCGGGTATGCCTTCGCCGTCGCGATGACGACGCTGTCGGCCATGACGAACTTCTGCTCCGAGAGCATCGCCGCGGTCTCGATGCGGGTCGGGCCGCCGATCCGCTCCACGTCGAAGGCGCACGGGCCGTCGACGTCCTCGGGGAAGAACGGGTCCTCGGTCATGAGGCCGCTGACGTAGTTGCCGTCGGCGTCGACGTCGTTGATGACGATGCCGACGCCCGGTGCGCCGTCGCCGTAGAGCCCGACGAAGGACAGGAAGGCGTGCAGGTCACGGGTGGTCCCCACCGCGACCTCGAGGGTGCGGCTGTCCTTCAGGGTGCCGTCGTCCCAGACCTGGAACTCGACCCGGTCGAAACCGGCGATGTCATCGGTGGTGCCGGTCACGGTGGCGTCGATGGCGTACTCGTTGCGGCTGCAGTCGTCGTTGACGAACTGCACGCCGGCGATCTCGTAGTCGTCGAGCGTCGCGGCGAAGGCCGGTACGGCACCGGCCAGGGCGGTCACCCCGAGGGCGAGCGCGGCGCCGGCCGCGACCCCCGCCCTGCGGTGGACCGGTGGAGTGGTGGACATGGGTGCTCTCCTTCGTGGTCCGGTCAGCTCTGACCGGTGACACCGGGAGGCCCCTCGCCTCCGCTCGGGCGTCGCCGGTGCAGAGCACGCCCGCCCTGCCGGGATACATCGGCAGGGCGGGCGCGACCCGGGTCAGGAGCGGGAGGCGGCGAGCTGCTCCAGGACGCGCACGTCGGCCTGGTAGGGCGGGTCGGGGCGCGGCCAGTGCACGACGACGTCGGTGAACCCGGCCTCCTGCGCCCGACCGATCCGGTCCTGGACCTCGTCGAGGCTGCCGAGCGCCGGCGACCCGGCGTCGAGGGACAGGTAGCGGTCCAGCGGCCGGGCGCGCCCCGTCTCGGCCTCGAGCTCCTCCACCCGGGCGGAGAGCTCACGCACCCCGCGCCACCAGGCGTCCAGGCCGTCCTCGGCGGCGCCGGGAGGGCCGGTGGTGAGCCAGCCGGCGCCGTGCGCGACCGCGAGGCGCATGCTGCGGGGGCCGTTGGCGGCGACCACGAAGGGGACACGGGGCTGCTGGACGCAGCGCGGGCGGGCCCCCGCCCCGCCGACCGTGAAGAACTCGCCCTCGACCTCGACGTCGTCCTCGGTCAGCAGCCGGTCCAGCAGCGGAACGAACTCCTCGAAGCGGGCGGTGCGCTCGCCCCGGGTATGCCTGGCACCGAGCAGGCGGCTGTCCAGGTCGCCACCGGCCCCCAGCCCGAGCAGAACCCGGCCCGCGCTGAGGTCGTCCAGGGTGGTGACGTCCTTGGCGAGCAGCGCGGGGTGCCGGAAGTTCGGGGACGCCACGAAGGTGCCCAGCCGCACCCGCTCCGTGACGACGGCGGCCGCCGCGAGGGTGGCGACGGTGGAGTGCCACGGCGCCTGCGGTAACCCCGCCCAGACGAGGTGGTCGTAGGTCCACGCGTGCTCGAAGCCCCAGTCCTCGACCTGCCGCCACAGCGGCTCGGCCTCCCGCCAGGGGTACTCGGGCAGGATGCAGACGCCGATCCTCATGGAGGGACGCTAACGCCTGCGTGGGCATACCTCAGCCGACGGGCTCCGGCTCCGGGGTCAGCTCGTGCGCGTCCACCATCGCCTGCGGGACGCCGACGGCGACCAGAGCGGTCGCGACCAGCATGACGACGGGGACGCCGAGCAGCACGACCGGTATGCCGAAGAGCGCCGCGACCTGCCCGCCCACCAGGGCGCCGAGGGGCATGGCCCCGAAGACGAGCACCCGGGAGGCCCCGCCGACCCGACCCAGCTGGTGCCCCGCCACCAGGCGGGGACGGAGGGAGCCGGAGACGACGTTGCCGATGACCCCGAGCGGGCCGGCGGCGAGCAGGAAGAGGGCCAGCCCCCAGACCGAGGGCCACAGGAGCAGTGGGAGGTTGAAGACGGCGTTGAGGCCCCAGCAGACGACGAGGACGGACATCTCCGAGAAGCGCTCGATGACCCGGCTCGCCACCATGCTGCCGAGCAGGGCGCCGACCGGGAGCGCCACCATGGCGAGGGAGAACAGCTGGGGCGACAGCCCACCCACCGACTCCGGGCCGACGAGCCACAGGACGAGCACCGCGCTGAGGGCGGTCGAGGCGAAGTTCCACAGACCGGCCGCGATGGCCAGGGGACGCAGGACCGGGTGGGTCCACAGGGTGCGCATGCCGGAGGTCAGCTCGGACCACCGCGAGCCCACGCTCTCGACCTGCGGGACGACCGGGGCATACCTCCCGCGCAGCCCGAGGGCGAGCACCAGCACGGCGCCCACCACGACGAGCGCGGAGGTGCCGACGAGCCACGCCGCCCCGAGCGCGACCAGCACCCCCGCGAGCGGCGGGCCGACGAAGCCGTTGCACACCTGCTCCACCGCGAGGAGGCGGGAGTTGGCGCGGCGCAGCGGGCCGGCCGCTCGACCGACCAGGGCCGGCACCTGCGCGGCGGCGGCGAGGTCGGCGAAGACCTCGGTGACGCCGTAGCCGAGCGCCAGGCCGACGAGCACCCAGATGGTCAGCCGGTCGGACAGCGCCAGGAACCCGGCCGCGCAAAGGAGGGTGGCCCGGACGCCGAGGGCGACCACTATCGTGCGTCGCCGGTCCCACCGGTCGACCAGCACGCCGGCGGGGATGCCGCAGACCAGCCACGGCAGCCATACCGCGGCCGTCAGCACACCCATGAGCAGCGGTGACCTGGTGAGGGTCACGGCCAGCAGGGGGACCCCGATCTGGACGACGCCGTCGGCGAGGTTCGCCAGACCGACCGCCCCGAGGTGGGCGCCGAACGATCGTCCGAGCGGCGGCGTGGCCGTGGATGCCGTCATGGCAGTCCCCTATCCTGGGTGCAGAAGATGTTGTGCAAAGTAATCTCTGCAAAGGTATTTCTGGACCATGCCCGCGCGCAAGCCCTCCCCACACCACGCCCGTGCCGTCGACGCGGCCACCCTCAAGGCGTTCGCCCACCCCCTGCGGCTGCAGATGTACGACTACCTCAAGGACCACGGCGCGGCCACCGCCTCCATGCTCGCCAGGGCCATGGGGGAGAACACCGGGCAGACCAGCTACCACCTGCGCCAGCTCGAGCGGCACGGGCTCGTCGAGGAGGACACCGCACGCGGGTCGGCGCGGGAGCGCTGGTGGACCAGCGTCGGCTTCTCCTTCGGCCGGGACGCGGCCGGGCAGGATGCCGCCGCCCGCACCGCCGCCCAGACGGTCGTGCTCCACCAGATGGAGATGCGCAACGCCCGGGTGCAGGAGTGGGTCGCCCGGATGGAGACCGAGGACGAGGCATGGGCCGGGGTCGCCACCTCCAACGAGGCGACCGCCATGCTGACCGTCGAGGAGGCGGACGCCCTCGGCGAGGCCATCGCCGCCGCGACGGCCGAGCACCTGGAGCGGGCCAAGGAGCGCCGCACGCGGGACGGGGAGGACGGGACCCGGCGGGTCAAGCTCTACCAGCTGCTCTTCCCGCTGCCGCCCGAGGAGTAGGGCGGGTCCTAGGCCCTGCCCGCTCAGCTCGGACGGAAGTCCGCGACGTCCAGACCGCCGCCCGGGTGGACGGTGAGGACCGAGGCCTCGGGGATCTCGTGCCAGGCTCCCGGCAGGTCGGAGAAGGGCTCGGAGACGACGAGCCGGTCGCCGTCCTGGAGCTTCTGCAGGCGCGGGTTGTCCGGGTGCAGGCGGCGCAGGGCGTGCGCGTCGGCCGAGACGAAGAGCGAGCGCGAACGGTGCTCGGTCGAGTGGCGCACCGCCCAGACGGTCTCCCCGTCGCTGACCCCGATGCTCGCCTGCACCGCGCGGTCGACACCGTGGTCCCGCGCGGTCTGCTCGACGAGGCCGATCGTGCGCTCCAGCGCCCCGACCGGGTCGCTCTCGAGGCCGAACGTCAGGGCCAGGAAGAACATCACCTCGGAGTCGGTCGACCCGGCGATCTCGGGGAACAGCTCGGGGGCGACCGCCAGCACGAGGTCCCGGCGCAGGCGGTCGAACTCGGCGATGTGCCCGTTGTGCACGAAGAACCACCGGCCGTGCTGGAAGGGGTGGCAGTTGGTCTCCTGCACGTCGGTCCCGGTGCTGGCACGCACGTGCGCGAGGAAGAGCGGGGACTCCAGGTGCGGCGCCAGGCGCGCCAGGTTGGGGTCGGACCAGGCCGGGGACACGCTGCGGTAGAGCGCCGGTCCGCGTGGGAAGCCGTACCACCCCAGGCCGAAGCCGTCCCCGTTGGTCGTCGTGGGGCCCAAGTTGGAGTGCAGGCTCTGGTCGACCAGACCGTGCTGGGTCTTGAACAGCAGCTCGTCCACCGGGAGCGGCTGCCCCGACCACGCCATCCACCGGCACATGGTGTCCTCCTCGGCTCAGCGTAGCGGCAGGTATGCCGTGAGGTCGGCCCGCTGGCCGGAGGCCCGGACCGCGCCGCTCGCGACCGCCTCGGCCCAGGTGGTCCGACCCGTCACCAGCGAGAGCCAGGTCTGCGGGTCGGTCTCGACCACGTTGGTCGGGGTGCCGCGGGTGTGGCGCGGGCCCTCGATGACCTGGGCGGCGGCATACGGGGGGATCCGCACCTCCACCGACCTCCCGGGCGCGCGCGTCGCGAGCTCCTCGACCGTGTAGCGCACCGCGGTCGCGAGCACCCCGCGACCCAGCTCCTCCCCCGCCTCCCACGCCGCGAGCGCCTGCTCACCGGCCGCGGGGTCCACCCGGCGCCGCGCCGGCATCAGCCGAGGGGGTCGCGCTCGATCGGGCAGGACATGCAGCGCGGGCCGCCACGCCCCCGGCCCAGCTCGGAGCCGTCGATCTCGATGACCTCGACCCCCTGCTCGCGCAGGTAGGCGTTGGTGACCTGGTTGCGGCGGTAGCCGACGACGACGCCCGGCTCGAGCGCGAGGACGTTGCAGCCGTCGTCCCACTGCTCGCGGGCCGCGGCGCGCGGGTCCTGGTCGGCCGCGAGCACCCGGAGCCCGTCCAGGCCCAGGCCGCGCGCGATGACCTGCTCCATCTGCTCCGGCTCGTGCCGCTCGATCGCCAGGTGCAGGTCGGCGGGGTCGACGCCCTGCTCGCCGTCGGCGGCCGTGATGGTCCACGAGGTGAGGTCGGGCAGGCCGAGGTAGCGGGTGAAGGTCCGCTCGTCGACCATCGTCATGACGGTGTCCAGGTGCATGACGGCGCGGGCCTTGGGCATGTCGAGGGCGACCACCCGCTCCGCCTGCCCCGAGGCGAGCAGCCGGCGGGCCAGGCGCTCGACCCCCATCGCCGTCGTCCGCTCGGACAGCCCGACGAGCACCATGCCGTGGCCCGGCACGAGGATGTCGCCGCCCTCGGCGGTGGCGGGACCGTCGTCGACCCCGTGGCTCCACCACTGCATCCCCGCCTCCGCGAACATCGGGTGGTAGCGGTAGATCGCGTCGTAGTGGACCGTCTCGCGGCGGCGCGCCTTCTTGTGCATCGAGTTCACCGCGACGCCGGAGTAGGCCCAGGCCGAGGTGTCGCGGGTGAAGAGGTGGTTGGGCAGCGGCGCGAGCACCGAGTCGTGCGTCCCGAACTGGTCGACGACCAGCGAGTGCGGCGCCCCGATCCGCTCCATCACCTCGGCCTTGGTGATGCCGCCGATGAGGTGGGTCGCGAGCTCGGCGTCGTCCATGTCGTCGAACATGGCACGCAGCTCCTCGGCCGCCTGCGGTCCGACGTGCCGCTCGTCCAGGCTGTGGCCGAGGACGTGCGCCCGGGCCTCCGGCACCGCGAGCGCCTCGCGCAGCAGCGCGTCGAAGTGGTGCACGGTCACGCCGCGCTCGCGCATGACCTGGACGAAGTAGTCGTGCTCCTCCTGCGCCTTCTCCACCCAGAGGATCTCGTCGAAGAGGTAGCGGTGCTTGTTCTCCGGCGTGAGACGGTGCATCTCCAGCCCGGGCCGGTGCACGACGACCTGACGCAGCCGACCGATCTCGGAGCCGACGTGGAGGGGCATGGCGCGTCCTTTCGCAGGGGGTGCGGACATCCTGCCACGCGGCCCGGACGGTCCCGGGCCGCGAGCCGGGCATGAAGAACCCCTCGCGCACCTGGAAGAGCTCGGCTGCCCTTGCTGCATTCCTGCCCTGGGGGAGTTCACCGAGGTACCACCGCACGAGGGGTCCACGCTCCAGTCTAGGCGCTGGCCGCAGGCACTCCAAGCCGCGTACGGGTTTGGGCGGCCCGACGGCTCTCGGCTATCCTCGTCGGCGGAGGATTCGCATAGCGGCCTAGTGCGCACGATTGGAAATCGTGTTGGGATAAAACCCTCGGGGGTTCAAATCCCCCATCCTCCGCCCGCGTCCTCGCCGAGGACCTCGAACGCCCCCGGACCATCGGTCCGGGGGCGTTCTGCGTCGTGGCAGGTCCGCGGTATGCCCTCAGCGGCGCCGGGTGCCGAAGATGGAGCGGCTGATCTCGCGGCCGATGACGGTGCCGGCAGAGCGCAGCATCGACCGGAAGGCGGTCGAGGACACGACCTGCTCGACCATCCCCTTGTCCTCCTTGCGGGACCGGCCGCCGCGCGTGCGCTCCTGCGACTTCTCCGCCGCCGCGGCCTCCTCCGCGGCCTGCGCCTCCTGCGCCGCCTTGGTGGCCGCCTCCATCCTGGCCGACAGCAGCTCGTAGGCGGACTCGCGGTCGAGCGCCTCGGCATACTTGCTCGCCAGCGCGGAACCGGCCACCGCCGCCCGCACGACCTCCTCGTCGGAGGGGCCGATCCGTGCCTGCGGCGCGCGAAGCATGGTGCGCGCCACCGGTGTCGGCGCCCCCTTCTCGGAGAGCACCGTCACCACCGCCTCCCCCGTGCGCAGCGAGGTGAGGACCTCCTCGAGGTCGTAGTCGCTGGTGGGGAAGGTGGACACGGTCGCCTTGAGCGCCTTGGCGTCGTTCGGGGTGTGCGCGCGCAGCGCGTGCTGGACCCGGTTGCCGAGCTGGGCGAGCACCGAGTCGGGGACGTCCTTGGGCGTCTGGGTGACGAAGAAGACGCCGACGCCCTTGGAGCGGATGAGCCGGACCGCCTGCTCGACCGAGTCGAGGAAGGCGTCGGAGGCGTCGTCGAAGAGCAGGTGCGCCTCGTCGAAGAAGAAGACGAGCTTGGGCTTGTCCGGGTTGCCGACCTCGGGCAGGTCCTGGAAGAGCTCGGCCAGCAGCCACATGAGGAAGGTGGAGAAGAGCACCGGCTTGTCCTGGACGCCCGGCAGCTCCAGCAGCGAGATGACGCCCTCGCCGTCGGCGGTGGTGCGCAGCAGGTCGGCGGTCTCGAACTCCGGCTCGCCGAAGAAGACGTCGCCCCCGGCCGCGGACAGCGCGATGAGCTCGCGCAGGATGACGCCCGCGGTGGAGCTCGCGAGGCCCCCGAGCCCCTTGAGGTCCTCCTTGCCCTCCTCCGAGACGAGGTGCTGGATGACCGCGATGAGGTCCTTGAGGTCGAGCAGCGCGAGCCCCTGCTGGTCGGCCCAGTAGAAGACGAGCCCGAGGCTGGACTCCTGGGTCTTGTTGAGCCGCAGCACCTTCGACAGCAGCGTGGGGCCGAAGGCGGTGATGGTGGCGCGCACCGGCGTACCGGTCCCGTGCCCGCCGAGGTTGAGCAGCTCGACCGGGTATGCCGCGCCCTCCCACTCCTGGGCGAGCTCGCCCATCCGCTCCTCGACCTTGCCCCCGCCCTCGGCCGCCGTGGCCAGCCCGGTGAGGTCGCCCTTGATGTCGGCGAGGAAGACCGGCACCCCGGCGTCGGAGAGCTGCTCGGCGAGCACCTGCAGCGTGACCGTCTTGCCGGTGCCGGTGGCGCCGGCCACGAGGCCGTGGCGGTTCATCGAGGCCAGCGGGAGCCGGACGACCGCCTCGCTCGCCACGGCCTCGCCGTCCGCCGGGACGGCCCCGCCGAGGACGATGCTCGGGTCGGTGAAGGTGTAGCCCTCACGCAGGAGGTCGACCTGGCTGCTGCTCTGCTCGCTCACACGGCTGACTTTAGACTGCACCGCATGATCTTCAAGGGCGTGGGCGAGGAGCGGCCCTACCCCTCCCACGGCCTGGACGAGCCCGGCGACTGGTCCCACCTGCCGCCCCGGATGCTGCGGCTGGACGAGCTCGTCACGACCCGCGCCGAGCTGGACCTGCGGGCGCTGCTGTCGGCCGACTCCACCTTCTACGGCGACATCTTCTGCCACGTCGTGAAGTGGCGCGACGTGCTCTACCTCGAGGACGGCCTGCACCGTGCGCTGCGGGCCGCGCTGCAGGGCCGCCCCGCGGTCCACGGGCGTGTCCTCGACCTGGACACCGCGGCGAGTCGCTAGCCTGCTGCGGTCGGAAGGAGCCTCGGCGTGGGATACGTGCGCACGGCTGGTATGTCCACCGCCGCCCGCCGGGCGCGGCGCCGGGCAGCCATGGTCATCGTCGGTCTGCTCGGCGTGCTCGCGCTGGCCCTGGTGATCGCCATGGCGACCATGCAGGGCTGGTTCGGCCTCGGTGGGGGCGAGGCGGACCAGAGCGAGCAGACGGTCGCTGCCCCGACCCCCACGCTGGCCGCGGAGGACGTTGTCGTCAACGTCTTCAACTCCACCGGGCGGGCGGGGCTCGCGGGCCGCGCCAGCGACGGGCTCACCGCGCGGGGCTTCACCGTGGACGGGGTCGACAACGCCGACGCCAGCATCGAGGGACCGGGGCAGATCCTGCACGGACCCTCCGGCGCCGAGGCGGCGCAGCTGCTCGCCGACGCGCTCCCCCAGGAGGTCGAGCTGGTCCAGGACGAGCGGGAGGACGCCAGCGTAGACCTCATCCTCGGCGAGGCCTGGGAGGACCTGCCCGCCGCCGAGGACGCCGAGGAGACGGGGGAGGACGGATGAGCGACGCGCACGAGGTCTCGGTCGGCCGCCGGGTCGAGGCGCCGCCTGCCGCCGTGTGGGAGGTCGTCACCGACCTCGAGCACGCGCAGGAGCGGTTGTCGCAGGTCACCGACCTGCACGTCCTCACCCTCGGCCCGTATGCCGTCGGCACCGGCTGGCGCGAGACGCGGCGGATGATGGGCGCCTCGGACACCCAGGAGATGTGGGTGGTCGACAACGACCCGGAGCGCCGGACGGTGACCGAGGCCCGCTCGGGCAACACGGTCTTCCGCACCGCCCTCACCCTGGAGCCCGAGGACGACGGGGCCGCGACCCAGCTGTCGATCCGGTTCAGCGCCAGCACCTCCGACCCCAACGCGCTGCAGCGGCTGGCGCTGCGCGTCGTCGGCCCGCTGGGCCAGAAGATGACCGAGAAGGCGCTGCGCACCGAGCTGGCCGACATCGCGGCCGCTGCGGAGGCGCTGCGCTCCTGACGGCGCCTGTGGACACGGTCTGCGGGGCCGGCGAGGGCGTAGGCTCGGGACCATGTTCCGCTTCGAGCCCCCGCCGACACCGCGCGCGGGTGGTGGGGTCGAGCCGCAGGACCCCTACGCCGAGCCGACACCGACCGAGCGGCCGATCCCGCCCGGGCGGCCGACGGCGAGCCACCCGTATGCCGTCGCCCCCGGCGCCCCGTGGGGTCCGGTCGGGCAGAACAACCACCCGAGCGGCACCGCCGCGCTCGTGCTCGGCATCCTCAGCTGCTGCGGGCTGGCGATCCTGGGTCCGATCGCCTGGGTCATGGCCCGCTCTGCGATCCGCGAGTCGCAGGCCTCCCCCTACGCCGTGACCAACTACGGGCAGCTCACCGCGGCCCGGATCCTCGGCATCGTCGGCACGGGCATGCTCGTGCTCGGCTTCCTGTGGACCGTCATCCTCATCATCATCGCCTCGGGCCTCGCCTGACCCCGGGCGACCCTCATGCCGGGCGGTCGTGCGGGGGTCAACCCCCGGACCGCTCGGGTGCTGGCCCGGGCGATGCCGCGCCCGCCCCTCACTAGCGTCCGGGTATGACCACGCGACCCGCCCTCGTCGTGCGCCTCTTGCTCCTCCTGCTGGTCCTCGCCCTGGTCACGGTGGCCGTCGGAGGTGCCCGACCCGCCTCGGGGGCGCAGGACGAGGCACGGGGCCTGGTGCAGGCATACCTCGACCGCTCACCGGCCTCCGCCCTCGCCGTCGCGGTCGTCGACGACGGGACGGTCGAGGTCAGCGGCTACGGCCAGGACGAGCAGGGGGCTGATGTCGACGGCGGCACGCGCTTCCGCATCGCCTCCCTGTCCAAGTCGTTCACCGCGGCCGTGGTGATGCGGCTCGCCGGACGCGGCGAGCTCGACCTCGACGCCCCGCTGACCGCCACCCTCCCCGAGTTCACGATGGCCGACGACCGGGCCGGGCGGATCACCCTCCGGATGCTGCTCGCGCACACGAGCGGGCTCGGCGACGGCAGCACCCGTGACCTGGGGCAGCCCGGCTGGACCGACCCCGAGGTGCTGCTCGCCGACCTGCGCGAGGAGACGCTGGGCAGCGACCCCGGCACCCGGCACGTCTACTCCAACACCGGGTATGCCCTCGCCGCTGTCGCGGTCGAGCGAGCGACCGGACACCCCTTCGACGCGGTACTCCAGGCCGAGCTGCTCGGTCCGCTGGGGATGCGGGCGACGACCTCGGTGCCCGACTGCGCCGGCGAGGTCGAGGGGGTGGGGA
The DNA here is from genome assembly GCF_001685415.1 of Serinicoccus hydrothermalis. Classification (NCBI taxonomy): domain Bacteria; kingdom Bacillati; phylum Actinomycetota; class Actinomycetes; order Micrococcales; family Ornithinimicrobiaceae; genus Serinicoccus; species Serinicoccus hydrothermalis. Next base: position 2,754,137 of record NZ_CP014989.1, on the reverse strand, counting down.
CCGGACACACCGCGGTCTTCGGGCGGGTGGTGCCCTTCCCCGAGCCGCACGACACCTGCCTCGGGTCCGGCGGGATGGTGAGCACCGCCGACGACCTCGCCCGGTGGGCCCGGTTCCAGGCCGGGGACGGCCGCGCACCCGGCGGCGAGCGCCTCCTGAGCCCGGAGGACCTGCGCGAGCTGCACACCGCGCAGCCCGGCACGGAGGGCGTCGGCGGCTACGGCCTGGGGTGGTCCTTCGCGGAGCAGGACGGGTTCGGCTTCCTGGAGCACGACGGCGCGATGGTCACCTGGACCTCGCACCTGTCGATCGTCCGGGCGCCGGACGGCCGGCCCACCGGCGACGCGGCGGTCGTCCTGGCGGACACCGTCGGCGCACCCGGGCCGCTCGCGCGGGCGCTGGCCGCCGACGCGGCCGGCGGGACCGGCACGCTGCCCGACCAGTCCCTGATCCGACCCGCGACCGTCTCGGCGGTCCTCATGGTGCTCGTCGTCCTCGCCGGCGCCGTCGGGCTCGTCCGCTCGAGGTCGTGGCCGGACCGGCGCCACCGGGTCGCCTCCCGCGTCGCCGGTCTGCTCGGCCCCGCCGCCCTGGGGGCGCTGTGCGTCGTGCTGCCCAACCTGCTCGCACGGTATGCCTACGGCAGCCCCATGGGGGTTCCCACCGCCTGGTCCTGGGGAGCCGGCCTGCTTCCCGAGCCCGTCCTGCTCATCGCGCTCACCGGTCTCACGGCCCTGCTGGTGCTCCTCGCGCGGCTCGTCTCCCTGACCGGAGCGCCCCGCGCACGCACGAACGGGCCGATCCGCCTGCGCGGATCGACCCGTTCGGTCCCCTGAGGGGATGGGCGGTGGCGGTGGGATTTGAACCCACGGAGGACTTGCGCCCTCACACGCTTTCGAGGCGTGCTCCTTAGGCCGCTCGGACACGCCACCACGCAGGAGGCTACCCGACGGGCGGGGGGGCACCCAAAATCCGCGCGGTCACCGCCGGGGCCCGAAGAAGCCGGTCAGCAGGCCGGCGCACTCCCCCTCGAGCACGCCTCCGACGACCTCGGCCCGGTGCAGCGCCCGCCGGTCGCGGGGCAGGTCCCACACCGACCCGCAGGCCCCCGCCTTGTCGTCCCACGCGCCGAAGACGATGCGGTCGACCCGCGCCAGGACGGCCGCGCCGGCGCACATCGCGCACGGCTCCAGGGTCACGACCAGGCTGCACCCGTCGAGCCGCCAGGACGAGCGGGCTCGCCCCGCCTCGCGCAGGGCCACCATCTCCGCGTGCCCGGTCGGGTCGTGCTCTGCCTCACGCACGTTGTGGCCGCGGCCGAGGACGGCCCCCGCGTCGTCGACGACGAGCGCGCCGATCGGCACGTCGCCTGAGGCGGCCACCCGCTGCGCCTCGGCGATCGCGAGCCGCACCCACTCGGCATACCGCGTCAGTCCCCACGACGCAGCCGCAGCCGCGCCCGCGCCCGAGGGACCTGCGGAGGAGGTGCTGGGACCAGGGTTCACGTCCTAGAGTCTGGCGTATGCGCGTCCACCTCGCCGACCACCCGCTCATCGCCCACAAGCTGACCTACCTGCGGGACAAGCGGACCGACACCCCGACGTTCCGGCGGCTCGCCGACGAGCTGGTCACGCTGCTCGCCTACGAGGCCACCCGCGAGGTGCGCGTCTCCCCCTTCGAGATCGAGACCCCGGTCGCGCCGACGACCGGCATCCACCTGGCGTCGCCGAAGCCGCTCGTCGTGCCGATCCTGCGGGCCGGGCTCGGGATGCTCGACGGGATGATGCGGATGCTGCCGACCGCCGAGGTTGGCTTCCTCGGCATGGTGCGCAACGAGGAGACGCTCGAGGCCCGCACCTACGCCAACCGCCTGCCGGACGACCTGTCCAAGCGGCAGTGCTACGTGCTCGACCCGATGCTGGCGACCGGCGGCACCCTCATCGCCGCCATCCGCTACCTCGTCGAGCGCGGCGCGGACGACATCACCGCGATCACCCTGCTGTCCGCACCCGAGGGCATCGAGAAGGTCCAGGCCGGGCTCGCCGACGTCGAGCCGCCGATCACCCTCGTCACCGGCGCGATCGACGAGCGGCTCAACGAGCAGGGCTACATCGTGCCCGGCCTCGGCGACGCGGGCGACCGCCTCTACGGCATCGTCTGAGGTATGCCTCCCGAGCAGTCCGCGCAGCCGCGGGCGGCGCGCGTCTCGGCGCGCTCGGCCGTCGAGCCGTTCCACGTCATGGAGGTGCTCAAGGCCGCCGCGGCGCGGCAGCGCAGCCACGGCGACGTGCTCATGCTCTGCGCCGGGCAGCCCTCGACGCCCGCCCCGGCCGTGGCGCGCGAGGCCGCGATCGGGGTCCTGGACTCCGACGTGCTGGGCTACACCGAGTCCTCCGGCATCCTGCCGCTGCGCGAGGCGATCGCCGCGCACCACCGGGAGACCTCGGGGATCGAGGTGTCCCCGGAGGACGTCATCGTCTTCCCCGGGAGCTCGGGCGCCTTCACCGCGCTCTTCCTCGCCGCCTTCGACACCGGCGACCAGGTGGCGATGACGCGGCCCGGCTACCCGGCATACCGCAACAGCCTGGCCGCCCTCGGCTGCGAGGTGCTCGAGCTCGACTGCGGCCCCGACACCCGATTCCAGCCGACGGTGGCGATGCTCGAGGCGCTGCCGCAGCCGCCCGCCGGGCTGATCGTGGCCTCGCCGGCGAACCCGACCGGCACGGTGATCGACCCCGACGTGCTCGCCGACCTGGCCCGGTGGTGCGAGGAGCACGGCACGCTGCTCGTCAGCGACGAGATCTACCACGGGCTGAGCTACGGGCGGGCGACGACGAGCGCCTGGGCGACCTCGCGCGCGGGTGTCGTCGTGGGCTCGGTGAGCAAGTACTTCTCCATGACCGGGTGGCGCGTCGGCTGGCTGCTCGCGCCCCCGTCGCTGCGCAGGCCGCTCGAGGTGCTCACCGGCAACCTCAACATCTGCCCGCCCGCGATCGGGCAGCACGCGGCGATCGCGGCGCTCGGACCGGACGCGCGGGGCGAGCTCGACGGGCACCGGGAGCGGTATGCCGCCAACCGCGAGCTGCTGCTGCGCCGCCTTCCCGAGCTCGGGCTGCGCGACTACGCGCCGCCGGACGGTGCCTTCTACGCGTGGTGCGACATCGGGCACCTCACGCAGGACTCCGTGGCCTGGTGCCGCGACCTGCTGGACGACTGCGGGGTCGCGCTCACCCCGGGCGTGGACTTCGACACGGTCGAGGGGCACCGCAAGGTCCGGCTCAGCTTCGCCGGCTCGACGACCGAGGTCGAGGAGGCCCTGGACCGCATGGCCGCCTCGCCCCTGCTGCAGTCGCCCTGACCTGAGCGCGCTGACCTGACCTGCCCTGACCCGCCCCCTCCCCTGGCCCTTCCCCCGTGGGGAGGATCGGTGCTGGTGCACCGATCCTCCCCGGGAAACGGGGTCCTGGCGTGGAGGATCGGTACAGGAGGACCGATCCTCACCGCTGACGCCCGCGTATGCCGGCGCGGGAGCCCGGGTATGCCGGTGGGTGGGCGACACGCGCGCGGGGGCGAGAATCGGCATACCTCGTCACATCTGCCACACTGGCAACAGTTCCGTGTCCACCTGCGCAGCCCCACAGCTCCCTCCCCGTCCAGCGAAAGGCACCTGACATGCCGTCCGCGGTCAAGAAGGTCCTGCACTGGCTCTTCTGGGGCTTCCTCATCTACGCGGTGATCACCAACCCCGACCGCGCCGCCGACATCGTGCGCGCCGTCTGGGACATCATCAGCCAGGGCTTCCTCAACATCGGCCGGTTCTTCAACCAGCTGATGGGGACCTGACGCCCGAGGGCACGGTATGCCTGCCGCCCCGCCGCAGGTCAGCCGGCGCGTCGCCAAGCGCTACCTGCTGGCCGACGAGCAGGTCGTGGTCTCCACCCGCTGGCACTGGGCCAAGATGGTCCGCCCGGCCGCGGCCGTCGTCGTCGGCCTCTTCCTCACCCTCTGGGTCGCCGCCTCGGTCACCGACCCCGCCGCGACCGGCGTGGCCCTCTGCGTCCTCGCGGTCGTGATCGCCTGGGCGGCCTGGCAGGTCCTGGAGTGGCGCTGCGAGTGGTTCATCGCGACCGACCGTCGGCTGCTCAAGACCTACGGGCTCATCACCCAACGGGTCGCCATGATGCCGCTGGTCAAGGTGACCGACATGAGCTACGACCGCACCATCCTGGGGCGGATGCTCGGCTACGGCCGGTTCGTCATGGAATCGGCGGGCCAGGACCAGGCGCTGAGCCACATCGACTACATCCCGGAGCCGGACGAGAAGTACCAGGCGATGTGCGAGACGATCTTCGGCCGCGACAACCGGGACCCCGGTGAGGACGAGGAGCGCCGGGACGACCATGACGACCGGTATGCCGACCCGACCGGCCCGCAGGGGCGCGTCACTCGGTCGCGCGGCACCGACAGCCGCTGGGAGCCGGTGGACCGCCGCGACCTGCCCCGCGACTGGGACTGGGTCGACGAGGAGGCGCGGGGCGGCCGGGCGGCGACCCGCCGTCGCGTCGCCGTCGACCCGGACCCCACGCCCCTGCGCTGAGCGCCTCGCGGCTCAGGCGTGCTGCGGCACGTCCAGCACCCACCGTGAGCCCACCGGGCGGAAGCCGATCCGCTCGTAGTAGGGCTGGCGCATACCCTCCGGCGAGAGCACCTGCGTGAAGCCGCGACGGGCGAAGAGCCCGGAGCGGCGGTAGACGAACTCCCCCGGCGAGAAGTCGCGGTGGCTCGGCGTGACCCAGTCCAGGACGACCTCGGCGGTACCCTCCCCCGCGTCCCGCGCCAGCACGACACCCACGGTCTCGTCACCGCGCAGCACGAGGAAGGCCGAGCGCTCGGCGGCGGGGTCGTGGCGGAAGCCCGGGTTGTGCTGGGCGATGTCCTCGGCGTGGACCGCCAGGACGTGCTCCAGGTAGGTGTCGTCCGGCTCCACCTCGAGGACCGTGTAGCTCGCCTCGTCGTGCCGCGTCCGCAGCATCCGCCACAGGTACACGATGTTGATGAGGGCCAGCACGACGTTGAGCCCCACCATCGGCCAGACCTCGATGACCGCGTTGTAGCCGATGAGGACGACGCAGCCCACGAGGTTGATCCACCGCAGCCGGAGCACCCGGGTCTGCAGCAGCGACACGACGAGGATGGTCGAGCCGACCCAGCCGACGATCTCGATCCAGTTCATGACAGGCAGGGTAGGGGGCGGTGCCGCGGCATACCTAGAATCTGCTGCCATGGCAGTCCGACCCATCACCGTCATCGGCCACAAGGCCCTGCACGCGCCGACGAAGAAGGTGCGCGAGATCACCGACGAGGTGCGCACGCTCGTCGACGACATGTTCGACACCATGGCCGCGGCGGAGGGCGTGGGGCTCGCCGCCAACCAGGTCGGGGTCCGGCTGCGGCTCTTCGTCTACGACTGCCCCGTGCCCGGTGAGGACAACGCCCGAGGCGTCGTCGTCAACCCGGCGCTGGAGCGGCTGGGAACACCGGCGCCGCTGGACGAGGAGGACGGCGAGGGCTGCCTGTCGGTCCCCGGCGAGTGGTTCCCCCTCGCGCGGCACCCGCGGGCGCGGGTCACCGGCACCGACCTCGACGGCCGGGAGGTCGTCGTCGAGGGCGAGGGGTTGCTGGCGCGTTGCCTGCAGCACGAGACCGACCACCTCGACGGCTACCTCTACCTCGACAAGCTCACCGGGCCGGTCAAGGCCGAGGCCCGCGAGGCGGTCAAGGACCGCGGCTGGGCGGCGGACGGCATCGTCAAGTGGGACCCGTCGGCCACGACCGCCGACGAGGTCTGAGCGCACCCGAGCACGGACCGGGTATGCACAGGCCCACGACCCTCGACCGGCGGACGCTGCTCGCGCTCGCCGGCACGGGTGTGCTGTCGGCCTGCTCGGGCCCGGTCGACGCACCGGACGCACCGGATGCGTCGTCGGGCGGTCCGGATGATCCGACGGAGCAGACCGGTGAGGAGAACGGCATGAGCACGGGCGGCGACGAGGTGACAGCTGGGATGGAGCGGATCACCTACGGCGAGGAGGAGTCGCAATGGGTCGAGCGGCGGGTGCCCACGGGCCCGAGCCGCGGCACCGTCGTCGTGCTCCACGGCGGCTTCTGGCGGGCGGCCTACGGCGCCGACCTGGGCACCCCGCTGGCCGAGGACCTCACCGCACAGGGGTGGACCACGCTCAACGTGGAGTACCGGCGGGTCGGTGACGGCGGCGGCTTCCCCCAGACCTTCGACGACGTCCACGCGGCGCTGGAGCTCGTGGACGTCGACGGCCCGGTCGTCACCCTCGGGCACAGCGCCGGTGGCCAGCTCGCGGCCTGGGCCGCCGGCCGGCTGCGGACCGGCCAGTGGTCCGGGGACGTCGAGGTGACCCACGTCGTGTCGCAGGCCGGCGTGCTCGACCTGGGCACGGCATACGAGGAACGCCTGGGCGGGGGCGCGGTCGAGGACTTCCTCGCCGCGACGCCCGACGACCCTCTCTACGACCTCGTCGACCCGATCCGGCAGGTGCCGCTCGACGCACCACTCTGGGCCCTGCACGCCCCCGACGACGGGCAGGTGCCGATCAGCCAGTCCGAGGCCTACGTCACCGCTGCGCGTGAGGCCGGCGCCAAGGCCGAGCAGATCGAGGTGACCGGCGGCCACTTCAACCTCATCGATGTCGGCACCGGTGCCTGGGCCGAGGTGGTCCGCGTCCTCGACAGCATCTCGTCCCGCTGAGCCATCCCCCGGCCTCACTCCTACGCAGAAGGTGTTCCTCTGCGGTGATGCATCACGCCCGAGGAACGACATCTGCGTAGGAGTGCAGCAGCAGGCCGTCCCACACCGCCCCGGTCCGGCGCTGGTGAGCTGCCACGGTGACCGACACGCGCTCCGGAGCGCGCGTCACGGTGCGCGCGGCGCGCTCCACGAGCTCCCGGATGCGGGCCAGGTCGTCGAGGTCGGCCCAGACGAGACGGGCCACGCCGTAGCCGAGGCGCCGTATGCCGTCCTCGCGACGCTTCTCCTCCACCAGGGCGGCCCGGCCCTCGGCACCGGCATACTTCAGCGCGCCGTCGACCTCGACGACGACGCCCAGATCGGGGAGCAGGAAGTCGACGCGCGCCACGAAGGCACCGTCCTGCTCGCGGAGGACCACCTGCGGGACGACCCGGTAGCCGAGCGCGAGCAGCCGGATCCTGGCCTTGGACTCGGCGGCCGACTCCGCGGTCGGGCTGGCCTGGCCGACGACGTGGCGGGCCGCCGAGAGGTGGGGGGAGCGACGCATCGACTCGACCCAGTCCAGCATCTCCTGCCTGCTGGCCCGGTAGGCCCGCAGCGCGGCGTCGGCGACGCAGACCCCGGCGTCCACACCAGCCTCGAGAGCGGTGCCGACCGCCGCGAGCGCCGGGGTCACGACCGGGAGCCGCCCCACGAGCCCGAAGGCGTCCGGGCGCTCCGGGCAGGCGTGGATCGTGAAGGTGCCGTGGTTGCGGTGCCCGAGGTCCGGGTCAGGTGAACCCGCGTCAGGGCGCCGGCCAGGACCGGGAACCCCCATCGCAGGGCCGCGCTCTGGTGGCTCGCGGCGGTTCCCGGCCGGGACCGGGTCACCGCGACGACCGACCTCCTCGCCTCGGTCGCCCGGTCCTCCGACGGCTCGGCGTAGCGCCGCGCGCGACGCGCCGCAGCACGTCGTCGGAGACGAGGCGCCGCAGGTCGTTCGGGCCGAGGCCGAGGCGGCGCGCCTCGGCCGCGGTGAGGGCACCGTCGTGGACGGCGAGGAAGGCGGCGAGGCGTGGCAGGTCGTCCATGCCGGCGATCCTGCGGCGGGAGCGGGGCGGCGGCCAGCCCCCGGCACGGATCTGTGGACGCCGACGCCCCTCGCCCGGGGATGTGGACGGCGGACCCGGCCCCACCCATACGCAGAAGGTGTTCCTCTGCGGTGATGCATCACGGCAGAGGAACACCTTCTGGGTATGGGTCGGTCCAGCGGGCGCGACACACGCGCCGGCCCGCTGAGTCAGTCCATGTCCTCCAGCTCGCGGCCGTTGGTCTCCGGCACGAACTTCATGACGAAGAAGAAGCTCAGCAGCGCGAAGAGGGTGTAGAAGCCGTAGGCGAAGCCCAGGCCCAGCTCGGCCATCCGCGGGAAGCTCGTGGAGATGGCGAAGTTGGCCAGCCACTGGGCCGCGGCCGCCACGCCGAGCGCCGTGGCCCGGATGCGGTTGTTGAACATCTCGCCGAGGAGCACCCAGACGGCCGGGCCCCACGACATACCGAAGAAGACGACGAAGCCGTTGGCCGCGATGAGCGCGATGATGCCGTTGGTGTCCCCGAGCGAGGGCGAGCCGTCGACGACCGGCGCGTTCGCGAAGATCCACGCCATGGTGCCCAGGGTCACGAACATGCCCGCCGAGCCGATCATGAGCAGCACCCGGCGACCGATCTTGTCGATGAGCGCGATCGCGACGATGGTGACGACGATGTTGGTCACCGAGGTGATGACGGTCTGGGTGAGCGCGTCCTCCTCGGTGAAGCCGACCGCCTGCCACAGCGTCGAGGAGTAGTAGAAGATGACGTTGATCCCGACGAACTGCTGGAAGACCGACAGCCCGATCCCGATCCAGACGATCGGGAGCAGCCCGCCGCTGGACTTCATGAGGTCGTTCAGGGACGCCTTGGCCTCGCGGCGCACGGTCCGCTGGATCTCGGTGATCCGCTCGGTGATGCCCCGCATCATGACCCGGCCGAGCACCTCGCGTGCCTCGTCGACCTTGCCCAGGGTCACGAGGTAGCGCGGCGACTCGGGGATGGTCGTGGCCAGCACGCCGTAGGCGACCGCCGGGATGATCTCCGCCCAGAACATCCAGCGCCACGCGGTGCTGCCCCACAGCGCCTCGGCCGAGCCGCCGGCGACGCCGGCGAGGAAGTAGTCGGACAGCAGCGCGATGAAGATGCCGGTGACGATCGCCAGCTGCTGCAGCGAGCCCAGCCGCCCGCGGATGGAGGCCGGCGCGATCTCGGCGATGTAGGCCGGGGCGATGACCGAGGCCATGCCGACCCCGATGCCGCCGACGACGCGCCAGAGGATCATGTCCGCCGGCCCGAAGGCGAATCCCGAGCCGATGGCCGAGATGGTGAACAGCGCCGAGGCCAGCATCATGACCCGGATGCGGCCCAGCCGCTCCGCGAGGCGACCGGCGACATACGCACCGACCATGCAGCCCAGCAGGGCCGAGCTGACGACGAAGCCGGTCAGCGTCGCCCCCATCCCGAAGTCGTCCCGCATGGCGTTGACCGCGCCGTTGATGACCGCGGTGTCGAAGCCGAAGAGGAAGCCTCCCAGCGCCGCGACCGAGGCGAGCAGGATCGCCTTGCCGAGGTAGTAGTCGCGTTCTCCGACCTGGACCTGTGGTTGCTGCGACATGGGCCCGCCTCTCTGCCGCACCCCGTTGACGCAGCGTCAGCGCTCAGTCTGCACCCCGACAGCCACTCGCACCACCGGACGCGCGATACCGTGGTCCCGCTCCGCCGGACGCCGTCACCGGCCCGACACACAAGGACGTGGGTATGCGCCTCGCCAGCAGACTCGACAACCTCGGCACCGAGACCGCGTTCGCGGTGGCAGCCGCCGCCGCGGACTGGAAGTCCCGGGGCAACGAGGTCTTCCCGTTCCACCTCGGGGACCTCGACTTCCCCCTGGCCGACCACATCGTCGAGGCCATGAACTCCGCCATCGCGGACGGGAAGACCGGCTACTGCCCGGGACCGGGCATACCCGAGCTGCGGGCGGCCCTGGCCGAGGACATCGGCTCGCGCCGCGGCATGACCTTCGGCCCCGAGCACGTGACCGTCATGACCGGCGGCAAGCCGGTGATCACCAAGTTCCTCCAGGCGGTGATGAACCCGGGCGACGAGGTGCTCTACCCCAACCCCGGTTTCCCGATCTACGAGAGCCAGATCGAGTACCTCGGGGGCGTGGGCAAGGCCTACCGCTACCTCCCGACCGACGACGGCTTCGCGATCGACCTGGACCAGGTGCGCGACGCGATCACCGACCGCACCGTCGCGATCATCTACAACGACCTGCAGAACCCCATCTCGGCCGAGTCGACCGACGCCGAGCGGGAGGCGATCGCCGCGCTCGCGCAGGAGCACGACCTGTGGGTGCTCTCCGACGAGGCCTACTTCGAGATGCGCTACGAGGGCGGGTCGACCTCGATCGCGAGCCTCCCGGGCATGGCGGAGCGCACCTGCATCCTCTACACCTTCTCCAAAAAGTTCGCGATGACCGGCTCCCGCCTCGGCTGCGCGGTCGCGCCGACCGAGCTCGGCAGGGTCTTCTCCACGATGAACACCAACGACGAGTCGTGCACCACGCACTACGTGCAGTGGGCGGGGATCGCGGCGCTGCAGGGGACCCAGCAGCCGGTCGCCGACATGCTCGACACCCTGCGCGGGCGGCGTGACGCGGCCTGCGAGATCGTCAACAGCACCCCCGGTATGTCCGTGGAGACCCCGCGCTCGACGTTCTACCTCTTCCCGGACGTCACCGAGGCGATCGGCCTGGTCGGCGCGGACGGTCTCGCGGACTTCGCGCAGCAGGCGCTGCACGCGACGGGCGTGAGCTTCTGCACCCGCAACCACTTCGGCCGCCCGCAGCCGGGCGAGGACCGCAGCTACATCCGCTTCGCCTACTCCGGACTCTCGGAGGACAAGATCCGGCGCGGCCTGGGTGACCTGCGCGACTGGATCGGGAGCCACGCATGAGCCGGGTCGTCGTCACGGGTCGCATCCCCAAGCCGGGTCTGGACATCCTGCGCCGCGCCGGGCACGAGGTCGACGTCTGGGACAGCGAGGACCAGCAGCCCCGCGAGCAGCTGCTCGAGCAGGTGCGGGGCGCGGACGCGCTGCTCACCCTGCTCACCGAGAAGGTCGACGCCGAGCTGCTCGACGCCGCCGGCGACCAGCTGCAGGTCGTGGCCAACGTCGCGGTCGGCTACAACAACGTCGACGTCGAGGTATGCCGGGAGCGCGGCGTCGTGGCGACCAACACCCCGGGGGTGCTCACCGAGGCGACGGGCGACATCGCGATGGGGCTCATCCTCATGGCGACGCGCCGGCTGGGCGAGGGCGAGCGCATCATCCGCAGCGGCACCCCCTGGCAGTGGGGGATGTTCTACCTGCTCGGGTCGGGGCTGCAGCGCAAGACCCTCGGCGTCGTGGGGCTCGGCGGGATCGGGGCGGCGACCGCCCGGCGGGCACGGGCCTTCGGGATGAACGTCATCTACTCCTCCCGCTCGCAGGCACCGCGCGACCTGGAGCTGGAGCTCGGCGCGCACCGCGTCGACCTGGACACGCTGCTCGCGGAGTCCGACGTGCTCAGCCTGCACTGCCCCTACTCCCCGGCCACGCACCACCTGCTCGGCTCGGAGGAGTTCGCGGCGATGAAGCCGAGCGCCTACGTCGTCAACACCGCCCGCGGGCCGGTCATCGACGAGGCCGCCCTGGTCGAGGCGCTGCAGAGCGGGCAGATCGCCGGCGCCGGCCTGGACGTCTTCGAGGACGAGCCGGAGGTCCACCCCGGCCTGCTGGAGTGCGAGAACGCCGTCCTCGTGCCGCACCTGGGCTCGGCGACGATCGAGACCCGCACCGCGATGGCGACGCTCGCCGCCGACAACGCCGTGGCCGTCCTCGCCGGCGAGGAGCCGCCCTCCCCCATCCGGTGAGCGAGGGCATACCTGCCGACGACACGAGGAAGGCCCCCACCGCGCACGGTGGGGGCCTTCTCGTCTGTCTCAACCAGAGCGCGCCCGAAGGGATTCGAACCCCTAACCTTCTGATCCGTAGTCAGATGCTCTATCCGTTGAGCTACGGGCGCTGGCGATCGACAACTCTAACGGATCGCCGCGGGCGGCTCCTAATCCGACCCGGGCACACCCGCGCTGGTGCTCGGCGCCGCGGAGTGGGAGGCTGACCTTCCCGGATCGAGGAGGAAGCGCACCGATGAGCATCACCCCTGGCGAGGAGCCCCGGGCCCGCGACGAGGAGCCCATGCTGGCGGAGGAGCCGCTGCCACCGGGCAACGGCGACATCGAGGCCAAGGTCGAGGACCTGGACCAGAAGCTGCGCGCGTCGGGCTCGGACGAGGCCGCCGAGGCGCAGGACACCAAGGAGAAGCCCGACGAGACCTCGGAGGACGAGCCCGAGGACGTCTCCTGAGGGTGACGGAAAACCCCCGGACCAGGCGGTCCGGGGGTCTGCGTCCGTGTGCGGACGTCGGCGGAGGTGGAGGGATTTGAACCCTCGATCGGGCTATAAACCCGAAACCCGCTTAGCAGGCGGGCGCCATAGACCAGACTAGGCGACACCTCCACGGCGTGGATCAGGCTACCTGCCACCTCGGGCACGACCAAACAGGCCTCTCCCAGCCCGTGACCAGCCTGGACTGGTAGAGAGTATCGTTCGATCCGACCCGAAAGGCCCGCCGCATGTCCGACACCCGTGGAACCCCCGAGCGCGGCTCCGGTGCACCCGAGTCGTCCTCGCAGCGGGTCCCGCGGCAGTCCGGCTCGGGCCACAGCCTGCGGCGCGCGCTCAGCCTCACGACGCTGAGCGCGATCCTGCCCGGCTCCGGGCTCCTCGGCACCCCGCGACGCCGCCTGGGTCTGGTCGTCCTCGCGCTGGCCGTGCTCGCGCTCCTCGTCGTCGGCGGGTATGCCCTCACCAACGGCCTCACGACGACCGCGCTGCAGACCGCCGCCGACACCGGTCGCCTGCGCGCGATCGCGGTGCTCCTCGTGCTCGGGACCCTGGTCTGGGTGGGGGCCATCGCCCTGACCGCCCTGGCCTCCGCGCCACGACGGGCCACCTCCGGCGGCCGGGCCGCCCTCATCACGCTCACCGCTGTCCTGTGCCTGGCCGTCACGGCCCCGGCGGTCTTCGGGGTGCGCTACATCGACGCCCACGTGGACGCGGTCGACAAGGTCTTCAGCTCCAGCGGCACCGTCGGCGGGGGCGGCGGCGGCTCCACGCCCACCTCCGTGGTCGGGGACGACCCCGACGACCCGTGGAAGGACCAGCCCCGGGTCAACGTCCTGCTGCTCGGGTCCGACGCCGCGGACGCCCGCGAGGGCACCCGCACGGACACGATGATCGTCGCCAGCATCGACACCACCACCGGCGACAGCGTGCTGTTCTCCATCCCCCGCAACCTCCAGGCGATCCCGATCCCGCGGGACAACCCGCTCCACGAGGTCTACGGCCCGGTCTACGACTGCGGCGATCAGTGCCTCATGAACAGCATCTGGACCGAGGCGGAGCTCACCGCCGAGGAGCACCCGGACTGGTATGCCGACGACCCGACGCCCGGGCAGACCGCGACCCGCGAGGTGCTCTCCGGGATCCTGGGAATACCGATCCACCACACGGTGATCGTCAACATGGAGGGCTTCGCCGACCTCGTGGACGCCATGGGCGGGGTGCTCGTCAACGTGCAGGAGCCGATCCCGATCGGCGGGCGCACCTTCACCGACGCCAACGGCAAGCTGCAGCTGGACGAGAGCTCGGACTACACGTGGCTCGAGGCCGGCTCGCAGCGCCTCGACGGACCGGACGCGCTCGCCTACTCGCGCTCACGCGTCACCTCCGACGACTTCTCCCGGATGCGGCGCCAGCGCTGCATGGTCGCGGCCGTCGTGGACCAGGTGAACCCGATGACGATGGTGCAGCGCTACCCCCAGATCATCGGCGCCGTCGGCGACAACGTGGTCACCGACATACCGCAGGAGGACCTCGACGAGTGGGCCGCGCTGGTGCTCAAGGTGCAGGGCGCCACCATGAGCAGCCTGCCGTTCACCGGCGCCAACATCGACACCGTGGACCCCAACTACTCCCAGATCCGGGCCCGCGTCTACGACGCGATCCACCCGCAGCCGGCGCCGGAGCCGCCCGCGGAGGACGAGGCGACCGCGACGAGCGCCCCGGAGGACGCCGAGGAGACGACGGAGGCACCGCAGGAGGACGACGCGGCGGCGACCTCGGAGGAGCCCTCGGACGACCTCGAGGACGTCGGGGCCGTCTGCAACTGAGCGACGCGCCCCGGTCGCCACGACGGCGCCTGGGTATGCGGAAGGCCCCCGCCACCTGCTGGTGACGGGGGCCTTCGCGGAAGCTCTAGGAGCGGCTACCTCAGAGCGGGCGGACGGCGTCCGCCTGCGGGCCCTTCGGGCTCTGCGTGACGTCGAACTCGACCCGCTGGGCCTCCTCGAGCGTCCGGTAGCCGTTGGTCTCGATGGCCGAGTAGTGGACGAACACGTCGGGGCCACCGCCATCCTGAGCGATGAAGCCGAAGCCCTTCTCCGCGTTGAACCACTTCACGGTTCCCTGTGCCATGGGCGATCTTCTTTCTGCTGTGCTTGAGCATGTGCAACCGCCCGCAGGGCGCGGACGGTGGTGGTGGTGAACCCCCCAGCTCACTCGCGAGAAGATACAACGCCAACCAAGACACCACGCTATCAGTCGCACGGCCCGGAGGTGGCATCGCGCCGCCGTGCGATGATGGGCGGCGCCAGGCGCGGTCCGGTCCAGGGCCGCCCCGGGCCTGGAGGGTTCGCATAGTGGCCTAGTGCAGGCGCCTTGAAAGCGCCCGAGGGAGACCTCCGTGGGTTCGAATCCCACACCCTCCGCCGATCGGGAAGGTCCCGAAGAGCGACGCCGGAGCCTGGTCATCCGGTACCACGTCATCCTGCTCGTTGGTACCATCAGACATGGCAACCAACCTTCGGCTCCCCGATGACCTCGCTGCGGCACTGCGGGATGAGGCAGAGCGTCTCGGGCAGTCGCAGCAGGCCCTGGTCCGGCAGGCCATCGCAGAGAAGCTCGGGCTGACGTCGAGCGAGACTCCGCTGCAGGCAGTCCTCAGGCAGGGAGTCGTCGAGCCGCCGACCCCGTTCCAGAATCCGGCGCCCCCGTTGAAGCTCCCGGACGGGGAGACCTTGCTCGACCTCCTCGACCGGGACGACCGGGTGTAGCCGTTGCTCTACGTCGACTCCAGTGCACTGCTCAAACGGGTCTTCGCCGAGGTCGCGTCCGATGTCGTCCGCGACGTCATCGCGCAACGCCACGCCGTGGAGGACGTCGTCGTCTCGTCGGAGCTGGCCTGGCTGGAAGTGTCCCGCGCCCTGCTGCGTGCCGAGGTCGGGCAGGTGGATGACCTGGTCGACCTCGCCTGCTCCGGCATCGCCCGACACCCTCTGAGCTCCCCCGTCCTCGACCGCGCCCGACGCATCGGCCCATCCCAGATCCGCTCCCTCGACGCCATTCACCTGGCCGCTGCTGTCACGCTGGGCGCCGAGGAGATGCTCACCTTCGACCATCGTCTCGCGGAGGCCGCGCAGTCCCTGGGAGTGAGAGCCATCCCGTGAGGTCCGCTCCCCCGTCGTCGGATGGGAACGCCCCAGGGCCGGTGCGCCTGTAAGGTCGGGGACGAACGCACGACCCATCACGAAGGAGTCAACGATGCGCAACAAGCTGCTGCTGCTCGTCGGTGCCGCCGCAGGTTACGTCCTCGGTGCCCGCGCCGGACGCGAGCGTTACGACCAGATCGCCGACCAGGCCAGCAAGGCCTGGGGCAACCCGAAGGTCCAGGAGACCGTCGAGCAGGTCAAGGCCAAGGCGCCCGAGCTCGGCCAGAAGGTGAGCGACCAGGCCAAGGCCACGGCCGACGAGGTCAAGGCCAAGGTCACCGGGCACGAGAGCACCGACGCCGACGGCACCTACGAGAACCCGACCGGCAGCCTCGACGGCGACGGCGAGGCCACGGTCGACGCGACCGGCTTCGGCCCGGGTGGCGAGAAGCTGCCCTGACGCCGGCCCGACCACGACGAAGGCCCACCTCCGCCACGGAGGTGGGCCTTCGTCATACCCGCTCAGTCCTGGGTATGCCCGTCCCTGGTCAGATCCAGAGCGCCGGGTCGTCGTAGAGCGCCTGCTCCGGGTCCAGACCGGCCTCCGGGCGCCGCACCGACGCGGGGATGCCGGTCGCGACGGCCATGGAGGGGACCTCCTTGGTCACCACGGCGTTGGCGCCCACCTGGGCACCGTGGCCGACGACGATGTCGCCGAGGATCTTGGCGCCCGCCCCCACGGTCACGCCGTCGCCCAGCGTCGGGTGCCGCTTGATCGTCGGGTCCAGCGAACGGCCGCCGAGCGTGACGCCGTGGTAGAGCATGACGTCGTCGCCGATCTCGGCGGTCTCCCCGATGACCACGCCCATGCCGTGGTCGATGAAGAAGCGCCGGCCGATGCTGGCGCCGGGGTGGATCTCCACGCCGGTCGCCGAGCGCGCCGCCTGCGACAGCAGTCGGGCCGGCAGCCGCAGCCCGGCGCCCCACATGGCGTGGCTCGCCCGGTGCACCCACAGGGCGTGCAGGCCGGGGCTGGCCAGGGCCATCTCGACCCGGCTGCTCGTGGCCGGGTCCCGGGCGACGGCGGCGTCGAGGTCGTCGCGCACCGAGGCGGCCGCCCGGCGCAGGGCGTCCACCCCACGACGGGCCTGGTGGTCGATCCGCAGGGCCATGCTCAGTCCCGCAAGTCCTCGAAGAGCACGGTGGACAGGTAGCGCTCGCCGAAGGAGGGGATGACGACCACGATGGTCTTGCCCGCGTTCTCCGGCCGCTTGGCGACCTCGAGCGCGCCCCAGACGTTGGCGCCGGAGGAGATGCCCGCGAGCACGCCCTCCTCGGTGGCCAGGGAGCGGGCCACGCGCAGCGAGTCGTCGAGCTGGACGTCGACGACCTCGTCGTAGAGCTCGGTGTCGAGGATCTCCGGCACGAAGTTGGCGCCGAGGCCCTGGATCTTGTGCGGGCCGGGCTGGCCACCGGTGAGGATCGGGCTGTCGGCCGGCTCGACGACCACGAGGCCGATGTCGGGCTTCTGCTCACGCAGGTAGCGCCCGGCGCCGGTGATCGTGCCGCCGGTGCCGACGCCGGCGACGAAGATGTCGACGGTCCCGTCGGTGTCGGCCCAGATCTCCGGGCCGGTCGTCTCGTAGTGGACCTTGATGTTGGCCGGGTTGGCGAACTGCCGGGCGCGCACGGCACCCCGCTCCTCGGCGATCTCGTCGGCCTTGGCGACGGCACCCTTCATGCCCTCGGGCCCGGGCGTGAGCACCAGCTCGGCGCCGTAGGCGCGCAGCAGCGCCCGGCGCTCGAGGCTCATGGTCTCCGGCATGGCGAGCACGACCTTGTAGCCGCGGGCGGCGCCGACCATCGCGAGCGCGATGCCGGTGTTGCCCGAGGTGCCCTCGACGATGGTGCCGCCGGGCTGGAGCTCGCCGGCCTCGACGGCGGCGTCGATGATCGAGGCACCGATACGGTCCTTGACGGAGGCCGCCGGGTTCTGGGACTCCATCTTGAGCAGGACCTGGGTCCCCTCGGGAAGTCCGTCGGCGAGGCGGTTGAGCCGCACCAGCGGCGTGCCGCCGATGGCCTGGGTGATGTCGTCGTGAACGCGCACGGGAGGGGTGCCTTTCGTCGGGGCCGTCTGTGCTCTCGAAAAGTTATACATCGAGCAACACCACGTTATTCCATCGCGGGCGGCGCGCACCAGACGGCACGATGTCGGAGCCGACGTCTAGGCTTCGGTCATGTCGTTCGGAGTGCTGCAGGTCCTCGCCATCGTCGTCGCGGCCCTGGTGACCCTGGCCGCGGTCGCCCTGTTCGTGCGCACCATCGCCGGCTTCGTCGCGCAGTTCCGGCTGGGGCAGCCCGCGCAGCGCACCGACGCCCCGGGCGTGCGCACGGTCACCATGCTCCGCGAGGTGCTCGGCCACACCCGGATGGCGCGCAAGCCCTGGGTCGCCGTCGCGCACTGGGTCGTCATGGTCTCCTTCGGCCTGCTCTTCCTCACCCTCGTCACCGCCTACGGCCAGCTCGTCGACCCGCACTTCGTGCTGCCACTCATCGGCCACTTCTGGCCCTACGAGTGGCTGACCGAGCTCTTCGGCTGGGGCGCCGTCGTCGGCATCGCCGGGCTCATCGTCGTGCGCCAGCGGCAGCACCCGCGCAGCCTGGGCCGCCGGTCCCGCTTCTGGGGGTCCACCTTCTGGCAGGCCTATGTCGTCGAGCTGGTCATCCTCGGCGTCGGCGTCTGCATCGTCGCGCTGCGCGCCCTGGAGTATGCCCTGGGCCGGGTCACCGGGGAGGCCTGGGCCACGGCGCTGCACTTCCCGCTGACCGCCTGGCTCGGTGCCCCGCTCGACGGGCTGTCCGCCGGCACCCTGGAGGGCGCGATCATCGCGGTCGCCCTCGCCAAGATCCTCATCTCGATGGCCTGGATGATCATCATCGCCCGCACCCCCACGATGGGCGTCGCCTGGCACCGCTTCCTGGCCTTCTTCAACATCTGGTTCCGGCGCCACCCCGACGGAGCCACCTCGCTGGGCGCGGTGCAGCCGATCGCGGTCGGCGGTGAGCCGGTGGACTTCGAGAACATCGAGGAGCTCGACGAGGACGCCGCGCTCGGCGTCGGCAAGGTCGAGGACTTCACCTGGAAGGGCCTGCTCGACTTCTCCACCTGCACCGAGTGCGGCCGCTGCCAGGAGCAGTGCCCGGCCTGGCACACGGACAAGCCGCTGTCGCCCAAGATGCTCGTGAAGAACCTGCGCGACCAGCACCACGCCGTCGCGCCCTGGCTGCTCGCCGGGCAGGAGCACCGCGACGCCGCGGCCCAGGCGCTGGAGGCCGCCGGCGGCGCGGACGCCGAGAACCTCCCGGAGGAGCTGCACGGCATACCCACCGGCGCCGTCGTCGCGGCCCAGCGGCCGCTGGTCGGCGAGACCGAGGGCGACCCCACCGTCCCGGACGGCGGCGGCGTCATCGACCCGGACGTCCTGTGGTCGTGCACGACCTGCGGCGCCTGCGTGGAGCAGTGCCCGGTCGACATCGAGCACGTCGACGCCATCGTCGACATGCGCCGCTACCAGAACCTCATCGAGTCGGCCTTCCCGCACGAGCTGGGCGGGCTCTTCAAGAACCTCGAGAACAAGGGCAACCCGTGGGGCATGAACGCCCGGCTGCGGATGGACTGGGCCAAGGACCTCGACTTCGACATCCCCGTCGTCGGCGAGGACCTGGAGAACCTCGCGGAGATGGACTACCTCTTCTGGGTCGGCTGCGCCGGCGCCTTCGAGGACCGCGCCAAGAAGACCACCCGCGCCGTGGCGGAGCTGCTGCACACCGCCGGGGTGAGCTTCGCCGTCCTCGGCGACGGTGAGAGCTGCACCGGGGACCCGGCGCGCCGCAGCGGCAACGAGTTCCTCTTCCAGATGCTCGCGATGCAGAACGTCGAGGTGCTCAACGAGGTCGAGGCCACCCGCATCGTCGTCACGTGCGCCCACTGCTTCAACACGCTGAAGAACGAGTACCCCCAGGTCGGCGGCCGCTTCGAGGTCGTCCACCACACCCAGCTGCTCAACCGGCTGGTCCGCGAGAAGCGCCTCACCCCGGTCTCGCGCCCCGACTCCGCCGACACCTCCGGCGTCGCCTCGACCGCCGGGACCGTCACCTACCACGACCCGTGCTACCTCGGCCGGCACAACCAGGTGTATGCCCCGCCCCGGGAGCTGCTCGGCGCGCTGCCGGGGGTCGAGCTCACGGAGATGCCGCGGCACGCGGAGAAGTCGTTCTGCTGCGGCGCCGGCGGCGCCCGCATGTGGATGGAGGAGAAGCTCGGGACCCGGATCAACCTCAACCGGACCGAGGAGGCGCTGGGCACCGGCGCGGACCGGATCGCGATCGGCTGCCCGTTCTGCCGGGTGATGCTCTCCGACGGCCTCACCCAGAAGCAGGCCGAGGGGGCCGGCGAGGACGTCGAGGTCGTCGACGTGGCCCAGATGCTGCTGGCCGCGGTCCGCCGCGGCGAGACCCCGGAGCCCGCCGAGGAGGCGGAGAGCGAGCCCGTCTCCTAGGGCCTCAGCGCCGCACGTCGACCCGGGAGAAGTTGGACCACGAGCGGCTCGCGGTCGGCCCCCGCTGGCCCTGGTAGTGGCTGCCCTTGGCCGAGCTGCCGTAGGGGTGCTCGGAGGCCGAGCTCAGCCGGAAGAAGCACAGCTGGCCGATCTTCATCCCGGGGTGCAGCACGATCGGCAGGGTCGCGACGTTGGACAGCTCCAGCGTCACGTGCCCGGTGAAGCCCGGGTCCACGAAGCCGGCGGTGGCGTGGGTGAGCAGACCGAGCCGTCCCAGGGAGGATTTGCCCTCGACCCGGGCGGCGATGTCGTCCGGGAGGCTGACCTCCTCGTAGGTCGAGCCGAGGACGAACTCGCCCGGGTGCAGCACGAAGGTCTCCTCCGGCTCCACCTCGACCAGCCGCGTCAGGTCGGGCTGCTCCTGCGCCGGGTCGATGACGGCGTACTTGTGGTTGTCGAAGAGCCGGAAGTAGCGGTCCAGCCGGATGTCCACGCTCGAGGGCTGGACCATCTGCGGGTCCCAGGGGTCGAGCTGGACCCTCCCGGCGTCGACGGCGGCGAGGATGTCGCGATCTGAGAGCAGCACGCAGACACCCTAACCGGGGTGACTTTGGTGAGCGCCAGCAGCGATGGTTATCATGGCTGCGCCCTCGTGATCGGGGGCGCTGCGGGCGTAGTTCAATGGTAGAACATCAGCTTCCCAAGCTGAATACGCGAGTTCGATTCTCGTCGCCCGCTCCCTCACCCCGGCTCACCCGGCCGGGCCGACCTCGCGACCGGCGTCGTCGCGCCCCTGCAGGTGGTCGGTGATCCAGTCGACGTACTCACCCAGGGCGTAGTTGACCGGCACGGCCAGCACCTCGGGCACCTCGTAGCCGTGCATCGACCGGGTCGCCTCGAGCAGGTCCTCGAAGTGCCGTTCCGTCGTCTTGGCCAGCAGCAGCCACTCCTGGCTCTCGTGCACCTGCTGGCGCCAGCTGTAGACCGAGGTCATGGGTCCGAGGACCTGCACGCACCCGGCCAGGCGGCGGCCGACCAGCTCCTCGGCGATGTTCTTCGCCGACTCCTTCGTCGGCACGCTGATCCTCACCTCGATCAGCTGTGGTCGTTCCTTCATCTTCTGCTCGTCTCGTCACGGGGCTCACGGGATCGCGTCCGCCAGCGCATCCGCGAGGATCGCGACGCCACGATCGGCGTCCTCGTGACTGATGACGCACGGCGGCACGAGATGCACACGGTTGGCGACGATCAGCGGCCACATCCCCCGCCTCACACAGCCCGCCTGCACTGCTCTCATCGTCTCACCACTGGCGGGTTGACGCGAGGTCTGGTCCGCGACCAGCTCGACCGCCCAGAAGACGCCGAGCCCGCGCACGTCCCCCACCAGCGGGTTCGCGCCGAGCAGCGCGGTCGCGGCCGGGCCGAGGCTGCGCTCCCCCACCTGCGCCGCGTGCTCCACGACACCCTCCTCGCGCATGATCTCGATGGCGGCGAGCGCCGAGGCGGTCGCCAGCGCGTGCCCGGAGTAGGTCAGGCCGCCGGGGAGGGGCCGCTCGTCGAAGGTCGCCGCCACCGCGTCGGAGACGATGACCCCGCCGAGCGGGACGTAGCCGGAGTTGACCCCCTTGGCGAAGGTCACCAGGTCCGGGCGCACCCCCCAGTGGTCGAGGGCGAACCACGCGCCGGTGCGCCCGAAGCCGCACATCACCTCGTCCAGGACGAGCAGGATGCCGAGCTCGTCGCACAGCTCCCGGACCCCCTCGAGGTAGCCCGGCGGCGGCACGAGGACGCCGTTGGAGCCGACCACCGTCTCCAGGATCACCGCCGCGACCTGCTGCGGCCCCTCCGCCTCGACGGTGTGCCGCAGGTGGGCCAGGGCCCGCTCGCCCTCCTCCTGCGGCGTGCTCGCGTGGAACTCGCTGCGGTAGAGGTGCGGCCCCCAGAAGTGCACGACCCCCGGCATACCCGGCTCGGCGCCCCACCGGCGCGGCTCCCCGGTGAGGGTGATCGCGCCCGCGGTCGCGCCGTGGTAGCTGCGGTAGGCCGCGAGGATCTTGTGCCGGCCGGTGTGCGCGCGGGCCATCCGCAGCGCGTTCTCGTTGGCCTCGGCCCCGCCGTTGGTGAAGAAGACCTTGTTCATCCCCTCCGGCGCCAGCCCGGCGATCGCCTCCGCGGCCCGCGCCCGGTTCTCCTCGGCGAAGGCGGGCGCGACCGTGGTGAGCCGCCCGGCCGCCTCGGCGACTGCGGCCGACAGGCGCGGGTGCTGGTAGCCGATGTTGACGTTGACCAGCTGGGAGGTGAAGTCGAGGAACCGGCGGCCCTGGTGGTCCCAGAAGTAGGCGCCCTCTCCCCCGGCCAGCGGCAGCGGGTCGATCGCGGCCTGCGCCGACCAGGAGGTCAGGACGTGCGCTCGCGAGAGCTCCTTGATGCGCGCCTCGCGGGCGGGGTCGGGGGTGATCGTCATACGCCGCACTGTAGGGGACGGGGCGGGGCTGGTGCGGGTGCGCGACGAGGGGCAGGATGGGGTCATGTCCGAGGCACTGGCGCACGACACCGGCGTGACCGACCCCCCGTTGCTGGAGCAGACCATCGGCGAGGCGCTCGACGCCACCGCGCAGGAGCACGGCGTCCGCGAGGCGCTGGTGGAGGTGGCGACCGGCCGCCGGTGGACGTATGCCGAGCTGCGCAGCGACGTGAACCTGCTCGCCCGGGCCTTCATCGCCTCCGGGGTGCGCAGCGGTGACCGGGTCGGGGTCTGGGCGCCCAACTGCGCGGAGTGGACCCTCGTGCAGCTGGCGACCGCGAAGATCGGCGCGATCCTCGTGACCATCAACCCGGCATACCGGTCCCACGAGCTCGCCTACGTGCTGCGGCAGGCCGGGGTGAGCACCGTCGTCGTCGCCCAGGAGTTCAAGGGGTCGAGCTACCCGGACATGGTGGAGCAGGTGCGCGAGGAGTGCCCCGAGCTGGTGCAGACCCTCGTCATCGGGGGCGGGGTCTGGGAGGACTTCGTCGCCGGGGCGCACCAGGTCAGCCCGGCCCGGCTCGAGGAGCTGCAGGCGACGCTCACCCCCGACCAGCCGATCAACATCCAGTACACCTCCGGCACGACCGGCTTCCCCAAGGGCGCGACCCTGTCGCACCGCAACATCCTCAACAACGGCTACTTCGTCGGGGAGGGCTGCCGCTACACCGAGCAGGACGTCATCTGCATCCCGGTGCCCTTCTACCACTGCTTCGGCATGGTCATGGGCAACCTGGCGGCGGTAACGCACGGCGCCTCCATGGTCATCCCGGCCGCGGGCTTCGACCCCGCGGCGACGCTGCGCGCGGTGCGGGACGAGCAGTGCACCTCGCTCTACGGCGTGCCCACGATGTTCATCGCCGAGCTGCAGCTCATCGACACCGACGACGACTTCTCCGTCGACGACCTCGCCACCGTCCGGACCGGGATCATGGCCGGGTCGCTGTGCCCCGCCTCGGTCATGCGCCGGCTCATCGACGCCGGGGTCCGGGAGATGACGATCTGCTACGGCATGACCGAGACCTCGCCGGTGTCGACGCAGACCGCCACCTCGGACCCGTTCGAGAAGAAGGTCGGCACCGTCGGTCGCGTCGGCCCCCACCTCGAGGTCCGGGTCGTGGACCCGGCGACCCGGGAGGTGCTGCAGCGAGGGGAGCCCGGAGAGTTCTGCACCAAGGGCTACTCGGTGATGCTGGGCTACTGGGAGGCGCCCGAGCAGACCGACGAGGTGCTGCAGGACGGCTGGATGTCGACCGGCGACATCGGGGTCATGGACGAGGAGGGGTATGTCGAGATCACCGGCCGCATCAAGGACCTGGTGATCCGGGGCGGGGAGAACATCTACCCGCGCGAGGTCGAGGAGTTCCTCTACACCCACCCCGACGTCGTCGACGCCCAGGTCGTCGGGGTGCCGGACGAGAGGTACGGCGAGGAGCTCATGGCCTGGGTCCGGCTGCGCGAGGGGGCGGAGCCGCTCACCGCCGAGGCGGTCAAGGAGTTCTGCACCGGCTCGTTGGCGCACTACAAGATCCCGCGGCACGTCCAGGTGATCGACGAGTTCCCCATGACGGTGACCGGCAAGGTGCGCAAGGTCGAGCTGCGCGAGCGCGGCGAGCAGATCCTCAGCGAGGGATCCCCATGAGCCTCGACTACTCCCAGATGTTCCGCCTCGACGGCCGGCACGCCGTCGTCATCGGCTGCGGCGGGATCGGCGCCGAGATCGTGGCCGGGCTCGCCGCCCAGGGCGCCCGGGTGAGCTGCCTCGACAAGGACCCCGCGGTCGCGGAGGCGGCGCTGGCCCGCGCACCGGGAGGCGCGGCATACCCCGTCGACGTGCTCGACGCGGCGGACGTCGGTGCCCGGGCGGAGGAGCTCGGCGACGTGGACGTGCTCGTGCTGACCGCGGCGATGAACGTGCGCAAGCGGCTGCTCGACTACAGCGCCGAGGAGTTCGACCGCGTCGTCGGCCTCAACCTGCGCGGCACCTTCGACGCGGTGCGGGCGTTCGCGCCGCGGATGGTCGAGCGGGGACGCGGGTCGATCGTGGCCCTGACGTCGATCCGCGCCGTCACCGTCGAGCCCGGGCAGGGGGTGTATGCCGCCACGAAGGCCGGGGTGATGCAGCTGGTGCGGACGTGGGCCTCCGAGCTGGGGCCGGCCGGGGTGCGCATCAACGCGGTCGCGCCCGGGGTGGTGGCGACACCCCTGACGCAGCAGATCCGGGACGACGAGGAGTGGGACCGGGCGTATGCGCAGAAGTCGGCGCTCGGGCGCTGGGCCCGGCCCGAGGAGATGGTCGGGGCGACGTGCTGGCTCGCCTCCGACGCCGCGAGCTTCGTCACCGGCAGCCAGGTCATGGTGGACGGCGGCTGGACCGCGATCGACGGGCGCTTCACGCCGCCGGCCTGAGGCATACCCCTGTCACCGGGAGGATCGGTCCAGCCGCACCTGGCCTCGCGGCTCCCGTCGTCAGTTGAAGACGATGGTCCGGCCGCCGCGGAGCACGACCCGGTGCTCGGCGTGCCACCG
Source organism: Serinicoccus hydrothermalis (assembly GCF_001685415.1). Classification (NCBI taxonomy): domain Bacteria; kingdom Bacillati; phylum Actinomycetota; class Actinomycetes; order Micrococcales; family Ornithinimicrobiaceae; genus Serinicoccus; species Serinicoccus hydrothermalis. The sequence continues at coordinate 2,729,075 of NZ_CP014989.1, read as the reverse complement.
GATCGCCCGGGAGAAGGCCGCCGCCTCGACCTCCTGGCCCTGCTGCGCCAGCTGGGCGGGCGTGAGCCGGTGGTCGACCCGGCGGAAGTCCTGCTCGATGATCGGGCCCTCGTCGAGGTCCGCGGTGACGTAGTGCGCCGTCGCGCCGATGACCTTGACGCCCCGGTCGTGCGCCTGGGTGTAGGGCTTGGCGCCCTTGAAGCTCGGCAGCAACGAGTGGTGGATGTTGATGATCCGCCCGGAGTAGTCGCGGCACAGGTCCGGTGAGAGCACCTGCATGTAGCGGGCCAGCGCGATGGTGTCCACGTCGTGGTCGTCGACGATCCCGCGCAGCTGCGCCTCGGCCTCCGGCTTGGTGTCGGCGGTGATCGGCACGTGGTGGAACGGGATCTCGTGCCACTCCGCCAGACTGCGGAAGTCCTCGTGGTTGGACACGATGGCGGGGATCGTCACCGGCAGCTGACCGGTGCGCGCCCGGAAGAGCAGGTCGTTGAGGCAGTGCCCCATGCGGCTCACCATGACGAGCAGCCGGTGCGGCTCGGCGCGGTCGTGCACCTGCCACTGCCCCTCCAGCTCCGCGGCCACCGGCGTCAGCGCCTCCCGCAGCTCCTCGACCCCGATGGGGTCCCCGTCCGCGTGCGCCTCGATCCGCAGGTGGTACTCCCCGCTGCTCGGGTCGGCGAACTGCTGGCTGTCGGTGAAGGACAGGTCGTGCTCCAGCAGGGTGCGCGAGACCGCATGGACGATGCCCTTGCGGTCGGGGCACGACAGGGTCAGCACGAAGTCGCGGTTCTTCTCAGGGCTCACGACGGGCAAGTCTAGGCGTCGCGCCACCGAGGTCTCCGGCCCGCTTCCAGAGCCACTCCACCGGCCCGACCGGGAAGCGACGCAGCCACAGGTGGGCGAAGACGCAGACGGCGAGCACGATGACGGCATACCCGAGCAGCGTGGCGGGGAGACGCCACGCGCCGAGCCCGGCCGCGAGCCCCAGCCCCCACCCGTAGAAGAGGGCGCCGCCGAGCAGGTTCTGCAGGAGGTAGCAGCTCAGCGCGGTGCGGCCGACCTCCTGCAGGCGCCTCGAGAGCCAGCCGTCGGTGCCCCGTCGCAGGCACAGCTCGGCGAGCAGGGCCAGCAGACCCAGGGCGACGAGCGGCGCGACGACATAGCGCTCGAGGAGGAGCCCGCCGACGCCGCCCACCGTCCCGAGCGTGAGGTCGACCGGCAGGGCGAGGGCACCGAGCACCAGCAGCCGACGCCGCAGCGCCCCGCCCTCGGGGCCGAGGACACCGGCCCGGAAGAGACGCGCGCCGAGCAGGAACATCGCGATCGTCCCGAGGAGGATGCAGACCGGCTCGGCCCGGAAGGTGACGAACTGGTCCACCCGGAACCGGACGAGCTCGACGAAGCTGCCGTCGGCATACGGGTTGGGGCCGGTCCACGAGCCCGTCGCGAGCTGGTCCTGGTAGGCGAGGGCGAGCGCCGAGACCCCCGCGACGAGCAGCACGTGGGCCGCCGCGAAACCGGCGACGAGCCACCGCTGCACCCGGTCGCTCGTGAGCAGCATCCAGGAGACGAGGGCGGCGGTCACGGCATACCCCATGAGCACGTCGAACTCGGCGATGAGCAGGTAGTTGACCGCCCCGTCGAGGAAGAGCAGCGCCGCGCGCCAGAGGTAGAGGCCCGGCCAGCGTCGACCGCGCCGCGCGGCCGCCGACTGCTGGATCGCCAGCCCCATGCCGAACATCATCGACAGCAGCGCCAGGAACTTGCCCTGGCTGAGCGCGGACAGCAGGTCCTGCGTCGTCGCCGCCCAGCCCGGCGTGTCGGCGGTCACCGGGTCGAGGAGGTAGCCGGCCAGGCCGTGGGTGTGCGTGAACAGCCAGATGTTGGTCCACAGCGTGCCGAGGATGGCGACGCCCCGGACGACGTCGAGCGCCGCGATGCGGGTGGAGCGCGCGGAGCCGGCCCCCACCTCCAATACGTTCGTATTGTCCATGCGTCAGGACGTTACCATACGGTCGTACTGTCCGCACGGAAGGAGACCGACCATGGGCGCCAGCCCCCGCATCCTGGACGCCGCGCTGGACGTCGTCGCCACCCGCGGCCTCGAGGCGACGAGCGTGCGCACCGTCGCCGCGGCGGCCGAGGTCTCGGTCGGCGCCGTGCAGCACCACTTCTCCACCAAGGCCGACCTGCTGCTCGCGGCGATGGACCGCGTCGCCGCGGGCTTCCAGGAGGAGATCCGGGGCCGCCTGGAGCGGGCGGCCGAGCCTCGTGAAGCCCTGCGGGAGGCGCTGCTCGTGCTCGCCTGCGCGCACGAGGAGGACTCGCGACCGGCCCGCGTCTGGGCGGCCTTCGCGGCCCGGGCGGCGGTCGACCCCGGGATCGGCGCCGAGTATGCCGCGAGCTGGCAGCAGCTCGAGACCTTCCTCGCCGAGCTCGTGGAGGCGGTCGGCGCCGGGGAGTCCTCCGCCCGGGAGCGGGCCGCGCTGCTCCTGGCCCTCGTGGACGGGCTGGCAATCGCCCGGGCGGCCGAGCCCGGCCGGATGCCGGCCGGCCGTGCAGGCGCTCTGGTGGACGCGGCGCTGGACGGGCTGGGGTAGCCGGCGGTCGGGGCGCGGGCGACGGCGCGTGCCGCCCGACGCTCAGCCGGCCGCGCTGGGGAAGGCGTCGCGGTAGCCGCGCCAGGTGCCGGCCGAGGTGGTGACGGTCTTGGCGGCGAGCAGCCCGCGGACCATCGCGCGGGTCACCACCTCCCCCGCGCCGTGCAGCAGGGCGTGGAGACCGGCGGCGTCCGGCTCGGGCCGCGTGGCCGTGGACAGCCCGAAGAGCGCGTCGCCGTCGAACATCGTGTGGATCGGGTTGACCGCCCGCGCCATGCCGTCGTGCCCGCTCGTCGCCAGCCGCGAGCACTGCGCGGGCGTGAGGGACGCGTCGGTGGCGACCACGCCGATCGTCGTCGCCGGCGAGCGCGGGACGCTGCTCGTCGCGTTGGCCTCCTGGGCGGCGGTCAGCGCCGCCTCCAGCTCCGCCGGGTCGGGGCGGGCGGGTCGCCGACCCTCCGACCAGCCGGGTATGCCCCGCAGGTCGTCGTCGAGCAGCTGGCGGGCGCCCCACAGCTCGCCGGTGCCGAGGTCGACCGCGGACCCGACGGCGTTGACGACGACGAGCGCCGCGACCGTCGAGCCGTCGGGCAGGGCGAGGCTCGCGGTACCGAGGCCGCCGCGCAGCCCTCCGACCTGGGTGCCGGTGCCCGCCCCGACGTTGCCCTGGGCCGGCCCGTGGCCGTGCTCGTCCGCCTCGGCGGCGGCCAGCGCCTCGCTGCCGAAGGAGGCGTCCGGGAAGGCGCCGAAGTCGCCGCCCCGCCCGAGGTCGAAGCACACCGCCGCCGGCACGATGGGGACGACCTCGCCGGGGCCGCCCATGGGGAAGCCGCGGGCACGGGCATACAGCTCGCGCATGACGCCGTCAGCCGCGGCCAGGCCGAAGGCCGACCCTCCGGACAGGACCACCGCGTGGACCCGCTCGACGAGGTTGCGGGGGTCGAGCAGGTCCGTCTCCCGGGTGCCCGGCGCCCCGCCGCGCACGTCCGCGCCGCCCACCGCGCCCTCGGGCGGGCACAGCACGACCGTGGTGCCGGTGAGGAAGCCGCCGCCGACCCGCTGGTGGTGGCCCACCGCCAGCCCGGCGACGTCAAGCAGGGAGTTGGTGGGTCCGGCGGCGGGGTGCATACGCCTCAGCCTGCCAGCGCGGTGAGGATCTCCTCCACCTTGTCCTTGGCGTCGCCGAAGATCATCTGCGTGTTGTCGCGGAAGAAGAGCGGGTTCTGCACGCCGGCGTAGCCGGTGGCCATCGAGCGCTTGAAGACCACGACGTCGGAGGCGTTCCACACCTCGAGCACCGGCATCCCCGCGATGGGGCTGCCCGGCTGCTCGATGGCCGCCGGGTTGACCGTGTCGTTGGCGCCGATGACGAGGACGACGTCGGTCGAGGCGAGGTCGTCGTTGATCTCGTCCATGCCGAGCACGATGTCGTAGGGCACGCGGGCCTCGGCCAGCAGGACGTTCATGTGACCCGGGAGCCGCCCGGCGACGGGGTGTATGCCGAAGCGGACGTCCACGCCGAGCTCGCCGAGGCGCTCGACCAGCCGGGCGACCGGGTGCTGGGCGTGCGCGACCGCCATGCCGTAGCCGGGGGTGATGACGACCGACCGGGCCCGCCGCAGCAGCTCGGCGACACCCTCCGCGCTGACCTCGCGGTGGGTCCCCTGGTCCTCGCCGTCCCCCGCCGGCCCCACCGGGTCGGCGCCGAAGCCCCCGGCGATGACCGAGACGAAGGAGCGGTTCATGGCCTTGCACATGATGTAGGACAGGATCGCGCCCGAGCTGCCGACCAGCGCCCCGGTGATGATGAGCAGGTCGTTTCCGAGCATGAAGCCCGCGGCCGCCGCCGCCCAGCCGCTGTAGGAGTTGAGCATCGAGACGACGACCGGCATGTCCCCGCCACCGATGGAGGCGACGAGGTGCGCGCCGAGCAGCAGCGCCAGGGCGGTGAGCAGGAGCAGCGGCAGCAGGCTCGAGGCCACGACGAACCACACCGACACCGCCAGGCTCGCCAGCACGACGAGCAGGTTGAGCAGGTGGCGCCGCGGCAGCATGAGCGGGGAGCTCTTCATCCGGGCCGAGAGCTTGGCCCAGGCCACGACCGACCCGGTGAAGGTGACCGCGCCGATGAAGACCCCGGCCGCGATCTCGATGCGCTGGCTGACGCCGGCGGCACCGGCATACCCCTCGCCGAGGAAGGTGTTGACGCCCACGAGCACCGCCGCGACGCCCACGAAGCTGTGCAGGATCGCGACGAGCTCGGGCATACCGGTCATCTCGACGCGACGCGCCCGCCAGGTGCCGATGACCGCTCCCAGCGACATCGCCGCCGCGATGAGCAGGAGGGTGGTGAGCGCCCCGCGCTGCGCGGTGCTCACCGCGAGCGCCACCGTCGCGACCAGCGCGAGCGTCATGCCGGTGATACCGAGCAGGTTGCCGCGGCGCGCCGACTCGTGCCGGGACAGCCCGGCGAGGGCGCCGAGGAAGAGCAGCGCGGCGACGAGGTAGGCGGCGTCGACCGCCGAGGTGAGCGTCACGACTCCGCCCTCCGGAACATCCCGAGCATCCGGTGCGTGACGGTGAAGCCGCCGAAGATGTTGATCGAGGCCACGGTGATGCCGATCAGCGCGAGCGCGGTGACCCAGGTGCTTTCGCTGCCGACCTGCAGGATCGCGCCGACGCAGATGATGCCGCTGATCGCGTTGGTCACGGACATGAGCGGCGTGTGCAGGGCGTGGGTGACGTGCGAGATGACGTAGTAGCCCGCGATCACGGCGAGCGCGAAGACGGTGAGGTGCATGCGCAGCTCGTCCGGCGCGAAGGCGGCGCCGAGGGCCGCCAGCACCGCGAGGGCGAGGAGCACCGCTCGCCGACGGCGCGGGTCCGGTGGGCGCGCCTCGGTATGCCCGTGCGCCGGGTCGACCTCGGGCGTCACCGCCGCGGCGGGCGTCGGGGCGGCGCTCACCGAGACCTGCGGCGGCGGCCAGAGGACCTCGCCGTCGTGGGCCACGGTCATCGCGCGCAGCACCTGGTCGTCCAGGTCGAGCACGAGCGGGGGGCCGCCGGCGCTGTCGTCCTCCGGCTCCCCGGAGAGCAGTCCGACGAGGTTGACCATGTTGGTGCCGTAGAGCTGGCTGGCCTGGGCCGGCATCCTCCCCGCGAGGTCGGTCCAGCCCAGCAGCACGACCCCGGAGTCGGTGACGACCCGCTCGTCGGCCCGGGTGCCCTCGACGTTGCCGCCGTTGGCCGCCGCGAGGTCGACGACGACCGACCCGGGGCGCATCGCGGCGACGGTCCCGGCGTCGATGAGGCGCGGGGCTGGGCGGCCCGGGATGAGCGCGGTGGTGATGACGATGTCCGCGGTGATGGCCTCCTGGGCGTAGAGCTCGGAGGTGGCGCGCTCGGCGTCCTCGGTGAGCTCGCCGGCATACCCGTCGCTGCGGCCGCTGCTGGTGTCGACGTCCAGCCGGACGAAGGTCGCGCCCATCGACTCGACCTGCTCGGCGACCTCCGGCCGCACGTCGAAGGCGCGCACCTGCGCCCCGAGCGACTGCGCCGCACCGATCGCGGCCAGCCCGGCGACCCCGGCGCCGACGACGAAGACGGTGGCCGGCGGCGTGGTGCCGGCCGCGGTGACCTGGCCGGCGAGCATGCCGCCGTAGTCGTGCGCCGCCTCGATGACCGCGCGGTAGCCGGAGAGATTGGCCATCGAGCTGAGCACATCGAGGCTCTGCGCGCGGGAGATGCGCGGCACGGCGTCCATGGCGAGGGCCGTCACGCCCTGGTCGGCGAGCGCCCGGAGGAGGTCGGGCGAGCGGGCGGGGGCCAGCAGCGAGGCGATCGTGATGCCGGGCGGCAGGGCCGCGACCTCGGCCGGGGTCGGCGGGTCCACGGCGGCCAGCAGGTCGACCTCGGTGAGCCCGCCCGGGTCGACGAGGGTGGCGCCCGCGTCGCGGTAGGCCACGTCGGGGTAGGACGCCCGCTCCCCCGCGCCCTTCTCGACCAGCACCGTGTGCCCCCGCTTGCGCAGCGTGGCCACCGTGCTGGGCGTGGCGGCGACGATCGCCTGGGTCTCCCGCGCCTGCCGCGGTATGCCGATCCGCACCCTTGCTCCCCTCTCGTCCTCGAGCCTCGAAGCGAGACCGACCCTAGCCCGGCATACCGACAGGGGCGCAGCCGACCCCGCCCCACCCCGGAGTGCGGTCACCTTCCTGCAACCTCCATCACGCTGTAGGGCGATGGAGGTTGCAGCTTGGTGACCGCACTCCCGGGTCAGTCGCGCGAGGCGCCGCGCGCGAGGTCCTGCGCGGTGCGGCCGTCCAGCGCCGCGTGCAGGTCGGGGATGGCGGCCAGCAACGACCGGGTGTATGCGTGCTGCGGCTCGGCGAAGAGCTGCTCGGTCTCCCCCACCTCGACGACCTGCCCGTCCTGCATCACCGCGACCCGGTCGCACACGTGGCGCACCACGGACAGGTCGTGGCTGACGAAGACGAGCGTGAGGTCCAGCCCGTCGACCACCTCGTCGACGAGGTTGAGCACCTGGGCGCGGACCGACACGTCCAGTGCCGACACCGGCTCGTCGGCGACGAGGATGTCCGGGTCCGGCGCGAGCGCGCGGGCGACGGAGATCCGCTGCCGCTGCCCGCCGGAGAACTGGTGCGGGTAGCGGTCCGCCGCCTCCGGGTCGAGCCCGACCCGCTCCAGCAGCTCGCGCACCCGCTGCCCGCGGTCGCCGCCGATGCCCTGCGCCACCAGCGGCTCGGCGACGATGTCGCGCACCCGCATCCGGGGGTCGAGGCTGCTCATGGGGTCCTGGAAGACCAGCTGCAGCTTCTCCCGCAGCCACCCGAGGCGCCGGGCCGGCTGGTCGCCGACCGGGCGCCCCTCGACCAGCACCTCTCCCGACGTCGGCCGGTCCAGCCCGCAGATCAGCCGCAGCAGCGTCGACTTGCCCGACCCGGACTCGCCGACGATCCCGAAGCGCTCGCCCTGCCCGATGGTCAGGGTGACGTCGCGCACCGCGCGGACGACCGGGGGCGCCTCGCGCAGCGACGTGCGCGGGCGGCGGAAGTCACGGCACACCCCGCGGAGCTCGACGGCGGGGGTCTCGGAGTCAACCACGGCTCCCCTCCTTCTCGGCGGTGCTCTCGCCCGCGGGGTGGTGGCAGGCGAAGCCGTATGCCCGGTCCCCGGCCGCGTGCTCGCCGCGCGGCGTCCACGGCGGCAGCGCCTCGCACAGGTCGGTCGCGTGGTCGCAGCGGCTGCGGAAGACGCAGCCGTCGGGGAAGCGCCCTGCCGCCGGCACGGTGCCGGGGATCGTCGGCAGCGTGGCCCGCGCCCGACGCCCTTCCGCGCCCGCCAGGTCGGAGGCCCCGATGAGCCCCTGCGTGTAGCGGTGCCGCGGGTCGCCGAAGACCTCGCCGACCGGCCCGGCCTCGACGATGCGCCCGCCGTACATGACGAGCACCCGCTCGCACACCGTCGCGACGACGGCGAGGTCGTGGGTGATGAAGAGCATCGCGGCGTCCCGCTCCTCGACCCCGCGGACCACGAGGTCGAGCACCGTCGCCTGCACCGTGACATCGAGCGCCGTCGTCGGCTCGTCGCAGATGAGCAGGGCCGGGTCGTTGGCCAGGGCGATCGCGAGCACGACCCGCTGCCGCTGGCCGCCGGAGAGCTCGTGCGGGTAGGACCGGGCCAGGTGCGCCGGGTCCGGCAGCCCCACCTGGTCGAGCAGCTCGACCACGCGCTCGCGGGCCGCGCCCTTGCCACGGGTGCCGTGGATCCGCATGACCTCGGCCACCTGCGCCCCCACCCGCATCGTCGGGTTGAGCGCCGTCATCGGCTCCTGGAAGACCATCGACATCGCGTCGCCGCGCAGCCCGGCCATCTCCCGCTCACCGATGTCGAGCAGGTTGCGGGTCGCCGGCGTGCGCCCGGACAGCCGCACGTCGCCGCTGGCGCGCAGCCCCTCCCCGAGCAGGCCCATGACCGCGAGCGCGGTGAGCGACTTGCCGGACCCCGACTCCCCGATGAGCCCGACCCGCTCGCCCCGCTCGATGGAGAAGGAGACGTCGTGCAGCAGCGGGGTATGCCGCGTCCCCACGTCGAGCCCGTCCACGGCCAGCACGGTGCGGTCGCCGGGCATACCCCCTTTTCGACCTCTCGAATCGTCGCCATGGCGACGTTTCCCACGGTCGAACTCCGGTGCAGGGGCGCTCATCGGACCGCCAGCTCCAGGAAATCGGCGAGCCAGGCCCGGATCGCGACGAGGGCCTCCGCCTCCACCGGTCCGACCACCCCGTCGAGACGGTGGCGCGACAGCGTCCGTGGCTGTTCGGTCATCGCCCACCCGGACACCCCAGCAGCCGAGACCGCGACATGGTTGTCCCAGCCGCGGTCGACGCCCGTGACTGGCACGACCACCACCAGGCTGTCCACGACGTCGAGGTAGTCGCTCCCGCTCACGACGACGACGGGCCGCCGTCCTCCCTGCTCCCGACCGACGGCGGGATCGAGCCAGGCCCAGCACACCTGGCCCGGCGCGAGCACCGCTCCGGGATCAGTCATGCCTCGCCGCGTCACCGAGCTCGGCACGCTCCCACGCGGACGTCTCCTGCTCCCAGGACGCACGGTCCGCGGGACGGGTGGCGGCGATCTGCGACTTGAGCCGTCGGAAGCGCTCCTCCCGCTCGCCCCGGGCAGCCAGGTCCGCGAGGTACTGGCCCAGCGTTATGCCCGCCTCGCCGGCCTGGGCCTTGAGCCGGTCCCGCACCTGAGCCGGCACCTTGATGGTGGTCAGCATCGTCATACCAGCAGTATGACGACGCGTCACTCCCGCGCGCAACGAGGTCCGAGCGCGCGGCAGCTGCCCTGGGACGCTCACCGGCCCTCCAGCTTCGGGTCCAGCCAGTCCCGCAGCCCGTCGCCAAAGAGGTTGAAGCCGAGCACCGACAGCGCGATCGCCGCGCCCGGGATGAGCGCCAGGTGCGGCGCCGTGCGCAACGTCGTCTGCGCCTCGTAGAGCATCCGCCCCCAGCTCGCCTGGCCGGTCGGCGTGCCCAGGCCGAGGTAGGCCAGCGCCGCCTCGGCGAGGATCGCGATGGCGAAGGACACCGACGCCTGCACGATGACGAGCCCCGCCACGTTGGGTATGACGTGGCGCACCGCGATCCCCAGCGGCGAGCGACCCGCGGCCCGGGCGGCGACGACGTACTCGGTCTTCATCACCCCGAGCGCGCCGGAGCGGGTGATGCGGGCGAAGGCCGGGATCGTCGCGATGCCGATGGCGATCATCGCCACCCGCGTCGAACCGCCGTAGAGCGCGGCGAACATGATCGCCAGCAGCAGCGCGGGAAAGGCCAGCAGCACGTCGTTGGAGCGCATCACGAGCTGGCCGAGCCAGCCGGGCGACATGGCCGCGAGGATCCCGAGCGGCACCCCGACGAGCGCCGCGACGCCGACGGCGACGAAACCGACATACAGGGTCGTGCGTGCCCCGACGAGGATCTGGGTGAAGACGTCGCGGCGGTAGCGGTCGGTGCCGAGCCAGTGCTCGGCGTTGGGCGTCTGGTAGGCCTCGACCGGGAGGACCCGCATCGGCGCGTACGGCGTCCAGACGTAGGAGACGAGCGCGAGCACGACGACCACGGCGACGAGACCCCCGCCGAGGAGCAGCGAGGGGTTGAGCCGGCGCCCGCCCGAGCCGCCGGCAGGGGCCTGCCCCTCGAGCCCCTGCGCGGCCGCGCCCTGGATCTCGCTCATCGCGACCCCGTCCGCAGCCGTGGGTCGATGACGAGGTAGAGCGCGTCGACGAGGAAGTTGATGAGCAGCGTGGCCACCACGAGGACCATGACGACGGTCTGCACGGTCAGGAGCTCGCGGTCGGCGACCGAGTCCAGCAGCAGCGACCCCAGGCCCGGGATGACGAAGACCTGCTCGATGACGACCGCGCCGATGAGCAGGGTCGCGAGCTGCAGGCCGAGCACGGTGACCACCGGCACCGCGGCGTTGCGCAGCCCGTGTCGCCACAGCGCCTGCACCGGGCGCAGCCCCTTGGCCCGGGCGGTGCGCAGGTAGTCCTCCCGCAGCACGTCGAGGACGGCGGAGCGGACATACCGTGCGAGCACCGCGGCCTGCACCATGGCGAGGGAGATGGCCGGCAGCGCGAGGGCGCGCAGGAAGCCGAGCGGGTCCTGCGCCGGCACGACCCAGCCGCCGCTGGGCACCCAGCGCAGCCGGACGGCGAAGACCGAGATGAGCACGATGCCGGCGAGGAAGGCGGGGATCGCGACCCCTACCTGGGACAGCGCCGACATCACCAGGCCGTCGACGTGCCGGTGCCGCACCGCCATCCAGATACCGACGGGCACGGCGACGACCACGGCGAGGAGCATCGAGGTGACGACGAGGATGAGGGTGACCTGCAGCCGGTCGGCGATCTGCGGGCCGATGGCGGCCTTGGAGATGAACTCGATGCCCGGGTCGAGGGTGACCAGGCCGCGCATCCAGTCGAGGTACTGCACCACCACCGGCCGGTCCAGCCCGAACTGCTCACGCAGCCGCGCGACCGCCTCGTCCGAGGCGTTGATGCCCAGCGCGACACGGGCCGGGTCGCCCGGCAGGACCCGCATGAAGGCGAAGACCAGCACCGACGCCGCAAGCACGCTGAGCACGAAGACCATCGCGCGGTGCAGCAGACGCAGGAGCATGGCTCAGCACCCTAGAGGGTGGCCGGCCCGCGGACGTGCCGACAGGCATACCCGGACCTGGGTGCGCCGTCAGCCGCGGGCGAGGTCGCCGAGGTCGAAGGACTCCTTGATCGCGTTGGTCGGCAGCCCGGTGATGTCCGGGTCGGCGACCATGAGGTTGGGCAGCAGGAAGAGGAAGTCCGCGGCGGCGTCCTCGCTGATGACGGCTGCGGCCTCCTGCAGCTTGGCGACCTGCTCCTCCTCGGTGCCGGTGTCGGCCTCCTCGAAGAGCGTCTGGATCTCCTCGGTGCCGTAGGTCGTGTAGTAGTCCGGGCTCCCGAAGACGTTGGCCATGTCGCGCGGCTCGACGTGCGCCACTATCGACATGTCGAAGTCCTTGTTGGTGAAGACCGTCTCCAGCCAGGCCGCGGGGAACTCCAGCTCGTCGATCGTCACCTGCAGCCCGGCGTCCTCGAGCATGGACTCGACGACGGTGCCGCAGGAGACGGCATACGGCAGGGAGGGTATGCGCAGGCGCAGCTCGGTGCCCTCGGCGCCGGCCTCGGAGATGAGCCGCTGCGCCTCCTCCGGGTCGAAGGGGTAGTCGCCGGTGCGGTCCTCGTACCAGGGGTCGGTGGGCGGGACCATCGAGCCGATGAGCTCGCCGCGGCCGGCCCAGCAGGTGTCCATGAGGCTCTGGTGGTCGATGGCGTAGCGGACGGCCTCGCGCAGGTCCGGGTCGGCCAGCGGGTTGCCCTCCTGCTGGTTCATCGACAGCACGACCTCGCCGTTGGTCGTGCCCTCGACGATCTGGAAGTCGCCGCCCTCGAACTCGGCCAGCGACTCCGGCGCCTGCACGGTGGACACGACGTCGATGGCGTCGGTGAGCATCGCGTTGTTGAGCGCGTTGGCGTCGTCGAAGTAGCGCATCTCCACGGTCTGGAAGTAGGGCGCGTCGCCGTGGTAGTCGGGGTTGCGCTCGAGGGTGATCTGCGAGCCGCGGTCCCAGTTCTCGAAGGTGTAGGGGCCGGTGCCGATCGCCTGCTCGGCGAGGTTGTCGACCGCCTCGGTGTCGAACATCGCGCCGACCCGGGTGGTGAGGGCATACAGGAAGGAGTTGGAGGGGCGCGAGAGCGTGACCTCCAGCGTCGTGTCGTCGACCGCCTCGACCGACTCGACGACGTCGAGCTGCGACTTCAGGCTGATCGTCCAGGCGTCGGAGGAGACCCGGTCGAGGGAGAAGGCGGCGTCCTCGGCGGTGAACTCGCTGCCGTCGGAGAAGGTGACGCCGTCCTCGAGCGTGAAGGTGTAGGTCGTCCGGTCCTCGCTCACCTCCCACTCGGTGGCGAGCGCGGGCACGATCTCGCCGGTCTCGACGTCGACGGTCACGAGCGTCTCGTAGACGTTGTCCAGGAGCAGCTGCGGGATCGCCGCGCCGTCGGTGGTCGTGAAGTCCAGGCTGGCGGGTTCGGCGACCAGGCCGACGCGCACCGTCTCGTCCGAGCCGCCGGGCTCGGGGGCGGCCGCGGTGTCCTCGCCGCCGTCCTCCGCACCGGCGGAGTCGCCCGGCTCCTGCGAGCCGTCGTCCGTGCTGGTGCCGGCCCCGGCGTTGCAGCCCGCGAGCAGCGCGGTCGCGGCGAGGGCCGCGAGGAGCGGGCGAGTCTTCCTTGACGTCGTCATGCCGTCATCATCGTGCATGCGTGCGCGACCGCGCCAATCCTTGCCCTAGGGTCAGGTCTGTGAGCACCGCCGCCGACACCCCCGCCCGCCCGCTCGTGCTGATCGCGCCGGACAAGTTCCGCGGGTCCCTGACCGCGCCCGAGGTGGTCGAGGCGGCGCGCGCCGGGGCGGAGGGCGCGGGCTGGGACGTCATCGGTATGCCCATGGCCGACGGCGGTGAGGGGATGCTCGACGCCTTCGGCGGCGCCAACCGGACGAGCACCGTGACCGGGCCGCTCGGGACGCCGGTCGAGGCGCAGTGGCGGCTCGGGGACGACGGCGTGGCCGTCATCGAGTCGGCCTCCGCGAGCGGGCTGGTGCTGGCCGGGGGCAAGGAGGGCAACGACCCGGTCGGCGCGACCAGCGCCGGCACCGGGGAGCTCATCGCGCAGGCCGTGCGGGACGGGGCCACGCGGGTGGTCGTCGGGCTCGGGGGCTCGGCGATGAGCGACGGCGGGCTGGGCGCGGTGGAGGCCGCGCGTGCCGGGCTCGACGGGCGGACCCCTGCGGAGCGCGGTGTCGAGCTGCTTGCCGCGTGCGACGTGCAGACCGCCTTCGTCGAGGCGGCGCAGGTCTTCGGCCCGCAGAAGGGGGCCAGCGGCGACCAGGTCGTCGAGCTCACCGGGCGGCTCTTCGAGCTGCAGGGCATTTACCTCGAGGAGTTCGGCGTCGACGTCTCGGCCACCGCCGGGGCGGGCGCGGCCGGCGGGCTCGGGGGTGGCGTGCTCGTGCTCGGCGGGTCTCTGGTGCCCGGGCTGCGGCTCGTCGCCGAGCAGGTCGGGCTGGCCGAGGCGATCTCCCGTGCCGACGCCGTCGTCACCGGCGAGGGCGCCCTGGACGCCGAGTCGTTCAACGGCAAGGTCGTCGGCGGTGTCGTCGACGAGGCCGAGCCGGACGGCATACCCGTCGTCGTCGTCGCCGGCGTCGTGCGCGAGGACGCCCCCGCGGCGCGGCTCACCGGGCTGCGCGTCGTCGACCTCTCGGCGACCTACGGCGCCAGCGCGTCGTGGAACGACACCGCCACCTGCATCGAGCGCGCCGTCGCCGAGCAGCTCTCCACCCTCTCCTGACCGACCGCACGGTTTGCGCGCACCGGCCGCACGGTTTGCGCGCACCGACCGCACGGTTTGCAGTCCAGGATGCAAAGTGCGCGGTCGGTCGACGCAAAGTGCGCGGCCAGTCGAGCCAAAGTGCGCGGCCGGTCCGAGCAAAGTGCGCGGCCGGTCGGGGAGGGGACGGCGGAAGGGTCGGGGTGGGGGGTTCGAGGGCGGTATAGACTGGCGGCAGTTACAGCGTACTGCTAGTACCGCATACTTGAGGAGAGCCAGCGTGGGCCACTACCGCAGCAACGTCCGGGACGCGGAGTTCGTCCTGCTCGACGTCCTGGGCCGCCAGGAGGTCCTGGGAAAGGCCCCCTACGAGGAGGTCGACGTCGAGACCGCGCGGGAGGCGCTGCACGCGGTCGCCGAGCTCGCCGAAGGCCCGCTCGCCGAGTCCTACACCGAGTCCGACCGCACCCCGCCCGTGCTCGACCGGGCCGCTGGCACGGTGAGCATGCCGGAGAGCTTCGTCCGCAGCTACCAGACCTGGGTCGACAACGAGTGGTGGCGCCTGGAGATCGAGGAGGGCCTGGGCGGCACCCCCGCTCCCCCGAGCCTCACCTGGGCCCTGTCCGAGCTCGTCCTCGGTGCCAACCCGGCGGTGAAGATGTTCGCCGCCGGCTACACCTTCTCCAACGTCCTCTTCCGCCTCGGCACCCCCGAGCAGCAGCAGCTCGCCCAGCTCATGGTCGACCACGCCTGGGGCGCGACGATGATGCTCACCGAGCCCGACGCCGGCAGCGACGTCGGCGCGGGCCGCACCAAGGCGGTCAAGGCGGGCGACGGCAGCTGGCACCTCACCGGCACCAAGCGCTTCATCACCAGCGGCATCGCCCCGTTCTACGACAACGTCGTCCACTTCGTCCTCGCCCGCCCCGAGGGCGCCGGCCCGGGCACCAAGGGCCTGTCCCTCTTCATCGTCCCCCAGCGCCACGTCACCGACCTCGAGACCGGCGAGCTCGGCGAGGAGAACGGCGTCGAGATCACCGCGATCGAGCACAAGATGGGCCTCAAGGTGTCCACCACGTGCGAGGTCGCGCTCGGCGAGGACGACGCGCGCCCCGCCGTCGGCTGGCTGCTGGGCGAGGTCCACGACGGCATCGCGCAGATGTTCCGGGTCATCGAGTATGCCCGGATGCTCGTCGGCACCAAGGCGATCGCCGCCCTCTCGGCCGGCTACCAGGCGGCGCTCGGTTACGCCAAGGACCGGGTCCAGGGCGCCGACCTCACCCAGATGGCGGACAAGAACGCACCCCGGGTGACGATCACCGCGCACCCCGACGTGCGCCGATCGCTCCTCCTCCAGAAGGCGTATGCCGAGGGCCTGCGGGCGCTCATGCTCTACACCGCGAGCGTCCAGGACCAGGTGCACGCCGCGCAGGACCGGGGCATCGACCCCGACACCGGCGACGGCCCCGACGTCGCCCTGGCCGCCAAGGTCAACGACCTGCTGCTGCCGCTGGTCAAGGGCTGCGGCAGCGAGCGCGCCTTCACGCTGCTCGGCACCGAGTCGCTGCAGACCCTGGGCGGCTCGGGCTTCCTGCAGGACTACCCCATCGAGCAGTACGTCCGCGACGCCAAGATCGACAGCCTCTACGAGGGCACCACCGCGATCCAGGGCCAGGACTTCTTCTTCCGCAAGATCCTGCGCGACCGCGGGCAGGCGCTGGGCCACGTCGCCGCGCAGGTGCAGCAGACCGCGTCCGGGCAGGTGGACGACGGGCTCGACGACGTCCGCGGTGCGGTGCTGCGAGGCCTCGGCGAGATCAACGGCATGGTGGAGTTCCTCACCGCCAAGGCGGTCGAGAGCCAGACCCGCCCAGAGGCGGTGTATGCCGTCGGCCTGTCCACCACCAGGTTCCTGCTCGCGACCGGTGACCTGCTCATCGGGTGGCTGCTGCTGCGCGAGGCGGAGGTGGCCAAGCGGCTGCTCGACTCCGGGGAGCGCGGGGTCAGCGGGGTGAGCGCCGCCGACGACGACGGCCGTGCCTACCTGCAGGGCAAGGTCGCGGCCGCCCGCTTCTTCGCCACCGAGGTGCTGCCGCGCCTGGGCGCCGACCGACGCACGATCACCGCGGCGGACGACGGTCAGGTGGCGTCCGTGATGGACCTCCCGGAGGCCGCGTTCTGAGACGACCGCCCCCGCCCGGTGCTTCACTGGGGCGATGGAGGTCGAGACGCACCCGGTGACGCCGGACCGGTTCGAGGACTTCGCCGACGTCACCAACCCCCACCGTCGCGCGACCCACTGCTGGTGCGTCCCGCACCGGCTGCGCACCGCCGACGTCCGCGAGCTGGGCGGCGACGGCGAGGACGCCCGGGAGCGGGTGATGCGCGCCCTGTGCGAGCGCGACCTGCCGCCGGGCGTCGTCACCTATGCCGACGGCATACCCGTGGGGTGGTGCAACATCGGCCCGCGTGCCGACATCCCCGCGCTCGTGCACTCCCGCAAGATCCGCCCGCTCGACGACGTCGACGTGTGGAGCATCGTCTGCGTGGTCGTCCGCGGCGGGCACCGCAGGCAGGGGCACACCGCGCGCCTCCTCGAGGGTGCCGTGGGGTATGCCGCGTCCCACGGCGCGCCCGCGGTCGAGGCCTACCCGGTGGACCCGCCCGGGCGGATGGACACGACGATGGCCTTCGTCGGCACCCGGGCGATGTTCGAGCAGGTGGGCTTCGAGGTCGTCGGCGAGACCGACGCGGTCGCGAGCAAGCTGCCCCGGCTCGTCATGCGCCGGACGCTCTGAGCCGGCAGAGGGCAGTGACTCAGGCGTAGCGCTTCAGCCGGAAGACGAAGCTGCGCATCATGAGGTACATGAAGACCGCTTCGCAGGCCCCGGCGATCAGCCGCGCCGCGAGGAAGTGCACGCCCAGCCACTCCAGGGTCGTGGACAGCGCGAGGATGAAGAGCAGGTAGTTGGCGAGGACGGTGACGACGTAGCGCCCCGTCTGCCGGCCGACCGGTCCGTGGCTCTGGAAGTTGAGCCAGCGGTTGAGCACGAAGGCCAGCCCGAAGGCGACGACGTAGCCGGTGGTCACCGCGAGCGGGTAGGGCCAGCGCAGGACGTCGAAGAGGACGGCGAGCAGGGTCAGGTCGAGGGCATACGTGAAGCTGCTGATGGCGGCGAAGCCGATGGCCGTCTCCGGCACGATCCGCCGGACCGGCCGCGGGAGCCAGGCATAGACCTGCGCCCGGGCCCGGGCGAAGCGGTCGGCGGCGCTCAGTAGCCGTCGCGATCGCGGTAGCGGGTCTCCCCACGGCTGTCGCGCTCGATGATCTCGCGGTGCGTGGTGTTGTTGCGCTGGGTGTTCATCACCAGGCCGAGGAGGATCGACAGGACCCCCGCCGCCATGAGGATGTAGCCGACGGTCGGGAGGTCGATGACGCTGGTCTGGTCGCCCACCGCCCACGTGAGGATGGCTCCCGCGGCGAGCAGGAAGATTCCGAAGCCCATACCCATGGGTGATCCTTTCGACGTACTTGGGGCCACCCTAACGGGGCGGGCCTCACAATCGCCGGTCGGCGAGCACGGGGAAGCCCTCGCGGGTCCGCGCGACGGCGTCGTCCTCGATCTCCACCGACAGCGTCTCCTCCCCGGCGCCGGCCTCGGCGAGGACCGTCCCGCCCGGGTCGACGACCGCGCTGTGCCCGCCCATCTCGACCCCCGCGTGGGTGCCGGCGGTGTTGCACGCGACGACGAAGCACTGGTCCTCGACCGCCCTCGCCCGCAGCAGCAGCCGCCAGTGCTCGACCCGCGCCATCGGCCAGGCGGAGGGGATGACGAAGACCTGGGCGCCGCGGTCCAGCTGGAGGCGGTAGAGCTCGGGGAAGCGCAGGTCGTAGCAGGTCGACAGCCCGACCCGCAGCCCGTCGGCGGGAGCGGGCAGGTCGGTCACGACGATCTCGCCGCCGGCCTCCATGAGCTTGGGCTCGCCGCCGCCGAAGCCGAAGCGGTGGATCTTGCGGTAGGTCGCGCACGGACGGCCCTGGGGGTCCAGCACGACCGAGGTGTTCCACAGGTGGCGCCCCTCCTCGCCCGGTCCGGCGGTGCGCTCGACCACGGACCCGGTATGCACGACCGCGCCGATCTCGCGGGTCGCCTCGGCCACGGGCACCAGGGCCGGAGGCAGCTCGCCCTGGTCCAGCACGGAGAGGTCCTGGCTGCGCTCCTCCCACTCCGAGGAGGCGAAGCCGCCGGCGCTCCACAGCTCGGGCAGCAGCACGAGGTCGTGCCCGGCCCCGGCCGAGCGCACGAGGTCGGCGACCCGTTGCGCGCGTGCGTCGACGCTCTCGTCGGCACCCTCGGCATACCCAAGCTGGATGATGGCGATCCTCACCTGCGGCTCCTCTCCGCCAGCTGCTGCAGCCGGGCGTTGTAGGCCGCGAGCTCGGCGTCGTCGTCGCGCTCGGCCTGGCGGTCCGACCGCCGGGTCTCGCGCTCGTCGCGGCGCATCCAGTCCACCATGACCATGAGGATGAGCACCACCGTGGGGAGCTCCCCGACCCCCCAGGCGATCGCGCCGCCGAGCTGCTGGTCGGCGAGCAGGTCGGGCACCCAGGGCACCGCGATCGTCTTGAAGAAGCCCGGCGCCAGCAGCCAGGTGCCCTGCATGATCGCCAGGCCGAAGAAGGCGTGCGCGGCGAGGGTGCCGAGCAGCACCATGATCCGCAGCGGCGGGGCCCACCGCTCCGGCCCGGGGTCCTGGCCCACGAGGGCCCAGACGAAGGCGAAGCCGGCGAGGGTGAAGTGCAGCACCATGAGCACGTGGCCGGTATGCGTGGTCAGGGCCAGCTCGAACAGCCCGGTCCAGTAGAAGGCGATGAGGCTGCCGAAGAAGACGATCCCGGCCACCAGGGGGTTGGCGAAGAAGGCGGCCCAGCGCGAGTGGACCACGGCGGTGAGCAGCTCGCGCGGGCCGAGGGTGCGGTCCGGCCGGGAGGGCAGGGCGCGGTAGGCCAGCGTGATGGCCTGCGCCGGCACGAGGAAGATCGGCACCGCCATCATCAGCGCCATGTGCATGACCATGTGCTGGGAGAACATCACCCGCCCGTAGACCCCGGGGGCGCCGTTGGTGACGTAGGCGAAGACCGCCCAGCCGAGCACCCAGACGAGCAGCCGCCACCACGGCCAGCGGTCGCCGCGACGCCACAGCCGGACGCAGCCCGCGGCATACAGCCCGACGGCGAGCAGGGCCACCAGCAGGAACAGCCAGTTGACCTGCCAGGTGTCGAGGAAGCGGCCTGGGGCCAGCGGCGGGGGCATGGGGTAGCCGGTGAGGGCGTAGACCGGGGTGTCCAGGTCCGCGGCGGACTCGACCACGGGTGGCGGGGTGCGGGACAGGACCGTGCCGAGGGCGACGGCGGCCCCCATGACGGCGAGCTCGCCGGCGGCGAGCGCGGCGAAGAGCCAGGGCCGGTCGGCGCCGCGGGCGATGATGGCCCGGCGCTGCACCAGCCCGAAGACGCCCAGGGCGCCCAGCAGCAGCACCTTGGCCCAGATGAGGATCCAGTAGGCGCTGGTCAGGTCGCCGAGGTCGTCCGCGGTGAGCAGGGCGAAGAGCAGGCCGGAGAGGGCGATGGAGACGTAGGACCAGGTCGCCAGGGTGGAGTAGCGCCGCAGCGTGTCCGGCAGCGCCGAGCCCACGACCGGCAGGAGCAGTCCCAGCGCCATGAGGCCGCCGACCCAGACCGTCATGCCGCCCAGGTGGAGCAGCAGCGCGGTGACGGCGGTCTCGTGCCCGTCCGTGCCGCTCGCGTGACCGCCGTAGGCCAGCGGGACGAGGCTCAGGAGCGCGAGGGCGGCGGACCAGGCGAGGGCGCCCCGGGTCCGCGCGACCGCCGCCAGCGGGACGATAGCCGCGACGAGCACCAGCTCGATCAGCCGCAGCCGCATGAGCTCCAGGCCCCACAGGTTGGCCATGAGGTCGGACAGGTAGCCCGGCGTGCTCGGGGGTATGCCCGCCAGGTCGCCGAAGCCGACGACGAGGATCGCCGCGGCGCTCGCGGCCCAGAGCACCGCCGACAGCGCGGCGACCCGGGCGGCGCTGCGGCGCCGGTCGGTGCCGCGCCCCTCGCGGACGAGGAAGGCCGCGACGACGAGCAGGCCGATGGTCAGCGCGGCGGCGAGGTGGTGCACCGTCTCGATGAGGACCATGCCCCAGCGCACGAACGGGCCGGCGTCGCCCAGGACGAGGGGGGCGGCCGCACCGCTGAGCGCCGCCGCCGGGACCGCGACGACGAGCGCGGTGAGGATCGTCGTGGCGGGGACGGTCCACCGCAGCGTCGGGGCGCTCGCGGCGGGGGGAACGGTCATACCTCCCATTTTAGGCGTCCTCGTTACGCTGGCCCCATGGTCGTCCACCCCGCCCCGCCCGCCGACGTGCCCGGCTTCGCCGAGGCCTACCGCCAGGTGCTGCTGTCCCTGGTCAACGTCTGCGACGGCCTGCGCGAGGCCGAGTGGGAGCTGCCCACCGACTGCCCCGGCTGGACCGTCCGCGACCACGTGGCGCACGTCGTGCACGTCGAGGACTACCTCTCCGGTTCCGAGCACCCCGTCGTCGAGGAGACGATCGAGGTCGGCACCCCCGAGCACGTGCGCAACGACCTCGGGCTCTGGATGGAGCAGGGGGTCCGCTCGCGCGCCGGGCTCACGCCGGAGCAGCTGCTCGCCGAGCTCCGCTCGCTCGTCGAGATCCGCACCGCCGACCTGTACGCCCCGGACCTGGAGCTGGAGTCGACGGTGCGCTCGATCCGGGAGCAGGAGGCCCGCTTCGTCGACCTGGTGCGGCTGCGGCTGTGCGACATCTGGAGCCACGAGCAGGACATCCGGGCGGCCGTCGATCGGCCGGGGTCGCTGGACGGCGCCGGTGCAGCGCAGTGGACGGCGATGGTGCTCGACTCGGTGCCCGCCGTGGTGCTGCGCCGGGTCTCCCCCGAGCCCGGGACGGTCGTCATCGTCGAGAGCACGGGTCCGGTGACCGGGCGCGGCGGTGTGCGGATCGACGTCGACGAGTCCGGGGAGCCGGTCGCGCACGAGCTCTTCACCGGCCACTCGGCCGCCGAGGAGGAGGACGACGTGCCGGTCACCGACCCGGGCGCCGAGTCGACGACGACGATCGCGCTGTCGACCCACGCCCTGGCCCGGCGGACCGCCGGGCGCACCCCGACGGCCGACACGGCCTACCACGCGCACGGCGACGAGGACCTCGCGCGCCGGGTGCTCGACGCGCTGACGCTGACCCGCTGACCCTCAGCGCGCCCGCAGGCTGCGGCTGAACCACCACAGCCCGCCGACGAAGATCGCCAGCACCGCGAGCGCCGTCCCCGCGACCCACAGCCCTGGTGGCCACTGCAGCGTGAACTCCAGGACGACGCCGACCAGGGCGATGAGCAGCGCCCCCTGACCCGCCAGCCGGGTCGCCCGGAACTGCGCCATCGCCTCGGCCCGGTCCGCCTCGCTGCCGGTGAGCAGCCGCGCCGCCGGCTCAAGCCGCCGGGTCACGGCGTGCAGCACCCCGTAGCCGAGGAAGAAGAGGGCGCCGAGGACGGCCACCCGGGTGTTGCCGCGGGAGATCCCGGCCACGAAGATCACGACCGCCGCCAGCGTGGTGAGGATCGTGAGCAGGCGGTCCTTGAGGCGCGGGCGGGCGGGCATACGTCGATCGTAGGTGTGCAGAGAGCTGCCAGCACCGGCACGTAGGCTTCCAGCCGTGACCGACGCCGCGACCGTGACGCCCACGCGCAGCCGCCTGCTGCTCCCTCTCGACATGCTCCGGGGCTTCCTCATCGGCATGGCCGAGCTCATCCCCGGGGTCTCCGGCGGGACGGTCGCGCTCGTGACCGGGCTCTACGAGCAGCTCATCGGCTCCGCCTCGCACGTGGTCAACGCGGCGAAAGCCCTGGTGGTGGGCGGCGAGCGCGGTCGCGTCCCGGGTGCGGTGACCGAGCTGCGACGCACCGACTGGTGGCTGCTCGTGCCCGTCCTGGCCGGGATGGGTCTGGCCGTGCTCACCATGGCGGGGGTGATGAGCAGCTTCGTCACCAACGCCCCCGAGCACGCGCGCGGGCTCTTCCTGGGGATGGTCGCGATGAGCGTGCTCGTGCCGCTGCGGATGCTGCCCGAGCGCCGCCGGCCGGCGTGGCTCGAGGTCGTGCTCGTCGTGGGCGCCGCGGTGATCGCCTGGACGCTCATCGGCTTCGCCGGTGGGCACGCGGTCGCCGACCCCCCGCTGATCGTCGTCTTCGGTGCGGCCGCCGTCGCCATCTGCGCGCTGGTGGTGCCGGGCGTCTCCGGGTCGTTCTTCCTGCTGGCCGTCGGGCTCTACACCGCGACCCTCGACGCGGTGGACTCGCGCGACCTGGGCTACCTCGCCGTCTTCGCGCTCGGTGCCGTCACCGGCCTCGCCTCCTTCGTGCAGCTGCTGACCTGGCTGCTGGAGCACCACCGGCGCAGCACGCTGCTCGTCATGGCCGGGCTCATGGTCGGCTCGCTGCGGGCGCTCTGGCCCTGGCAGCAGTCCGCGGGCGACGCCCACGGACCGGGAACGCTCGTGGCGCCCTACGACCCGGTGCTCGGGCCGACCCTCCTGGCCCTGCTCGGCGCCGCCGTGGTGGCCGTGCTCGTCGTCGTCGAGGCTCGCAGCAGTAGTGATGCCTGATGGCATACACATGCTAATGTATGTGTATGTCCGTCATGGAGCGTCGACTCCAACTGTTGCTCGACCAGCAGCGCTATGCCGCGGTGGCCGGCGAGGCCGAGCGCAGCGGCCGTAGTGTCGCCGCCGTGATCCGCAACGCGATCGACGTCTACCTCGACCCCGACGTGGCGGTCCGGCAGGCGGGCCTCGACCGGTTCCTGGGTTTCACCCCCGACGAGAACGGTTCGGACACGTGGGAGGACACCCGAGCGCTCCTGGAGGCCGACCCGCTCACCGAGGTCCCGTGACGCCCCTCTTCGTCGACACCGCAGTCTTCGCGTATGCCGTCGGCTCCCCCCACCCGCAGCGCGAGGCGTGCCGGTCCTTCCTCCAGGCTTCGGCAGCGCAGCGCACACAGTTGCACGCCAGCGCCGAAGCCGTCCAGGAGTTCCTCTTCCATCGCCTGCGGCGGGGAGACCGCGAGGGTGCCGTCGCGCAGACCCGGGCCATGATGGATGCCCTGGTCCTGCACCCCGTGGACGCCACCGTGCTCGAGCGTGCCCTGCAGCTGGTCATCACGACGCCGTTGCGCGGGCGGGACGCCGTGCACGCCGCCACCGCCCTGCTCGCGGGCTTCGAGGAGATCGTCACCACCGACGACGACTTCGTCGGTTGCGGGCTACGTCCCGTTCCTCCTGCAGAGGCCGCCGGACGGGCCGGAAGCCTCGGCTGAGTCAGAGCCGTCAGGCCCAGGCCAGCGCCCGGGCCGGGTCCTCGAGCAGGGCGGCCAGGTCGGCGAGGAACATCGAGCCCAGCTCGCCGTCGATGAGCCGGTGGTCGAAACTCACCGCCAGCTGGGTCACCCAGCGCGGCTCGATCCGCTCCTGCTCCCCGGTGCCGACGACCCAGGGCATACGCCGGACCGCGCCGAAGCAGACGATCGCGGACTCGCCGGGGTTGATGATCGGGGTGCCGGTGTCGACGCCGAAGACCCCGACGTTGGTGATGGTGATCGTCCCGCCGGACATGTCGGCGGGCTGGGTGCGCCCGGCCTTGGCCGTCGCGACGAGGTCGGTCATGGCCTCGGCGAGCTGCCGCAGGTCCATGAGGTCGGCGTCCTTGATGTTGGGCACGACCAGTCCGCGCGGGGTCGCCGCCGCGATCCCGAGGTTGACGTAGTGGCGCTGCACGATCTGCTGGGCGTCCTCGTCCCAGACCGCGTTGACGCCCGGGTTGCGGCGGACCGCGACGGTCATGGCCTTGGCGAGCACGAGCAGCGGGTTGATCCGCAGGTCACGGAAGGAGCGGTCGGCCTTGAGCCGGTCGATGAGCTCCATCGTGCGGGTGACATCGACGGTGATGAACTCGGTCACGTGCGGCGCGCTGAAGGCCGACCCGACCATCGCCTGAGCGGTCATCTTGCGCACGCCCTTGACGTCGACCCGCTCCTCCCGCTCGCCGGTCCGGTCGAAGGAGGGTCGCTGGTATGCCGCGCCGCCGCCACTCTGGACGCCCGGTGCGGAGACGGCGCCGCTCTCGACGTCCGCCGGGGTGGAGGAGGGGACGTCCTGGACGTCCGGCGTGGACGGGGCGCTCCCGTCGAGGTGGGCGTCGATGTCGGAGCGGCGGACGATGCCCGTCGGTCCGGCGGCCGTGACCTCGTCGATGTCGACGCCACGGTCCTTGGCGTACTTGCGGACCGGCGGGGAGGCCTTGGCCTTGCGCTTCGGGGTGGCGGCGGCCTCGGCCTCCGCGCCCGAGGCACCGCGGCGCCGCTTGCGCCGCGAGGTGGACCCCTCGATCGCGCCGTAGCCGACGAGCATCGCCTCGCGCTTGCTGCCGCCGGACCCGTCGTCCTCGGGCGTGCTGTCCCCACCCTCGGGCGGGCTCGGGACGAGGTCGTCGGAGGCCGCGGTCTCCTCGTCGGTGACGTCCTCGACGTCGGTGCCGGACTGAGTCCTCGCGCCGCCGGTCCCTTTCGCGCCGCTCCCGTCGTCGACGACGACGATGGGGGTGCCGACCTCGACCTCGTCGCCCTCGGCCGCGAGCAGCTCGGTGACGGTCCCGTCATACGGGATCGGCAGCTCGACGAGCGACTTCGCGGTCTCGACCTCCACGACGATGTCGTTGGTCTTCACGGTGTCGCCGACCGCGACCTTCCACTGGACGATGGTGGCCTCGACGAGACCTTCGCCGGGGTCGGGGAGCTTGAACTCTGGCACGAGGATCGCCTCTCCTTGGCGTGAGCCGTCAGTATGCGAGCAGGGTGTCGACCGCGTGCAGCACACGGTCCAGGTCGGGGAGGAAGACCTCCTCGTGCCGGCTCGGCGGGTAGGGGATGTTGTAGCCGCCGACCCGCAGGACCGGCGCCTCGAGGTGGTAGAAGCAGTGCTCCTGCACGTGCGCCGCGATCTCGGAGGTGATGCTGGCGAAGGTCTGCGCCTCGGACAGCGCGATGCACCGGCCGGTCTTCTTCACCGACTCCTCGATGAGCTCGGCGTCCAGCGGGGACAGCGAGCGCAGGTCGACGACCTCGATCGAGGGGCCGTCCTCCAGCTCGGCGGCCTGGGCCGCGGCGTGCGCGACCTTGACCATGGGGCCGTAGGTGAGGATCGTGACGTCGCTGCCCTCGACCCGGACCACGCCCTCGTCCAGCGCGTGCGGCGCGTCGTCGAGGGAGGCGCCGGCGACCCCGCCCTCGCCGAGGTCCAGGACGCCGCGCTCGTGGTAGCGCCGCTTGGGCTCGTAGAAGACGACCGGGTCGTCGCTGGCGATCGCCTGCTGCATCATCCAGTAGGCGTCCTCGGTGCTCGAGCAGGTCACGACCCGCAGCCCGGCGGTGTGCGCGAAGTAGGACTCGTTGGACTCGCTGTGGTGCTCGACCGCCCCGATGCCTCCGCCGTAGGGGATGCGGATGACCATCGGCACCTTGAGCGCGCCCTGGCTGCGGTTGTGCATCTTGGCGACCTGGCTGACGATCTGGTCGAAGGCGGGGTAGACGAAGCCGTCGAACTGGATCTCCACCACGGGCCGGTAGCCGCGCAGCGCGAGCCCCACGGCCGCACCCATGATCCCGGCCTCGGCGAGCGGGGTGTCGATGACCCGGTCCTCGCCGAAGTCCTTCTGCAGCCCCTCGGTGATCCGGAAGACGCCGCCGAGCTTGCCGACGTCCTCGCCCATGAGGACGACCTTCGGGTCGCGCTCCATCGCGGCCCGCATCCCGGCGTTGAGGGCCTTGGCGATCGTCATCCGCGTCGCCGTGCTGCCTGACTGCTGTGCCTGCGTGCTCATCCTCGCGCCTCAGTCCTCGAACCCGGACTGGTAGTCCGCGAACTGCGCGGACTCTCGCTCGATGAGCTGGTGCGGCTCGGCATACACGTGCGCGAACATCTCCTCGTGCGGCGGGTCGGGCATGGTCTGGCAGGCCTTGCGGATGCGCTTGGCGAGCTCGTCGGCCTCCGCCTGGGTCTCCTCGACCCAGGAGTCGTCGATGGCGCCCTCGGCCTTGAGGTATGCCGTCATGCGGTCGATCGGGTCCTTCGCCTTCCACGCGTCGACCTCGGCGGAGATGCGGTACTTCGTCGGGTCGTCGGACGTGGTGTGCGCGCCCATGCGGTAGGTGAAGGCCTCGACGAGCGTCGGCCCCTGGCCGTTGCGCGCCCGGTCGAGGGCATACCGCGTGACGGCGTAGCTGGCGAGCACGTCGTTGCCGTCCACCCGGATCCCCGGGAAGCCGAAACCGTCGGCGCGGCGGTAGGGCGGGATCGTGAACTGCCGGTCGTTGGGCTCGGAGATCGCCCAGTGGTTGTTCTGGACGTAGAAGACGACCGGCGCGTGGGTCACCGCGGCGAAGACGAGCGCCTCGTTGAAGTCGCCCTGCGCGGTGCCGCCGTCACCGGTGAAGGCCATGACCGCGGTGTCGCGGTCCGCGTCGCCGGTGGCGACGTCGCCGTCGCGGGCGACGCCCATGGCATACCCGACGGCGTGCAGCATCTGGTTGCCGATGACGATGGTGTAGAGGTGGAAGTTGTTGTCGTTGGAGTCCCACCCGCCGTGGTTGACCCCCCGGAACATCCCGAGCAGGTTCTCCGGCGGCACCCCCTTGCACCAGGCGACACCGTGCTCGCGGTAGCCCGGGAAGGCGTAGTCCTGCGGGCGCATCGCGCGGCCGGCACCGACCTGGGCGGCCTCCTGGCCGAGCAGGCTGGGCCACAGGCCGAGCTCTCCCTGGCGCTGCAGCGCGAAGCCCTCGGCGTCGACCCGGCGGACGAGGATGAGGTCGCGCAGCATCGCGACCATCTCGTCGGTGCCGACGTCCTCGAGGTATGCCGCGTAGGGCTCGTTGCTCTCGCTCAGCTCGACGCGGGTGCCGTCGGCGGCGAGGAACTGGACCATCTCGGGCCCGCCGTCGGTGATGTCGCGCTCGGGCGGCTCGTGACCTCCGGGCGCGGCGCTGGCCGCGACCTCGTCGTCGCTCACGCGGAACTCCTTCGTGCTGGGGACGTGCCTGGCGACGGTACCGCAGACGTCAGCCTGACCTCGCGGCATGCTGACGCGGCGCGGCCGGGCGACGTCATGGACGGCTGCGACCGTCCGGCAGGAGCATCCCGACGAACATCGAGACCACCGAGATGATGATCGAGCCCAGGACGGCGTCCCACCAGAAGTCGGTGACCTGGAAGTCCAGGCCGAGGACGCCGGCGAGCCAGGAGGTCAGCAGCAGCATGAGGGCGTTGATCACGACGAGGAACAGCCCGAGGCTGAGGATGATGAGCGGCAGCGACAGCAGCTGCACCAAGGGCCGGACGAAGGCGTTGACGACGCCGAAGACGGCGGCGACGAGCACGACGGTGAGCAGCGCCGACAGACCCTGTCCGCCGAACTCGATGCCGGACAGGAGCGAGGCCGCGACCCAGAGGGCGACACCGTTGGCCACGATGCTGGCGAGGATCTTCATGCCGCCCATGATCCCACGCGCGGCTGTCCGGGCGCTGGCATCCGCGCGGCGGTGCGCGACGACTCTCTCGGGCCTCAAGAACGTGATGGTAGAAGGGTAGATCTCTCGACGGGTAGAATGGCACTGTGAGCCTCAACATCAAGAGCGAACGGGTCCACGCCCTCGCCCGGGAGGCCGCCCGCGTGACGGGACGGTCCCAGACCGGTGCCGTCGGGAGGCGCTGACCCGGCTGCTGCGCGACTACGAGGTCGACCCCGACGGAGCCGGTCTCGGGCCCCGGATGGAGCGGGTCCGCGCTGTCGTCGACGCCTTCGCCGCGGCCGACGCCCGGCTCGTCGGCGAGATGGAGATCGCCTCGGCCGACGACCTCTACGACGACCGGACCGGGCTCCCGCGATGATCCTCGACTCCTCGGCCCTGCTCGCGATCCTGCAGGGCGAGGAGGGCTTCGAGGATCTCGCGAGGACCGCGCTCGCGGGTCAGTGCCGCATGTCCGCCGCGACCTGGCTCGAGGTGGGGATCGTCGCCGACCAGCGCTCGTCCACGCACGGCGCGCGGCTGGACGACCTCCTGCGCGAGCTCGCCGTCGAGGTCGTGCCCGTCACCGCCCGCGACGCCGAGGTGGCGCGCACGGCATACCGGCGCTTCGGTCGCGGGTCCGGCCATCCGGCGCGGCTGAACTACGGCGACTGCTTCTCGTATGCCCTCTCCGTCACCAGCGGCGAGCCGTTGCTCTTCGTCGGGGACGACCTCGCCGCGACCGATGTACTCCCCGCGCGCCGCTGACCTCGCCAGCCTCGGTCAGACCTGGGCACGCTTGCTGGGGCGGAGCCGAGGAAATATCTGCAGCCTTGCTCCAGCAAGCGTGCACAGGTGTGGCTGGGGTTCCTGTGGCGTGCACAGGCTGCAGATCCGTGCACAGGGAAGGGCTGAGGGTAGGCACCTCTGGCCGCAGACCCCTGGCTACGCTGACCCCATGACCGACCAGCCCGCGCCCGTCCGTCTCCGCAGCACCCTGGCCGGGGTTCCGGCCTACGTCCCGGGGAAGCCGCCGGCGCCGGTTGAGGGGGTCACGTCCTACAAGATCTCGTCCAACGAGAACCCCTTCCCCCCGCTACCCTCGGTCACGCAGGCCATCTCGGACGCCGCGCAGCAGGTCAACCGCTACCCCGACATGGGCGTGGTCGCGCTCACCGAGGCGCTGGCCGTGCGACTGGGCGTCCCCGTCGAGCAGCTGGCCACCGGCACCGGCAGCGTCGCGGTCCTGGCCCAGCTCGTCGCCATCGCCTGCGACCCGGACGACGAGGTGGTGTACGCCTGGCGCAGCTTCGAGGCATACCCGATCGTCGTGGCGCTCTCCGGCGCCCGC